>JBAWXQ010000008.1:0-32052 GCA_037144015.1 bacterium
CCGGCAAGGAACTGCGCGAACGCGGCCTGCGCGTGACTCTTGAAAAGACGCCGGAAAGCGGGTTGGTATTTTATCGAACAGGGTGACAGGTTATTAGTATCGCTGTGGAATGACAAAACAAAGACCGGATTGGTCAGATCACGAAGGGATGAAATGAAGGTTGATTTTGCGTATGCGTTTGCAACACCGCACCGTCTGACCGTCTGTCTGCCGAACAGCAGCGACAAGACGCTGCTGGACTGTTCCGAAACCGGCCTGCGGCTGGCGTGGTCCTATGACGACCTCCGTAACAAGCCGCTGGGTTCTTTCCTGGCACCCAGGGTGGATTGGGAGGTGTGTCTGAAGGCACTGGTGGACGGACAGCCTTTGGCCGCCAGTCGCTGGACGCGCTGCGAAGGCTGGCTGCCGGTGTTGGATCAGACTTATGAAGACGGCCAGGTCTCGCTGCGGCTGGAGGTCGTCGGCGGCCAGACCGCGGCGCTTGTCCGGGTGACGGCGCGCAACCGCGACACGGCCGCGCACAAGATCACCCTGGACTGCGAGAAGCCGGGAAAATGGGCCGGGTATTCCCCGGCCTGGGTGCAGCCGGACGCGGATCGAGACGTCCTGCTCGCCGGGTGGAGTGAGCGGGCGGATCGGATCATCGTCCTGGCCGCCGGGATCGAGAACATCGTTGTCCCGGCGCCGTCGACGCTGCAGGCGGAGTGGAATCTGGCGCCCGGCGAGGAGCGGACCGGCTGGATCGTGCGGCCGTACAAGGCGTACCATGCCGAACTGCCGGCGCTGCGCCGGCGCGACTGGGCGACGGAGTTCGAGGCGGGGAAGGAGGCCTGGCGCTCCCTGATCGGCCGGGCCGCGCGCTTCAGCCTCCCGGACCCCGGGGTGCAGAACGCGTTTCGGGCCTGCCTGGCGGACTGCTTCGTCATGTGCGAACCGGTGGCGGACGGCTCCATCGCCGCCTGCCCCGGCACGGAAATGTACCGGGCGCCGAACACGGGCGAGCCGGCGATCGTCTCCGTGCTGTTCGACCAGGTCGGGCTGCACGCCGAGGCCCGCGAGAACACCGGTGTGCTCCTGCGGCAGCAGGGCGCGGACGGCAACTGGGCCGACCCGGAAGGATGGATGCATCTGATGTGGTGCGCCTCGGGTTTCAAGTCCTGGGCGATTCTGGAACACTACAAACTGACGCGCGACAAGGACTGGCTGGCCGGGGTGTACCCGCGGATGCTGGCCAGTTCGCGCTGGCAGGAGACACAGCGGGCCAAGACGCGCGTGCTGGCCAACGGCCAGAAACCGCTGACGTACGGGTTGATGCCGCGCGGCATGGGCGACTGCGGCTTGCGGGGCGAGGATGGCAGCTTCTACGGCGTGTTCCTGCCCCACAACATCCTGGCTGTCCATGCGGACGCGGCCACCATCGAGGTGGCGGAGATCCTCGGCCGCACTGAGGATCTGCCTGAGCTGCGCCGGATCCATCGCGTCGGGTTGGACGACCTGCTCGCGGCGCTGGAGCGCGGCGCGATCAGCGAGGACGGCTACCGCTGGATCCCGGGCGTGCCCGGCCAGACGCTCGGCAGCCGCTGGGGCGCGCTCTATGCCGCGTTCCCTTGCGGCATCCTGCCGGCGCACCACGAACTGATCACCGGCACGCTGCGCAAATGCGAGGCGCGGATGAGCCCCGGCGGCCAGCCCGTGCACACCGGCTGGATGAAGGACGGCATGTGGGTGGCGATCACCCTCGACAACATCGCCGAAGTGCTGCTCCTGCGGGACGAGGGCGAAAAAGCCGCGGCCTACCTCTACTCCACGCTCAACCACGGCACGCCGCTGTACAGTTGGTGCGAGGAGCGCGGGCAGGAACCGGGCGCCAAAGAGTGCGCGGGCGACCGGCAGCATCTCTGGACGCCGGTGGCGGTGGCGCGCTTCATCCGCGACGCGCTGGTGCTGGAGGATGGCGGCGTGCTGCATCTGTGCCGTGGCGCGGCGCGGCAGTGGTTTCAGAAACTGGCCGTCGAGAAGGCGCCCACGCATTTCGGCCCCGTGTCGTATGAGATCAAGACCGTCGATGCCGGCACGATCGAGGCGGTGCTGGAGTTGCCGGACGTGCCCGTTGTCCTGCATCTGCGCCACCCGCAATCCGCGCCGATGAAGAGCGTGACGGTCAATGGCCGGGAATGGAAAACATTCGACGCCGGCAAGGAGATCATCGAGTTGAACGGGGTGACCGGCGTGGTGAAGGTGATGGTCAGGTTCTGATGATGAAACCATTTACTAACGAACAATGAGGAGACTGCCATGATGAAAAACCAACCGAAAACCAAATCCACTTCACCCCTCACGCTGTCATGGCGCATCGGCCTGCCGCACTGGGAGACCGACGAGGCGTTCGGGCGCCTCATGGGCCTCTTCCGGGAGCACCGTCCGGTCGTCGACGAGGTGGCGCTGTTCGAGACCATCACCCACCACCTCTACATCCCGCTGGACGACTTCGCGCCCCGGATGGAGGTGGCGGCGCGGCGGCTGGACGCCTTGCGCCAGGCCGGCATCCGGTCGGCCGGCATCAATGTGCTGTGCACCATCGGCCACATCAACGAGGCGTGGTCCTACATGCCGCCCCTGCCGTTCCAGGCCATGGTCGGCCACGATGGCAGCGTCTCCACCGGCTGCGCCTGCCCCAACACCCCGGAGATGCGCGACTATGTGCGGGCCAAGTACCGGCTGGTCGCCGCCGCCCGGCCCGACTTCATCTGGGTGGACGACGATATCCGCATGCACTGGCACGGCATACTCTGGGGCTGCTTCTGCCCGACCTGCCTCGGGCTGTTCGCGCAGCGCGCCGGGCGGCCGTATGCGCGCGAAGAACTGGTAAAAGCCTTCGACGATCCCGCCGCGGGACATCTGCGCGAGATGTGGGTCGAGCAGAACATCGCCTCCCTCGAATCCCTGCTCGCGGACGTGGCCGCGGCCATCCACGAGGTCGATCCTGAGATCGTCATCGGCAAGATGAGTTGCGGACCGGGGGGGGGGACGACCTACTCGGGTCAGGCCTTCGAGCGTTGGTATACCGCTCTGCGCGCCACCAAGGCGCGCCCGGGTGGCAGCATCTACTCCGACGAGACGCCGATCTGGATGTACATTCATGCGCTTGGGTGCGGGTATCAGCGCGCGTCGCTCCCGCCGGCCGTCACCGACCTGCAGTACGAGCTGGAGAACTTTCCCTACCAGCGCCTGAAGAAGTCTGCAACGGCGATGATCGACCAATGCACCCTGGCGCTCGCCTTCGGCCTGAACGGCGTGGCCTTCAACATGATGGCGCTGCCCGGGGCGTACGCGGATTTCCTGCCGCAGATGGAGCGCATCCCGGCCGCCCGCCCGGTGTGGGAGCGCTGGGTCGCGCATGCCGCGGGACTGCCGACGGCCGGGCTGTGGCCGGCGTGGAGCAGCCGCCTGATGGCCCGGCGCTCCGTCCGTGCAGGCGAGCGGTGGCTGGGTCCGCAATCTTGGCACGACATCTCTCTGCCCAGGGTGCTGGGGGAGATCGGCCTGCCCCTTGCCGGCGACAGGTCCGGTTGCGGCGTCGTGCTGTGCGGACGGGTGGCAGAGGCGTTCAGCGACGACGAACTCACCGGCATGCTCTCCGGCGGCGTGCTCATGGATTCGACCGCCCTCGAGGTGCTGAGCGCGCGCGGCCTGGGGCACCTGACTGGCGTGCGCCTGGCGAAGCGGCTGGACAACGGCATGATGGAGCGCTTCACTGCCGATCCGCTCAATGGTTCCTCGGTCGGGCAACTGCGCGATGCCCGCATCGAGTTCTGGGGCGACGCCACCGGCATGGCCGACGTGCTGGAACCGGTCGCGGGCGGCGTCCGCACCCTGGCGACGCTGGAGGACTACTTCTACCGGCCGCAGGGAACGTGCATGACGGCCTTCGAGAACGAACTCGGCGGCCGCGTGGTGGTCATGGGCTATGCGCCGTGGATCTTCCTGCACTCCGTGGGCAAGCGCCTGCAACTGCAGAATGTGACGGACTGGCTTTCGCGCGAGGCCATGCCGGTGCGGGTGGACGAGACCGTGCCGCTCTTGTCCGTCGCCCGCCTCTCCGCCGACCGGCAGCGGGGCGCCGTGCTGCTGCTCAACGCCGGCCTGGATGAGATCCGTGAGGCGACGGTCCACCTGCGCGTTGCAGCGCGGCGCGGCCGTCTGCTGACCATTGGTCAGCCGGAACGGGAAGTAGAACTGAAACCGGAGTCATCTGGCGGCTGTCTCACTGTGCGGGATCTTCCGCCCTGGGGCTTCCGTCTCCTCCTGCTGGGATGACAACCGGACGGCAGGCGGGCGGGATCGTATCGCGGCCTGAGCCTGCCGTTGCATGACACAGGGAACACATGAAACACAGACCTCTGAGTACCGCCACGCTGGCATTGCTGGCGGTGAATCTGCTTCTGAACCTTGCCGCCTCCATCTGCTTCAAGGAGGGAGGGACCAATGCGGCGCATCGCTGGCACTACTTCATCGGCGGCAATGTGCTGGGCATCAGCGCCACGGTGTTCATGATGGGAATCTACCAGCGCATGAACGCGAATCTGGCCATGGTGCTGGTGACCGCGGGGTCGGGCCTGCTCGTGCAGTTCGCGTTCTGGGCCCTCTACCGCTCGCCGCTGACCGGGCTGCAGTGGGCGGGCATCGCCCTCACCGTGGCCGGATCGATCCTGGCCACCTGGTCGGGCGCGACGCCTGAACCGCCTCCCGTCACGGTCCAGCCGACGAGGACGGAAGCCGCATGAAACTGCCCGCCTACCTCCTGGTCTTCTGGACGATGCAGATCCTCGCCTATGTCGCCTTCAAGTACGGGAGCCAGGGCGAAACCGGCCGCTCGAAACGCTGGCTGGCCGGCTTCATCGGAGGCAACATCGTCGGCGCCTCCAGCATCTACTTCCTGATGAAGATCTACGAGCAGATGCCGGGCAACTGCAATGTGGCCCTGGTGCTCGCTACCGGCGGCGCCTTCATCGGCACGCAGATCGTCCTGGCGCTGCTCTTCCGGACCCGCCTGACGCTGGCGCAGTGGACGGGCGTGGCGCTCGTCTCCGCGGGTTCCGCCATGGCCACGCTGGGCGGGCCGGGAGCGGGGCAATCGTGAAAGGAGGGATCATGATATAAATCATGACGCAGCTTAAAATAATATTGACCATCGATGATCGATATGGTATTCGTACAACCATAAGGGGATCGATACCATGGACACCGTAACTGTATCGCCGAAATACCAGATAGTAATCCCCCTTGCCGTCAGAGAGCGGACCAACATCAGGGCCGGGGAACATTTGCAAGTCATCAGTTTCGATGATCGCATCGAGCTGATCCCGGTGCGCCCCATGCGCAGTATGCGCGGCTTCCTCAGGGGTCTTGATGCCAAATTCAATCGTGACGAGGAGGATCGAATATGAATGTGGTCGACACCTCAGGTTGGGTTGAATTCCTGTTTGAGGGCCACCAGGCAGGTGTGTTTGCACCACTGATCGAGGATGTGGACAACCTGGTTGTTCCAGTAATCTGCCTCTACGAAGTTTTCAAGAAGGTAAATGCGGTTGCAGATGAAGCAAAGGCCCTGCAAGCCATTGGCCAAATGAAACAAGGCAAGGTCATTCAAGTCACAGAAGCGATCGCTCTCCGCGCTGCGCTCATCAGCCTCAAACACCGCATTCCAATGGCAGACAGCCTCATCCTCTCAACTGCCTGGTCGGAACAGGCTACGCTTTGGACCCAGGACGAGCACTTCGCAGGCCTTCCAGGCGTCGAATACAAAGCCGCCCGAACCAGGGCATCCAGCGTACGCGGTAAACCGCGCCGCTGATGACCGCCGTATGAGTTAACGAGACCGTGAACCCGGCACCTGCGTTCATGGCACAACGGTTCTACTCTACGCGGAAAACCTGTCGCGCAGGTCATGCCATACCAATCTGCGGCAGCAACCCTGACACCAGGTAAATTGGCCTCTGCCCTGGTGTTCGAGAAAGACATCATCTCACCACTTGGAGTCGAGATGTGGGAGGCCGCCAGGTGAATTACCTGCTCGATACTCACGCATGGATCTGGTGGAACATGCAGCCGCACCGAATATTCAAATCCGCCGTGCCGTGTGCCGCGGCGGCAAACGTCCGGTGATTTGTAATGCGCGCCGCACAGTTTTTCTGCGGCTTACACTTTCGGGGGCAGGGGCGGGCTGGGTGCACCGAACTCGCGCACCAGCGCGAAGCCCACGGCCAGCAGCACCGGCCCCAGGAAGAGACCGATCAGCCCGAAAGCCATTACGCCGCCAACCACACCCAGCAGCACGATAATGAAGGGCAGGTTGGATGTCCGGCTGATCAGGTAGGGGCGGACGAAGTTGTCGATGCCGCTGATCACGAGCAGCCCCCAGGCCGCCATGAACACGGCCCAGCCCGTGTGCCCCTGGTGGAACAGCCACAGGGCGGCCGGCAGCCAGACCAGCGGCGGGCCGGCGGGGACCATGGCCAGCAGGAAGGTCAGCAGCCCCAGCAGGAAGGGGGACGGGACACCGGCCACCCAGAACCCCAGCGCCGCCACCGCCGCCTGCACCAGCGCCGTGCCGATGATGCCGTAGACGACGCCGCGGACCGTCTTGCCCGCGATGGCCAGCAGGCGCTGCGAGACGTCCCCCGCGATGCGCTGCGCCGCGTCGGCAATCCGGCCCATCAGGCGGTCGCCATCGCGGTAAAAGAAGTACGCGATCAGCACGCTGAGCGCCAGCTGCAGGACCCCCTTGCCAAAGGCCAGGCTGTGCTGCAGCAGCCACTTTCCCGCCGCTGAGCCGGAGGCGTGCAGCGTCCTGGAGATAATTCCGGTGTCACGGGCAAACCCCGGCCAGGCGCGCTCCACGTCCGGGCCGATCCACGGCAGGCGCCGGACCCACTCGGGCGCATCCGCCGGAAGTCCGCCCTGCAGCAGGCGGAGCAGCTCCTCAAAGCGCGCGACATTTTCCGCGAGCGTGACCCCGGCCACGGCAAACGGCAGGATCAGCACCAGCGCAATCAGGGCGGTCATCAGAAAGGCGGCCAGGGATCGCCGCCCCCCCAGCAGCCGCTCCAGCCGCAGCAGCAGCGGCCAGGTGGTGTAGGCCAGCACCGCGGCCCACAGGATCGCCGACAGGAACGGGAAGAGCACCGCCAGGCACCCCGCCGCCACCAGCCCCACGGCCGCCACGGCAGCCAGCATTTCGATCCGGTTGACGTTCTTGAGCATCTGCAGGATCCCGAAAATTTGAAAGGTGAGCGCGAGGAAATCCGGCTCCGGTCATCTCTTGCTCACGCTGAACTCTCGCAGAACAAGGGCAAACCCCGCCGCTTGCGCCCGGCGCAGCTCAGTGCGCCCCGCGGATCCAGCCGCGCCGGATGGCCCACTTGGCGAGTTCCAGGACCGGGATGATCGTGGCCGCCACACAGAGTAGCACGGGCCAGACCGCGAGTGGCAGCGCAAACGTGCCGAACGGCTTGTGCAGGAACGGCAGGTACACGATTCCGGCCAGCAGCAGCAGCTCCCACAGGATCGCCAGGTTCAGCCAGCGGTTCGCAAACGGCTTGCGGAGCACGGTGTGGCGGTCGGAGCGGAAGCTGAAGGCCTTGAAGAACTCCACCAGGCACAACGAGACGAACACCAGCGTCATGCACTCATCCATCGGCAGCTGCCGGGCACGGGCCCAGGTGAAGAGACCCAGGTTGGCAATGGCGGACCAGACCCCGCCGGCTACCATCAGGAACACGACCGGGCGGGTGAAGATGCCGGCGCGCGGGTTGCGCGGCGGCCGCTGCATCAGGTCGCGCTCCGGCGGATCCACGGCCAGCGCCAGCGCCGGCAGGCCGTCCGTGGCCAGGTTGATGTAGAGGATTTGCACGGCGCTGAGCGGCATCGGCATGCCGAGCACGGTGGCGCCCAGCATGATCAGCATCTCGCCGATGTTTGAGGAGAGCAGGTACATCAGATATTTCTTGATGTTGCTGAAGATGCCGCGCCCCTCTTCGACGGCTGCCACGATCGACGCGAAATTGTCGTCCGTGAGCATCATGGCAGCCGCCTCCTTGGTGACGGCCGTGCCCGTGATCCCCATGGCAATGCCGATGTCCGCCTTCTTGAGGGCCGGCGCATCGTTGACGCCGTCGCCGGTCATCGCCACGACGTGCCCCCGCTGTTGCAGCGCGCCGACAACCCGCAGCTTGTGGGCGGGCGACACGCGCGCATAGACGTCGATGCCGTCCACCTCGCGCGCCAGGGCGGCGTCGTCCAGGCCGTCGAGTTGCGCGCCCGTGACCACACGCCCGCCTTTCAGGATCCCCAGTTCGCGGGCCACGGCCTGCGCCGTAATGGGGTGGTCGCCGGTGATCATGACGACCCGGATGCCGGCCTGTTCGCACTGCTTCACAGCCTCTTTGGCCTCGGCGCGCGGCGGGTCAATCATGCCGGCCAGCCCCAGGAAGGTCATGCCGTGTTCCGCATGCTCGAGCGTGGCGTTCGATTTTCGTGCCACGCCCAGCACGCGCAGGGCCTGGCCGGCCAGGGTGCGGGCGGATTCGACAATCCGGTCACGCCCGGCGTCGTCGAGCGGCTCTTCGCGCCAAGCGCCGCCCTCGCAGGACAGCACGTGCGTGCAGGATGCCAGGATGATTTCCGGGGCGCCCTTGGAGAACGCCACGGCGCCTTCCGGGGCGGCATGCAGCGTGGTCATGCGCTTGGTTTCGGACGTAAACGGGATCTCGCCGGTGCGCGGCGCCAACCGCTCAAGCTCGGTTTTGACGAGGCCGGCCTTGGCTGCGGCCACCACCAGCGCGCCTTCCGTGGGGTCGCCCT
Organism: bacterium; assembly: GCA_037144015.1. Classification (GTDB taxonomy): domain Bacteria; phylum Verrucomicrobiota; class Kiritimatiellia; order RFP12; family CAIWXQ01; genus CAIWXQ01. The sequence continues at coordinate 8,863 of JBAWXQ010000008.1, forward strand.
TGATGCGCCAGCGCCCGCCGTCCTCTTCGCGCGCGCTGCGCGCGTCGGACGCCAGCGCGGCACCCCGCAGGCACTGCAGCAGCGCCAGGTCGGGCTCCGCCGTCCGGCCGTCGACCCGGAACTGGCCGGCGGGCTCGTACCCCGCGCCGGTCACCTCCCACAGACGCCCGGCCACGTACAGGTTGCGCACCGTCATCTCATCCCGGGTCAGCGTGCCGGTCTTGTCGGAGCAGATCACCGACGTGCTCCCCAGCGTCTCCACGGCAGGCAGCCGCCGCATCAGGGCGTGCCGCCTGACCATGCGCTGCACGCCGATGGCCAGCGAGATGGTCACCACCGCCGGCAGGGCCTCCGGCACCACGGCCACGGCCAGGGCCACGCCGAAGATGAGCATTTCCATGAACGGCTGGCCGCGCAGCAGCCCCAGCGCCACGATCAGCGCCACGATCACCAGCGCCACGCGCGCCAGCAGGTGGCCCACCTTGTCGAGGTTCTTCTGCAGCGGCGTGCGGTCCGTCTCCACCGTTTGCAGCATCCGGGCGATCTTGCCAAACTCGGTGTTCATGCCGGTGGCCACGACCACGGCGCGGCCGCGCCCATAGCTGGCCGAGGTGCCGGCATAGGCCATGTTCCTGCGGTCGCCCAGGGCGGCATCCGCGGCGGCCAGCGGTGCGGCATGCTTTTCAACCGGCACGGACTCGCCGGTCAGCGCGGCTTCCTCGACCTGCAGATTGATTGACTCCACGAGCCGCACATCGGCCGGCACGCGGTCGCCAGCCTGCAGCAGCACGATGTCGCCCGGGACCAGATGTCCGGCTGGCACCGTGAGCTCCTCGCCGTCACGCAGCGTGGTGGCTGTGGGCGCCGCCATTTTTCGCAGGGCATCAATGGCCCGCTCCGCCCGGAACTCCTGGATGAACCCCAGCCCCACGGCGAACAGCACGATTGCGCCGATGACGATTGTTTCCACGCCTTCACCCAGGAAGGCCGAGAGCCCCGTGGCCACCAGCAGGATTACAATCAGCACATTCTTGAACTGATCTAGCAGCAGTTTCCACGGCGAGGCCCGGTGGGCGGCCTGAAGCTCGTTCGGGCCGTGTACCTCCAGCCGGCGCCTGGCGTCATCCATGTCCAGGCCGGAGGGAACGGTCTGTAGTTCCGCCAGCGTCGCGGCAACGCTTAGCGTGTGCCATGCCGGGACAGGCGCGGGGTTCGGGGCGGCAACGTCTTTGTGCTTTTGTTTAGACATCCGGCAATCCTCTTTGGCAAGCGGCGGCTACTCCGCCGGCTTGTGCGCGGGGCGGCTTTCTGCGACTGCGGTTTCCGTTATTTTTGCGACATAGGCAAGACCCATGGCGGAAATGATAAACAGGAAATGTATGCCCATCTGCACGTAGACATCGGTTTTTTGCAGCTTTTCAATCTCGATGAAGGACTTCAGCAGATTGGAGATCATGACCACATCGATCAGTCCAAGAACCATGAGCATGATCTCCTGCGCTTTGAATCCGCCCAGTCCGCAGACGAGATGGTAGAGCTCGACGCAGAACTGCCAGACATAGACGCCCTGCGCCACGATCAGTCCGAAGTACAGCGGCGCCTGCAGCCACTGGCTGGCAACAATGGCATTCGCGAAGATGCTGCGGAGTTTAGTCTGCGGTTTCATGGGGTTGTCCTTTCCAGACGCCTTGTGGCACTGCGTCCCCTGGCAGGAGATGTGGGAGATCGCTTGTGGTGCGGCGCAGCTTTTCGCATCAACGGATGGGACCGGTATGCTACAACTCTCGCCAAAGCCGTTTCCATTATCAGTTCCTTGCCTCAAGGCGCACGTTTACAGTCCGCGCGCCTGAAGTTCGAGCCGCCGGATACGCTCGGCTACCGGGGGGTGTGTGCTGAATAGTTTGGTCACCCCGCCACCACCAAAAGGGTTAACGATGAAGAGTGACGCCGTAGCTGACGTGCCGACAGACATCGGGGTGAGGTCGGCTGCCCTGTGGAGTTTGCGCAGGGCGCTGGCCAACGCCAGGGGCCGGCCACACAGTTTGCCGCCGCCTGCATCCGCCACATATTCCCGCGATCGCGAAATGGCCATCTGGATCATCATGGCGGCCAGTGGCGCGATAATGGCAAGTAGCAGGGCGACCAACGGGTTACCTCGGCTGTCCCGTCCGCGGCCGCCACCGCCAAAAAACATCCCCCATTGCGCGAGGTAGGTCAACGCGCCGGCGATGCTGGCTGCGATCGTACTGATCAGCGTGTCGCGGTTTGCCACATGCATCAACTCATGTGCCATCACACCTTCCAGCTCTTCGTCATTGAGTATCCGCATGATTCCCTCGGTCGCGGCGACGGCGGCATGTTGGGGGTTGCGGCCGGTGGCAAACGCATTTGGCGCTTCATCGGGAATCACGTAGATGGCAGGGAAAGGCATCTGGTTGTTTGCGGCTAGTTGCCTGACAATCCGATACAAGCGCGGCGCGTCGGTTTCACTGACTTTTTTCGCCCGGTAGATGGCCAGAACAATCCTGTCTGAAAACCAGTAGGTAGCAAAGTTCATGACACCTGCCACCAGCAGGGCCAGCAACGCGCCCTTCTCCCCCCCCAGCATGCCACCGACGAGAATAAACAGGCCGGCAAGCGCCGCCAGCAACACCGTGGTCTTGAAATAGTTCATGATGTTTTCTCAGTTAATCAATGCATTCTCGGAGCAGGCGTGTCCACGTGTCCCATCCAGCCGTTTGTTTTTCTGCCGGCCAGAGCAACAAGGCGGCGACGAGTAGCACACCAACTACGATCACGGCCAAAATCCACCTGGCCTTGGAGACGGCCGAAATGATCCAGGCCCAGTTCAAGAACAGATGTAATGCTGTCAGGAGCAGGAATCCCAGCGCGATGCAGAAGTGCAGTTCGCTCCAGTCATCTGGCCCCAGCCCCAGGATGCGCACGGCCCCGTCCTCCGCATCCAGACGCAGTTCCAGCAGCAGACCGGTGCCAACGAGCGCGCAGGTAACGAATCCCAGCGCCGCGGTGGCAGGTATCAGCAATATGGAGCGGAGGTCTCTCATGTCCGGTTCCGGTGACGTCGGGCATGTTTCACCAGCTCATACCACAGCACACTGGCCGCGCCTGCCGCCAGGCTCAGGGCCAGGTCGCCGGCGTGCAGGGGGGCGAAATGGAACATCTGCTGCGCGAAGGGGACGCACAGCACCAGCGCCAGAAAGAGCACCGTGCCGCCCACCACCCAGCGCAAGGCGGCGTTGGGCGTGCGCCACATGCTGGCCAGTGATTGCGACCAGGAGCGGTTGACGAAGATGACAAACAGGAAGGAGACCACCAGCGTGGTGAACATCAGCGCGCGGGCGGCGTCCGGCGTATGGCTGAGGCGCGCCACGTACAGCACACCCAGGCAAGCCGCGAGCACGCTCGCGCCCTGCAGCACTGCCACCCCGATGGTATGGCGCGAGAACAGGCGCTCCGCCGGATTTCGCGGCGGCCGCTTCATGACATTGTCCTCCGCCGCTTCGGCTTCGAAGATCAGCGTGCAGGAGGGATCAATGATTAGTTCCAGGAAGACAATGTGCACCGGCAGCAGCAGCAGCGGCCAGTCAGCCACAAACACCGGCAGCATGGAAAGCCCGGCGATCGGCACATGCACGGTCAGCACAAAGGAGACGGCCTTCTTGATGTTGTCAAAGATCCGGCGCCCCAGCCGGATGGCTGCCACGATGGACGAGAAATCGTCGTCGAGCAGCACCAGCGAGGCGGCCTCGCGGGCCACATCCGTGCCGCGACCGCCCATGGCAATGCCGATGTGGGCGGCTTTCAGCGCCGGCGCGTCGTTCACGCCGTCGCCGGTCATGGCCACCACTTCGTGATTGGCCTTGAGCGCCTGCACCAGGCGCAGTTTTTGTTCCGGCACCACGCGGGCGAAGACATGCACATCCCGGATGCGGCGTGCGAGCTCCCTGTCGGACATGACGTCCAGCTCGGGGCCGGTGATGACGGTGTCGGGGGTGGAGAGGCCTGCCTGCCGCGCGATGCTCTGGGCCGTGGCCGGATAATCCCCCGTAATCATGATCACGCGGATGCCGGCATCCCGGCACTCCGCCACGGCGGCCGGGACTGCCGGCCGCAGCGGATCTTCGAGCCCCAGGAGGCCGACAAATTCCAACGCCAGTCCTTGCTGTTCGGCCGGCAACGCCGGCTCCCGGCATTTTCCGCGTGCCACGGCGAGCACCCGTAATCCCGCCGAGGCCAGTCGCATGACCTCCTGTGTCACCTGCGCGCGCTCGACCTCATCCAGACGGCAGAGGGCCACAATGGCCTCTGGCGCCCCCTTGGACGCGATCATCCATTCGTCGCCTGTTCCGGCGTGCCATGCCTGGCTGACGGCCAGAAGTGTTGGGGACAGCGGGTATTCCCGCGCCAGCGACCAGTCTGCATGCAGCCGTTCGGGGTGTTCGTTCAGCCGTTCTCCGGCGGCGTGCAGTGCGCGCTCCATGGGGTCGAACGGATCCGGTCGGCTCGCCAGAATGGCGTACTCCAGCAACGGAAGCACCGGCGGCGGAAGAGTGGCGTTCGTCAGCGCCAGATCCACATCGCCAGCATGGGTTACCACGCGGCGCAGCGTCATCTGGTTGCGGGTGAGTGTGCCGGTCTTGTCCACGCACAGCACCGTGGCTGCGCCCAGCGTTTCGATGGCGGGCATGCGCCGGGTCAGCACGTTGCTGCGCGAGATCCGCCAGGCGCCCAGCGCCAGAAAGATCGTCAGGACAACCGGAAACTCCTCGGGCAGCGTCGCCATGGCCATGGCAATGCCGGCCAGAAACCCTTCCTTCCAGACCGTACTGCCGCCGCCGCGTGTCACGGCATACGCCAGCACGACCACGGCGCAGGCCGCCAGCCCGATCAAGGCAAAGGTGCGAACCAGGCGGGCGGTCTCGATTTGCAGCAGCGTGCGTTCGGGAACCAGCTGCTGCAGGGCCTTGCCAATCTTGCCGAGTTCCGTGCGCACGCCGGTTGTGGCGACCTCGGCAATCCCCTGGCCTGCGGTGACGAGGGTGCCGGAGAAGACGCCGGGCAGGTCGTCGCCTCCGGGCCTGGATAGCGTTTGGGCCTCCGGCGCCGGCGCTTTTCGGACCGGGACGGATTCTCCGGTGAGCAGGGACTCGTCCACGCAGAGGTTGACGCCCCAGCGCAGGATGGCGTCGGCCGGAACACGATCCCCCTCGGCGAGCACGACCCTGTCGCCCCGGACCACCTCCCGCCCGGGTATGCGCCGGCGGACGCCGCCGCGGATGACCAGGGCGCGGGGGCTGGAGAGCTCCCGCAGGGCGTCGAGCGCGCGCTCGGTGCGGCGCTCCTGAATGACGGTGATGGCCATCACCACGAAGACAAAGCCGAGCAGCATCAGGGCATCGGCGGGTTCGCCCATGACCAGATACAGCCCGCCGGCGGCCAGCAGCATGAGGAACATCGGTTCGCGGACCACTTCGCAGGCAATGGTGAATATGCCGCGCTTCTTCTGCGTGGGGAGCTCATTGGCCCCATCCTGCGCGAGCCGGGCGGTGGCCTCCTGCTCGGACAGTCCCGGTAGCATCTCGACGTTCCTGTCGGTCATGATTAAGCTGCCGCCTTTCACGCTGTCCTGTCGGAGGCCTTCCGACGTGCATCCGGTTGCCTGTTCCCTTCACAATAAGGCGAAGGCAACGATTGGAAAATCAAATAATAAACGACAATCTGTTCGGTTTTAACGAATGATCTTATGCCGGCAGAGGTTGCGCTGCGCGCGTCTACGCACTACACTCCGCACCATGAACCGGATGAACTACCATCACCTGCAGTATTTCTGGCAGGTGGCCAAGGAGGGCAGTCTGACGCGCGCCGCCGCCCGTCTGCGCCTGTCACCGTCCACGCTGAGCGGGCAGATTCACGCCTTTGAGCGGGTCCTGGGGCAGCAGCTTTTTGCACGCGTGGGCCGCCGCCTCGAACTCACGGCCCCCGGGCGCGTGGTCTACCGGTACGCCGATGACATTTTCACGTTGGGCGCCGAGATGCAGGATGCGCTCCAGGACCATCCCGCCGGGTTGCCGCTCCGGTTGCAGGTCGGCATCGTGGATGCGGTGCCGAAAATGGTGGCCAGCGTGCTGTTGCAGCCGGTTCTTGCCATGCCGGCGCGCGTGGTTCTGACCTGTGTTGAAGGGCCTCTGGAAAAACTTCTGGCCAGCCTGACCACGCATGAGGTGGACGTTGTGTTCGCGGATGTCCCCTGCACCGCCCATCCGCGCATCCGGGTGCTCAGCCATCTGTTGTCGCGCGGGCCGGTATCGATTCTGGGAACTCAGGAGCTTGCGCGGCGCTACCGGAAGAATTTTCCGATGTCCCTGCGCGGCGCGCCGCTGCTGCTTCCCACGCCGCAGGCCAACCTGCACCGTTCCATGGAGCAATGGCTGTCGGAGCATGCCATTGTGCCGCAGATCATGGGGGAATTCGACGACCAGGCGCTGCTGGTGGAGTTCGGCCAGGCGGGCCTCGGCCTGTTTCCCGTTCCGGCCGTCATTGAGCGCGTCATCCGCGACCGCTTTCCGGTCCATCGTGTCGGCCTCGTGGAGGAGGTGCACGAAGCTTTCTATGCGATCACCGTGGAACGCCGCATTTCGCATCCGGCGGTCGAGGCGATTTGTAAAGATCACATTCACTAGGAACCTGTCGGACTTGAGCCTTGGATCAATCCGGCACCTTCTGCCGACAGGTTCCTGGTTATGCTGGCGTCCGGTGCTTGGCGAAGGCTTCCCCCTGACTAGCAGCTTTGTCGGCACAAGACCTGTGATGATCAAAAGCTAAGTCCGACAAGCTGCCAGGGTGCCCGCTCGCTCCCGCCGCGACTCCACCAGATGGTAGATCGCTGGCAGGATCACCAGCGTCAGGAAGAGGGATGACACCAGCCCGCCGAGCACCACGGCTGCCAGCGGCCGCTGGATCTCGGAGCCGCTGCCGGTGGCCACCAGCATGGGGAGCAGGCCGAGGAGCATGGCCAGGGAGGTCATCAGGAGCGGGCGGAACCGGAGCGCGCAGCCGTTCCGGACCGCCTCGTCCGTGCTCATCCCCTGCTGCCGGAGCTGGTTGAAGAACGCCACCAGCACGATCCCGTTGCCCACGGCCGTGCCGAAGAGGGCGATGAATCCGATGGCCGCCGACACGCTGAGGTTGATCCGGAGCAGGACCATGGCCAGGATGCCGCCGACCAGCGCAAACGGCAGGTTGGCCAGCACCATCAGCGCGCTGCGCACGGTGCCGAGGCCGGAAAAGAGCATCAGGAAGATCAGCCCGATGCAGACCGGCACAACCACCCCCAGCCGGCGCATGGCGCGCTGCTGGTTTTCGAACTGCCCGCCGTATTCGATGAAATACCCCGGCGGCAGGGTCGCCGTGGCCGGCTGCAGCGTCTGCCGGACCTCCGCCACGAAGCTCCCCATGTCGCGGCCGCGGATGTTGCACTCCACGACCACCCGCCGCATCCCTTTCTCGCGGCTGATCTGGGCCGGACCCTCGGTTTCGCGGATCCGGGCCAGCTGCCCCAGCGGCACGCGCACGCCTTCGGGCGAGGGGACCAGGATCCGCTCCATCGCCGCGATGTCGCGGCGGTCCGGCTCCGGGAACCGCACCAGGATGGCCACGCGCCGCTGCCCTTCGACCACGGTGGAGGCGACCTTTCCGCCCACGGCGCTCTCGATGATCTCGTTGATCTCCGACACGTTGATCTTGTGCCGGGCGATGGCCTGCCGGTCCACAACCACCTCGATCTGCGCCGCGCCGGAGATCTGCTCGACCTTCACGTCCTGCGCGCCCCGGACGCCGCCGAGCACCGCGGCGATCCGGTCCGCGTTCGCCTTCAGGATGTCCAGCTCGGGGCCGAACAGCTTGATGGCCAGGTCGCCCTTCACGCCGGAGATGAGCTCGTTCACGCGCAGCGCGATCGGCTGCGAGAACGACAGGCGCACGCCGGGGATGGCGCTGAAGTCGTCCTTGATCGCGGCGACGAGGTCCTCCTTGGTCCGCCCCGTCTTCCACTCCTTCTCCGGGTGCAGCATGATCACCAGGTCGTTCTGCTCCGGCCCCATGGGGTCCTCGGAGATCTCCGCCCGGCCGGTCTTGGTCACCACGGTCCTGACCTCCGGGAACTTGCGCAGGCGCTGCTCCATGGCCGTGCCCGTGGCCACCGAGCCCTCCAGCGAAGCGGACGGCAGGCGCACCACGTTGATGGCCAGCGCCCCCTCGTCGAGCGGCGGCAGGAACTCCGTGCCCAGGCGGGGGATCAGCGCGAGGGTCGCCAGGAAGACGGCAATGGCGGCCGCGATCATGCCCCGGCGGAACCGGAGCGCAAAGGAAAGGACCGGGAAGTAGACGCGCTTGAGCAGCCGGATGGAGACGTTGTCGCGCGTGGTCTTGTGCGGCTGCAGGGCCAGCGAGCAGAGCACCGGCACAATCGTGAGCGCCGCCAGCAGCGAGCCGAACAGCGCGAAGCACATGGTCGTGGCCAGCGGCTTGAACATCTTGCCTTCCATCTGCTCCAGCGTGAAGAGCGGCAGGAACACGACGATGATGATCAGGATGGCAAAGATCACGGGGCGCGCCACCTCGAGCACCGCCTCCTGGATGATGGTGCGCCGCGGCGTGCCGGACCCGGCCCGCTCCGTCAGGTGCCGCGAGATGTTCTCGGCCACGACAATCGAGGCGTCGACGACCATGCCGATGGCGATGGCCAGGCCGCCCAGGCTCATCAGGTTCGCCGTGATCCCCTGCCACCCCATGAGCAGGAAGGTGATGAAGGCCGTGAACGGCAGCGACAGCGCGACGATCAGCGAGCCCCGGAAGTTGCCGAGCAGCAGGAACAGCACGGCAATCACGAACACTGCGCCCTCGCCGAGCGCCTTTGACACCGTTCCCACGCAGGCCTCGATGAGGGCCGTGCGGTCGTAGAAGGGGCGGATGCGGACGTCCCCGGGCAGGCTGGCCTGGATGGTCGGGATGGCCTTCTTGACGCTCTCCACCACGAGCTTCGAGTTGGCCCCGCGCAGCATGATGACCATGCCGGCGACGGTCTCGCCGCGGCCGTCCTGGGTCACTGCGCCCTGCCGCGTCTGCGGCCCGACCCGCACGTCGGCCACGTCCCGCAGGAAGACCGGCGTGCCGTCCCGGGCATGCAGCACGATGCCTTCGATGTCCGGGATGGACTGGATCAGCCCCACGCTGCGGACATAGGCCTGCTCCCACCCCCGGGTGATGAACTCGCCGCCGGCGTTGGCGTTGTTGCGCTGGATGCCGTCCAGGACATCCGCCAGCGTCAGCCGGTACTTGAGCAGGCGGTTCTGGTCCACCAGCACCTGGTACTGCTTGACGAAGCCGCCGAAGCTGTTGACCTCGGTGACGCCGTCGATGGTGCGCAGCTGCGGCGCGATCACCCAGTCCTGCAGGGTGCGCAGCTCCATGGCCGAGCGGGTTCTGCTCTCCAGCGTGTACTGGTAGATCTCGCCCAGGCCGGTGCTGATGGGGCCCATCTCCGGCTCCACGCCGTCCGGGAGGCCCTCGCGCGCGGACTGCAGCCGCTCGAACACCAGCTGCCGGGCAAAGTAGATGTCAACGGCGTCGTCGAACACCACGATCACCTGCGAGAACCCGGCCTTGGACATGGAGCGCACCTGCTTCACGCGGGGGAGCCCCTGCATGGCCAGCTCGACCGGGAAGGTGACGCGCTGCTCCACGTCCACCGAGGCCAGTCCCGGCGCATCGGCTAGGACCATGACCTGCACGTTCGTGACATCCGGGAAGGCGTCGATCGGCATCACGCGCCACGCGATGATGCCGCCCACGGACAGGATGACAAACGCAAGGATGACCAGCATCCGCTGCGTGAGGACGAAATGGATGAAATTTTTCAGCATGGGGTTTTACCTTTCGGGATTTTCCGGAGCGGAAAATCAGTCGGCGCAGCCGGCGCCCATCTTCGAGCGCAACACGTCGGACTTGAGCAGGAAGGCGCCCTCGGTCACGATGGTGATCCCCGGCTCCACCCCGGCGAGAACTTCGACGGCGTCGTCGAATGTGCGCCCGCGGGTGATGTTCTGCCGCAGGTAGTAGTCGCCCTGCATGTGTTTGAAGACGAAGTCCACCCCTTCGTCGGAGAGCACAGCGGCCTTGGGAACGGCCAGGACCTCCTCATCCGATGTCATGAGCAGGCGGATCTCGCAGAACATGCCCGGCCGCAGGCGGTGGTCCCGGTTGTCGATCATGGTGCGGACCTTGACGGTGCGCGTGGCTTCGTCCATGACGCCGGAGACATGGTTCAGCTGCCCGGTGAACACGTGGTCCGGGAAGGCGGGCACCGTGACCGCGACCGGCACGCCGCCGGCGGCCATGCGCGTCAGCACGCCGGCCAGGTCGCGCTCGTAGATGCCGCCCCACGCCCAGACCGTGTCGAGATCGGCCAGCAGCATGACGTCCTTGCCCGGCTCAACCAGCTCGCCACGCACGGCGTGTTTCTCGATGATGGTGCCGCCGATGGGCGCGCGCACCGCGAGCGGACCGCCGAGGCTGGCGCGGTCGGCGGGGGCGATGGCCGCGATGTCGGCGGCGGAGAATCCCAGTACGAGCAGTTTCTGCTCCGAGGCTTTCAGCGCGGCCCGAATCTCCTCGTAGCGCGTCTGCGCCTCGATCACGTCGGCCCCGGAGCCCGCCTTCTGCTCGTGCAGGCTCTGCTCCCGGCGGAGGGTTTTTTCCGCGAGTGCCGTCAGGGTCAGGTTCTTTTCGTAGTCTCCCAGGGCGGCGCCCAGTTCCACGCTGTCCAGCGTGAACAGGACCTCCTCCGGCTTGACCCGGGCGCCGATGTCCACCGGCACCGAGCGGATGATGCCCGGGATGCGCGGGCTGACATGCACGGCGGCGGTTTCGTTCACGGCGAGTTCGCCGGTGAGGCGCACCGAGGTCGCAACCTTCTGCCGTGCGACCCGGATGGTTCGCACCAGGTTGGTGGCGGCGCTGCCGGCCGGCGCGAGCAGCGAGGCGTCGACCTTGACGACGCCGACTTCGTACCGGCACTCCGCGCACTCGATCGTCAGGCCATGGCTGCACCTGGCCGCCAGCACTTCCGCAATGGTCAGCACCTGCCCGTCCCCTTTTTCCTCTCCACCCTCTCCGGCACTGGCGGCAGCCGGAGTTTTTCCGGAAGGCCTGCCGCAGCCGGCCAGGATCAGCGACACAAGCCCCAGCACCACGAGTGACACAATTTCGCGCTTCATCATGACAACATCCTCCTGCAATCCGTTCTTTTTTCCATGGGCGCGCCACCGGGTGGCGCGAACAACTTATTTCGCGGCTTCGCCGCTGGGCGGCGCAGCCGGCTCGCGCGCCGGCACGTCATCCGCCGCGGCCGGCCCGCCGACGATCCGCTCCAGGTCAACTGCTCCGGAGTGGACCGCAACCAGGGCGCTGATGTATTCGGCCTGCGATTCCACCAGCGTGTTCTGGGCATCCAGGACATCCAGGTAGGTGAACTTCCCCTGCGCGTAGCCGGATTGTGCGATGTCGAACACGGCCTTGATGCGCGGGAGCACATCCGTCCGCAGCGCCATCACGCGGTTGGTGGCGGCAGCCAGCAGCTGGTGCGCCGTTGCCAGGTCGGCGGCGGCCCTGATCTCTGCCGCGCGCTGCAGTTGTTGGGCCCGCGCCAGCAGCGACTCGGCCTCCCGGATGCTGCCCTGCTTGCGGTCAAAGAGCGGCAGCGGCACGGAGACGCCTGCCACCAGCGTGTAGCTGTCGGTTTCATTGGCACGCCGCACGCCGGCCGCCACCGTGAGGTCAGGCACGCGCGCCGTCTGCTCCTGGCTCAGGACCGCCTGCGCCCGCGCCAGCTCGCCGGCCCAGCGCGCCACATCGGGATTCCCCGGGAGGCGCGCCAGCAGGACGGGCAGGGGCGGCACGGACGGGAGGGCCGGCAGGTCGCCGCTGGCGTCTTCAAAAGCCGGCCGGGTGCTCCCCCACTGTGCGGCCAGTTGAACCCGGGCGGTGGCCAGGACCTGCAGGGCCTGCGCGCGGGCGATGCGCTTCTGCGCCAGCAGAATCTGCGCTTTCTCCTGCTCCATGGGCGATACTTTTCCCGCCTCGACCCGTGCGTCCACGGTTTTGGCGACGGCCTCCGCCAGCGCCACGGCCTCCCGTGCAAGCTCCGCCAGCGCCTGTGCCCCGAGGACAGACACGAAGCGGCGGCTGGTCTCCGCGCGGATATCCAGCCGGGCGGCATCCAGATCGAAGCCGGAGAGCTGCCACTCGGCCGTGGCCACACGCCTGCGGTGGCCGCGCTTGCCGCCCAGTTCGAGCGTCTGTTCAATCTGGGCTGTGTATTCCGCCGCATCGAATCTCCGCTCGGCCCCGCTGCCGCCGAAGTTCTCCGCCTCAACCCCCAGCGCGGGGTTCGGAAGCGCCGCCGCCTGGGTGGCGCGCCCATCGGCCGCCTGCACGCCGCACTGTGCGGCGCGAAGCTCCGGATGGCGCGCTTCCGCCAGCGCGAGCGCCTGTGTGAGAACAAGTTTTCCGGCCGGCTCGACGGGCCCGCCGGCCGGGTCTGCTGCCGGGCAGAGGCTGAGGGACATGCCCAGCAGCAGGGTGCTGTAACAAATGGTTTTCATCATGGAGTTCCTTGAACGGGCAGCCTGCCGGCACGAAGTCTGTGACGATCACAAACCGAAGTCGGACAGGCGGCGGGACGGGAGAGGGCGTGCGCGCGGACAGGGTACGTCCGCAGCAGGGCAGGCAATGGCCTGCGGCAGGGAGCGGCACAACCGCCTGAAAAGATCAGGCAATGGGCGGCCGGAAAATATCGGTTGCCAGGCGAAAGGCGTGCGGCGCGGATTCGAACGACACGGCGTGCCGCACGAGGGCCATGGCCGGCATGACCGGTTCTGCCGGAACATTGATAGCCTTGAAGCAGCAGGGGCCGGCGCATTCGCAGGTCGGCGCCTCGTCGCGGCACGACTCGTCACACAGGTCCGGGGCAGCCGACATCGAAAGCAGCAGCAGCGCCAGGGCTGCCGTGCCTGCCAGAAACCGCATGAATCGGTGAACCGCCATCCTGCCGGGAACCTTTCTTCAGAGCGCCGTCAGTATGTAAGCCGGCCCGGGTAAAGTCAAGCGGTCGCGCCCGTCCCCGTTCTGCGAGAGTTGGGCGTGAAGAAATCCAATGCGGACACCGAGAGCACCGAGATTGCTTGAGAACACAGAGAAACCGCGCTGCCAGGACGCATCTCGTTACAGCAACAAAGTGCTGGATGAAATTTCTGTCACAAAAATGCAGCGCCCTTCACACAAGTTTCTCTGTGAGCTCTTGAATCTCGGTGTCCTCGGTGTCCTCGGTGTCCGAAGCTGGAATTCCTCGCGCGCAACTCTCGCAGTTTGGTGCCCGTCACGGCCGTTCCGGCTTGCGCTCCCGGGGGAGCAGGAGCACGTCGGTCACCAGCAGGGAGGTGCCGTCCGGATCCAGCCTGGCGGTGAGCACAACTGCGGCACCCTTGTGTGTGGCGACCATTTCCTGCACGCGCGCGGCCAGGACCGGGTCTCCCGTGCGCAGCAGCAGCGGGGCGATCGGCACGTGCTTCTCCGGCTTCAGCACGCCGACGACAGTTGCCGCGGCATTGGTCGGCGCGGCGGCCAGGGAGCCCTTCCAGGTGGTCTTGGACATGAGCGTCGCCGGGTCTATGTGCTCCACGGGCGCCGGCTTCACCTTCTTTTTGGCCGGCACCGGAAGGAGGTCTCCCGCGGCCGCGGCCGTGCCGGCCAGGGCGAATGCGAGGATGCCGATCCGAATGAATGTGCGGCGCATGCCAGACCTCCTGTCAGCCGTGTGATGGCCTGGGCCCTCGAAGAGGGGCAGCCAGTGCCATGCGGGCAAGACTAACACCTGCCGGCCCCCGGTGCAATTCGGCAGGACGAAATACGTAAATTGTGTATAGCGCGCGAGATATCTCAAAGACGAATCTGGAACTTATGGTCAGGTCGGGAGCCCATTCAGAAGGTTTGCCTTCACATAGGCGCCCGCCCGCAGCGGATCGTAGGTAATTCCCTTGCGCAGGAGGGGATTCATGTCGGAAAGGAAACCTGCATCCGCCAGGTGCGCATCAAGGGTCGCGACAAAGTCGCGGCGGCCAACGGTGGTGGCTTCTTGCCGGAGATAGTAAAGGAACGATTCGATGATTTCAGGAGGGGCCACCGTCGGCTTGGCCAGCGTCAGCGCATGATAGAGGTCAAACAAATCACGGCCCCGCCTTCGTTGGAAAAGTGCGCGCATCTTGGTGCCCAGCATTTCATGGATGTCGTAGCCATTGATGGCCGTTCTCACCACTTCATTGCGGAACGTGAATTCGAAGGGAATCTGCATGATCGGCCGATGGGAGGCACGCTCGGTCACGTTGGCTTCCACCACAATCTCCAGGATCGCCCCTGGCGTGCTCGCGGATGAAACGGCGTAGGTCATTCTCAATATCCGGGACGGTCTGGCTTGGTTGCGGATAGCCAGGGCAATGGCGTCCCAGGCGGACGTTTTCGGGTTGCCGAGGACGTCGGTCAGCACCCTTCGCAGTGCTTTTCGGATATGATCTTCGGGTCTGTCTCCCACGACGACAAGATCGATGTCTTCACTGAAGCGGGCTGCCGGCGCGAGATAGACCTTGTGCAGCAGGGTGCCGCCCCGCATGGCAAGTTGTGTTTGCAAAAAGCTGTCATTGAAGAGTGCAGCCATGGCCCGGCACAGGAGAAGATCCTGCTCGACCTGGCGTTGGCTCGGCCATGGAGCCACGGTTTGATGGAGCAGGATGTCCTGACGCGTGAGCGGGATCATAGCCCCCCTTTTTGTTCAGGAACAAGAACCCGCCAGCGTCTGGATAGGGCGGTTTCCGTGAGTGGCTGCTTCGATGAGTCAAGGGAAACCCGGGCGATTCCAGAGGGGAGCCATTGGTGAACGACCTCAGCCAGCCCGTTTTGACCGGCGCTCGCAATCAGATATCCGAGCCGTTGAGCGACCGCCGCTTCGTCCTCCGCGTCAAGTGCACGTTTCAAGGCAGAGGTGCAAAAAAGGGGCAGCAGGGGGGTGAGCGATTCAAGCGCACGTCCCATTCCTCCAATGCGCGTCGCGTAACGGACCATGTCCAGCGCGGTCGCTTCAGGTGTGCTGACCCGGATCGGTGCATAAGCGATGGACGGCTGTTTCACAGGCGTGCGTTCGATGCCGCGTTTTACATAGAAATGGAGTCGAATCCGGCCTATGGAGATTTCCCGCCGCGGAGTGTCGGTCATGACCTGCTTCACAAGAATGGCTTGAGGGGCCGAATTGTAGATTTCAGCGGCAGACAGGAGTGCAAGATAGTAGGGATGTCCAAGCCAGCGGAAGTAGGCATCTAGCCACCACTCTACAGGCGGTGCCCCCATGGACCGATGCTGCGATTCGACAATCAGAAAAAAAGACGGATGTCGCGAAACGCGTGCAACTCGACCGTGCAAACGCTGCAACTGGTTCGTGGCAGCGATAACTGACAAGCCTGTTTTGTTGACAAGTTCGGCCAGATCAAACGCGATGCGTCCTGTTTCGGCGATTCCTTCAACGAATGCCGACGCCGCCCCTGCTTTGTAGCCTTTTCTGCCTGTATTGCCTCTCATTACGTTTATGTATTTAAGCGTATTTTGCTTTTTATTGCAAACGAAATGATCAAATTACGATTCCGGTGCGTTCTTGACACCCGCTGCCCGACATTCGACACTGCTGCCCGGTGATACCCGATGTCATGCCTTCGCTTGAACCCGTCATGACCCTGCTGAATGGCAGCCATGGGGCAGCTATTTTTCTGGGGTTGCGTCAGGCCTTTCTGGTCTGCCTGGCGCTGGCGGTTGCGGCGCTGCTGCTGGCGCCCCGTCCGGGGCGGAAACAGTTCTGGCTGCTGGCGCTCGGGCTCTGGCTGGCGCTGCTGGGCCTGCTGGCCCACCAGGGGTTCTGGCAGCTTGCCGGTTTCCGGCGGCCGGAGTTTGTGCGGTTCATGCGCTTTCACGACCCGCGGCCGGATGCGCCGCACAAGCAGGTGCGGCGCGGCACGATTTACGACTGGCGCGGCACGGTGCTGGCGGAGACGGACCAGCAGGACCTGCTGCGGCGCCTCTACCCGCTCGGGCCGGCGGCCTGCCACGTGGTGGGCTACACGCACCCGCGCTACGGCACAGCCGGCATTGAGCATGCCGCCGACGCCACGCTGTCCGGCTACCGGTTTGCCAGCCTGGCGGAGCTGGACCGGTTCGGGCGAAACCTGTTCGATCACCGGAACCCTGCCGGCGACGACGTCTATCTCACGCTGGATGCGGAGCTGCAGCGCAAGGCGGCCGCGCTGATGGGCGGGCGCAAGGGGGCGGTCGTGGCGCTGCGTCCGGGCGACGGCGCGATCCTCTGCCTGCTGAGCGCGCCCGGCTACGACCCGCGCGATCCATCCGTGGCGCTGGTGGATACCGCGGATGCGCCGCTGCTGAACCGTGCGGTGCAGGGGCTGTATCCGCCCGGGTCGACCGTCAAGATGCTTGTGGCCGGGCTGGCTTCCGAGAGCCGCCTGGCGCCGCAGTTCCGCTGCCCTGGCGAGGGGTTTCTGCCCGAGAAGGGCGGACGTGAGATCCGCGACAGTGAATACTACATCTGCCTGCGGGAGGGGCGCACCTGGCCCGGCCACGGGAAGATCGGGCTGCGCTACGCCTTCGTCCACTCCTCGAACGTCTACTTTGCGCAGCTGGGGCTGGCCCTGGGCGCGAGCCGGTTCAATGCGCTCATGGCCGCTAGCCATGTGGGCGAGCGCGTGGTCTACTATGACGGCCCTGTCGGCGCGCTGGCCTCCGAGGCCGGCCGCGTCCCCATGGCCACGGACGGAACCCGCCGGACGCTGGCCCAGCTCTCCATCGGCCAGGGGAAAATGGTGGTTACGCCGCTGCATGTGGCCATGTGGACCGCCGCCGTGGCTGCCGGGGGCGAGCTCTGGCGGCCGCGCCTGCGGGCCGAGGCGGATCCGGTATCTCTTGGCCGGGTGCTGACGCCCGCCGCGGCTGCAGAGGTGAGCGGGCTGATGCGCGAGACGGTTGTGCGCGGCACTGGGCGAACGGCCAGCGTGCCGGGGCTGCAGGTTTGCGGCAAGACCGGCACGGCCGAAACCTCCGACGGCAACGACCATGCCTGGTTCACCTGCTTTGCGCCGCGCGCCCGCCCGGAGATCGTGGTGACCGTGCTCGTGGAGCACGGCGGCTACGGCTCGCAGGCCGCGGCGCCGGTTGCACGCGCCATGCTGGAGGAGGCCGTCAGGCTCGGGCTGCTGGGAGAACATGCAGACGAGATGGGACTGGCGGAGTAGGGTACGCGGCAGAATCCGGGGAAACGGCATGAGCGACAAGCAGGAAAAAGAAAAGCCCAGCCGCCCGAAGGGCGCAAAGCCGTCGAAGCCGGCCGCGTCGCGGCCAGCTTCGACGGCTGGCCTGGACCTGCTGCTGGCGCTGGTCTTTTTGACGGTGCTGGTGGCGTATGCCTCGGTGCTGGCGGTGAAGGTCAGCAATGCGCCGGTGCTCCCCTGGGCGCATGTGGCGCCGCTGGGGCTGTTTGCGCTGTCGCTGGCCCTGGTGCGGCTGGTGCTGGGGCTTTCGGGCTACCGCGGCGACGCGGCGATCGTGGCGGGTGCGATGCTGCTGGCCGGCCTGGGGATGGTGGTGCAGCTGCGGGTTGGCACGTATGCGGGCGGGCTGCTGGACCTGGCGCCCTTTGCGCTGGGCGTGTGCGTTTTTCTGCTGGCGCTGGTGCTGGCTGGGAAGGGGCGTGCCGGGCAGTGGGGCGTGCTGGGTTGGCCGGCTTACCTGGGGGCGCTGGCTGTGCTGACGGTGGTGATCGCCTTCGGGCAGCGCTTCCGCGGCGGCCTGTTCCTGCCGGGGAACTACAATCCGACCGAACTGGCCAAGCCGCTGCTGGTGCTCTTTCTGGCCATGTTTCTCTGCGGGCGCAAGACGGAGTTTTCCGCCACGCAGGCAGGCCTGCCTGCGCCGCCCTGGCCGACCCTGCTGGGGCTGGGCGTGCTCTGGGGGGTGCCGCTGGTGCTGTTTGTGCTGATGGGGGATCTTGGGCAGGCCATGCTGATGGGGTGTGTGCTCGTGAGCATGCTTTATGCGGCCACGCGCAAGCCGGGGTGGCTGGTGGCCGGTGTCGTGGTGATGGTGGCGCTGGGCATGCTGGGCGGATACCTCTCGGCGCATGCGCAGGTGCGCATTGCGATCTGGCGTGATCCGTTTGTCGATCCGACCGGCCGGGGGTGGCAGGTGCTGCAGGGGCTTTCGGCGCTGTATGCCGGCGGCATGTGGGGGTGCGGGTTCGGTTCCGGTGCGCCCGGCGCGGTGCCGATCGTGTCGTCGGATTTCATCTACGCCGCGCTGGGCGAGGAGATCGGCTGGGCCGGCTGCGCGCTGGTGCTGGCGACGGTTGGCGTGCTGTGCGGCCGCGCCTGGCGCGCGGCGGCCAGCGCCGCGGCGCCGCTGGCCATGGTCTTTGGCGCCGGGCTGAGCGCCTGCCTGGCGATCCAGACGCTGCTGAACGTGGCAGGTGTCACCAAGGCGCTGCCGCTCACCGGCATTACGCTGCCGTTTATCAGCCACGGCGGCAGCAGCCTCTTCACGTCGTTTCTCATCGCCGGGCTGCTGGCGGCGATCTCGGAGAAGAAGTAGGAACGCGGATACGTGACCGGAAAGGTGTGAAGCAGATGCCGGATTTTACAGGCAGGGTCGGAATCGTCACGGGCGGCGCGCAGGGGATCGGGCGCGGGATCGCGCGGCGGCTGCTGGCAGATGGCATGACCGTGGTGATCGCCGACTGCGACGCCGGGGCCGCGGATGAGTGGCGCAGGGAGATGGGGTGCCCGGAACGGCTGCAGTCGATCCCGGCCGACGTCACCCGCGAGGAGGACGTCCGCCGCCTGGTGGACACGACGGCGCAGCGCTTTGGCCGCATCGACGCGCTGGTGAACAACGTCGGCATCGGCATCAGCAAGCCGGTGGAGACGCTGACGCTGGCGGAGTGGAACCAGGTGCTGGCCGCGAACCTGACATCCGTGTTCCTGGCTGTCCGGCAGGCGGCGCCGCACCTGCGCCGCGTTCGCGGCAGCATTGTGAACATCGCGTCCACGCGCGCCCTGCAGTCCGAAAAAGACACCGAGGCCTATGCCGCCTCCAAGGGCGGGGTGGTGGCGCTCACGCACGCGCTGGCCGTAAGCCTGGGCCCCGAGGTGCGCGTGAACGGCATCTGCCCCGGCTGGATCGAGGTGGGCGACTGGCAGCAGGCGTCGCGCCGCCGGCCGCCGCAGCACAGCGAGGCCGACCGGCTGCAACACCCGGCCGGGCGCGTGGGCACGCCGGAGGACATCGCAGCCCTGGCGGCCTTCCTGCTTTCAGACGAGGCCGGGTTCATCACCGGCCACTGCCTCCCTGTGGACGGCGGCATGACGAAAAAGATGATCTACGTCTAGGAGACTGTCGGAATTAGGCCTCGGATCGGTCCAGGGCCTTCTGCCGACAGTCTCCTAGTTGTGCAACCCGCTGCCCGCGGGTTGCGAAAACTCAAATACAGACAGAAGATTGTGCCGGCGGCTCTTTTGGCTGCGTATTACACTGTTTTCCGGCGCTTGCGGTTGCGTCCCCCAAACTAGCAGCTTGGTCGGCACAAAGTTTGTGATGGCACAGCGCTAAATCCGACAAGCTGCTAGCAGCCGGTCGGACGTAGCCTTGTAAAGACACAAACCGTCTGCCGATCCGGCTGCTAGTCCCCGCAGGAACGACCTTGCGGTTCCTCTCCGGCTCTGGCAACCTTTGTTCATGGCCGACCGCATCGCACCGATCCGCAAGACCCCCGCTGAAATTCTGACCGATCTCCTGAGCGGTCACGAGGATGCCGTGCGTTTCGGCGGTCCGGAGAAGGGCCGGAAGTACCTGCAGAGCTTTATCGAGCGGGCCAGCTCGGTTCCCAATGCCGTGAAGTTCTTTCTTTTCGACCTGCTTGCCGAGGACACTTTCCGGGCCGGCGACGCGGATGCCTGCCGCTCCGCTGTGGCCAGGGCGGCCGATTACCTGCCGGCGGCCCGGGACGAAACGGCCCAGCGATTCCGCGAATACGCCCCGTTGATCCGCTTCTTTGAACGGGGGATCGCCCTGGCCATTGACGATGGAGAGTTCGAGAAGGCACTCGCCTTTTGTGATCAGGCGATCGACCTCGGACTTGGCAGGGCTTATGCAGCCAAGAAGGCTTCCGTCGAGCGGATGATGTAAGGGACCATCGCGTCCAGAAAGAGGACCGTCATGTTCAAAACCACGACAACTCCCGCCCCTCACGAAACCATTCAAGCCGGACGGCTGTTCATCGGCAGCTGCATGGCGCTGATCGCCACCTCCGTGGCTTTCGCCGTCATCGGCGACATCATGGGCACGCTGAAGACCACGTTTGTCCTCACCAATGCGCAGGTCGGGCAGATCGGCGGGGCCGCGCTCTGGGGCTTCACGCTTTCGATCATTGTGCTGGGACCGCTGTGCGACGTCCTCGGCATGCGCAACCTGCTGCGCTTTGCGTGGGTCTGCCACCTGGCCGGGCCGCTGCTGATGGCCACGGCCACCGGGTTCTGGGGCCTGTTTGGCGGCGCGCTGATCCTTGCCCTCGGCAACGGAACCGTGGAGGCGGCGTGCAATCCGCTGGTGGCCACGGTCCATCCGGACCGCAAAACCCAGATGCTGAACCGCTTCCACGTGTGGTTTCCCGGCGGCATCGTCATCGGCGGCCTGCTGTGCTTTGCGTTCGGCCAGTGCGGCCTGGCGTCCTACAAGCTGCGCCTGGCCCTCATCCTGATTCCGACGCTGGCCTACGGCATTCTCTTCATGGGCCAGCGGTTTCCGGTGACCGAGCGCGTCCGCTCCGGGATCTCGTTTGGCGGCATGATCAAGGCCACGCTGGGACGCCCGCTCTTCCTGGTGCTGTTCCTCTGCATGGGGATCACCGCCTCGCTGGAGCTCGGGCCGAACCGCTGGATTCCCGCCATCCTGCAGGCGGGCGGCATGCACGGCATTCTCGTGCTGGTCTGGATATCGGGGCTCATGGCCATCCTGCGCTACTATGCCGGGCCGGTTGTCCACCGCCTGTCGCCCACCGGGATGCTGGTCTCCTCGGCCGTGCTCTCCGGCCTCGGGCTGTTCTGGCTGAGCGATGCGGAAACGATGACGCAGGCCCTGGCTGCCGCCACTGTCTTCGCCCTGGGCGTCTGCTATTTTTGGCCGACGATGCTAGGGGTGGTGGCGGAGCGTGTGCCCCGTGGCGGCGCCCTGGCGCTGGCGCTCATGGGGGGCATGGGCATGCTGGCCTCCGGCATGATCGCCTCGCCCTGGCTGGGCCGGATCGCGGATGAGAACCTGCCGGCGCGGCTTGACAACGTCAGGGCCCGGATCGTGCTGCAGCGCGTGGTGGACGTCTATACGCCGCTGGCCGCCGCGGCCGCCCAGCCGTTCAAGTCTGAAATCCAGGCTGCCGTGGATGATGCCGCCACCCTTCTGGCCAACGCCGGAGCTGACCAGCCGCTGCCGGGCGGCGCGGCCAACACGCTGCGTCATGCCGTGTCGGCCTCCGCCTCGGCGCCGGGTTCGAGGGAGGCAGGCGAGGTCGTGGCCCAGGTGAAAGCCGTGCTGGATCCTGCCGACAACTATGGCGGCCGGATGGCCTTCCGGCGCCTGGCGCCGCTGGCGGCGGTTATCGTCCTGGTGTTCGGCTTCCTCTATGTCAACGACCGTCGTCGCGGCGGCTACAAAGTCGAGCAGATTGCTGGAGCCTAGCAGCCTGTCGGACGTAACCTTGTAAAGATACAAACTGTCTGCCGACCAGGCTGCTAGTTTGGGGGACGCAACCGCCAAGCGCCGGAAAACAGTGTAATACGCAACCAAAAGAGCCGCCGGAACAATCTTTCTGTCTGTAATTGAGTTTTCGCAACCCGCGGGCAGCGGGTTGCACAACTAGGAGACTGTCGGCAGAAAGCCCTGGACCGATCCGAGGCCTAAATCCGACAGTCTCCTAGTCCAGGTACACCGTCCGGTACGAGAGGTGGCCGTCGCTCCAGGAGTAGATGCGGAAGCTCCCCTGGCGGCCGTAGTAGCCGGCCAGCGGCGCCGACACGTAGAGCGGCACGCTGCCCAGCCATTGCAGCTCGTCGCGGTGCAGGTGCCCGGTGATCTCGGCCCGCACGCGGTGGCGGTTGAGCAGGTCGATCCATCGCTGGCGGACGGCTTTCGGCCAGCCGGGGTAGAACGCGTTGTTGTGAAAATCCTCCTGGCACGGCCGGTGGTTGGCGACGATCACCGGCTGGTCGCCGGCAGCCTGCAGCTGCTGCTCCAGCCACCCCAGCGGATCGCAGTCCGGGTGCGCGGCCGCCAGGCGCGTGTCGCGCAGGGTTTCGTCGCAGAGCGTCAGGAACACGACGCCGTGGCAGGTGAAGCTGGCCTGCAGCGGTCCAAAGGCCCGCACGTAGGCGTTGGTCGTCTCGGCCCAGCGGTCCGTCAGGATGTCGTGGTTGCCGGGGACGACGTGCACGGGCGCGCGGAGCCGCCCCAGCAGGCGGGTGATCCGCTCCACGGCATTGGTGTCCCAGAGGTTGTCGCGCACCAGGTCGCCGGTGACCAGCACGAACGCCACGGGCATGGGCAGGGCGTTGATGGCGTCGATGGCGCTGACGACGCGCTGCACATGGTCCGTGCCGCCGCCCACGTGCAGGTCCGTGATCTGGACAAACTGGAACGGCTCGTCCGCTGGCAGCGCCGGCGCGGCGACAGCGATTCCGAGACACACAACCAGGAGGATCGATCTGCGCATGCCGCGACGGTAGCAGCACGGCGCCGGCAGGCGCAAGCCTGCGTTGGCGCAACCGGTCGGATCCTGCCGGTGACCGGTGATCAGTTATCGGTGATCGGTGGCTGAACAGGATGCAACAGGCCTTCATTCGCTCTGTTGCCTCCTGTTCAAACAACTATTTGTGGGGAGCGCGTGGGTTCGGGACAGGCGGGCACATCCTCGTTTCATTGACTTGCACTCTTCGCGGTATGGCATTGGCATGCGTGGGTGTAGCG
>JBAWXQ010000009.1:0-32001 GCA_037144015.1 bacterium
CCGGCTCGCCGGCCGAGGACAGGCATTTCTCTGTGGTCTCTGTTGTTCTCTGTGCCCTCGGTGTCCTTAATGTGTTCATTCGTTGGGTTGCGGGCTGAAACCCACCTTATGTCAGTAATAACCAACAAAAAGTGTCAAACGGAAGTCAGGACGTGACAGTGAGCGGTGAGCGATAACCGATAACCGGCAAGGTGCGCTACTTCGTGTACCAGACCGCGGCCGGCGTGGTGACGGGGCGTGCGCCCGGGGTTTCGACCGGCACCGCGGAGGTGAGGGTTCCGCCGGCGCTGTACTCGATGTAAAGCTGCGCGAACAGCGGATCGTACCACGCAAAGTCGGCCTTGCCGTCACCGTCATAGTCGGCGACCATCGGCAGCCAGCCGGTGCCGGCCGGCGCGCCGGAGAAGACGTGCGTGCTGTCCGTCGAGCGCCAGACGTGGATCACGCCGCTGACCGGATCGTGCAGCGCGAAGTCGGCCCGGCCGTCGCCATCGTAATCCGCCGGCACCGGCACGCCCTTGAACGAGCCTGCCAGCGGCTGCGTGGTGAGCGCCGCTGCAGTGGTCGAGCTGCTGCGGATGATCTGCCCCGTGGCCGTGGCGCCGGGCGGCACATACCAGACAAGCTCTGCCGTGCCGTCACCGTTGTAGTCGGCAACCGCCGGGAAGGCCGTGAGTTTCTTGCCAGGGGCGACCTTGCTGGTCTTGCCCGTGACGCCGCTCAGCCAGGTGATCGTGCCATCCGCAGGTGAGCAGAGCGCCAGGTCAGCCTTGCCGTCGCCGTCGAGATCGGCCGGGACCGGCACAGCGGCCTTGAGCTTCAGCTTGGCCAGCGTCGTCTGCTGCCCGTCGCGCGACGAGAGCCACGCGGTCCAAACGCCTGTGGCCGGATCGCACCAGGCCGGGTCGGCAAGCCCGTCCCGGTCGTAATCCGCCCAGGCCGGAAGCGACGCGGCCGTGCCGGCATAGTTGGTGCTGACCGTGCCAGCCTGGGACCGGATCACGACAAACTTGGCCCCGGCTGTGGCCCAGGCCGCATCCGCCTCGAAATCGGCGTCCACATCCGTGGCCACGCTTTTCCGGTGCGTCAGCCGCAGCAGCTCCCAGCCGCCATAGGCTGTGGTGTTGGTGGGGTTGACCAGTAAATTGCGCGGGTTGGCTGTGCCGATGTAAAGGGCCTTGGCATCGGCAGCCATGGTGCGGAAGCCGTAGGTGGCAATGTTACCCAGGCCGTTGGTGGAGACGGCCCGGAAGCGGCTGGCCTGCGACGACGTCAGGCGGTACAGATCTGCGCCCACGTTGCTGTTGGGGTTGGCGGCGGCAGCGTCAAACCATGGCTTGGTGAGCGGCGTGGTGTCGTCGTAGGTGCCGACATAGAGGTTGTTCTGGAAGACCGCCATGCTCCAGGTGTATTCGTTGGCCGGGTCGCCAAACCCGCCGGATTGCGCCGAGCCCATGGAGGGGGTCTGGTCCATGAGATTGTTCTTCCAGACCCAGTTGGTGAGGGCGAACGGGGAGCCCGATGGCACGTAGGTCGGCATCTGGCGGTAGCCGTAGAGCAGCTCAAAGTCACCGCCCAGGCGCCGGATAGAACCCTGAACCACCACGGGCGTGCGGAAGTTGCGCACCCGGAACAGCGAGGTGGGGCGGTAGGTGTTGGTGTAGATGGCCATGGTCGGCGCATCGCTCAGCATCCAGTTTGCCGACAAGGTTGAATTGGACGGCCAGCCGTACATCAGGCTGAAGGCGATCGCCCCGGTGAGCGGCACCTGCATGGTGCCAAAGTAGAGGTAGCCGTCGAACGAGGCCAGGGCGCCGCCGCCGAGCGTCATGGCGGTCACCACATCCGGCTCGTAGTTGGCCACGCTCCAGAGCTTCTGCCACTTCTTGGCGTGCTTGGTCGTCAGCCCTTCGGCCGGCACCGCCGGGCTCATCCAGAGGCCGGGCGCGCGCTGATAGAGGTCCGTCGGGTCAAGGCTGGCGATGTCGGCAAGCGACCCCTCGACATACCCGGGCCAGGTGGTGCAGAAGAGATACCCTTCGTGGACGCAGATGTCCGCGCCCATGTTGTCGAGCGTGCCGACCTCCTGGAACGCGAACGGATAGCCGGCGGCGGCGGGGTTGTTGACCCAGCGGATCACGGCACCGTCGAGCGTGTTGGTCTTCTGGACGCCGGCGTAGAGGTCGCCGTTCACATCCACGAAGCGGCGGATGTTGATGTATTCCTTCTTCACCACGGAGCCGACGAACTGCGTGGTGGTGGCATCGAAGACGAAAAAGGCCACGCCGCCGGCCTGGCGGTCGATCGGCGGCCCGGCCAGGACGACCATGCGGTGGGTGTTGTACTTGTTGGTGGAGGCTGCGCCGCCGGCGCGGATGCCGCCGAGGGTTGTCAGGTTGGACTGCGCCGCGGCCGTGAGCGTTGGGTCGAGGAGCGTCAGCTTGCGCGCCGGGATGTTGTAGCGGAAGAGCTGCGGCGGCCGCCAGTCTCCGGTGCCGCCGTGCAGGCTGCCGTAGTAGCTGTTGGTCCCTTCGGCGACCTGAGTGAAATCCGTGCTCGCGCCGGACGTTTCGAAATAGACGCTTTGCACCAGCGTGTTGCCGTTGGCGAGCGTGCCGAAGTAGATGTCGTCGCCGCTCTTGCCCATGCCCCAGATGTAGGCCTGGTTGACCTTGGGCACGGAGCCGGGCGGGCAGTCGAGCGGATCAATGCCGGTGGGCACATAGAAGTTGTCGCTGCTGCCGACGCCAAAGAAATACTCGTCTGCCTGGGCGCGCGCCAGCACTTCGACCTGATGGGCATCGCGCGCCGCGCGCACGACCGGCGGATCATTTGTCACGCCGGCAGCCAGCGCGGACAGCGGCAGGAGGAGTGCTGACAGCAGGAATGGTGATTTTGAACTCATATGAACCTAAAAAGGTGGTTAGATCGTTCCGGCGTGACATGCGATGCATTTGCGTCGCATCGTTATTTATGCAACGGCAAGGACACAGAGGGCACCGAGATCATATGAGAGCACAGAGTCAATTTCTGGTTGCCTGGGCCGGGAAGCCGACTGCGAAAAGAAATTCCTCTGTGGTCTCTGTTCCTCTCTGTGCTCTCGGTGTCCTTGACGTGTTCATTCGTTGGGTTGCGGGCTGTCGCCCGCCTTGGTGCCCCGTACGGCTATCGATTGGCACTTCTTCCGTTTGAGAATTGTTAATCTATAGCCGGATGTGACACGGTTTATGGATGCGAATGGGAGGGACACGTTTACCGCGTCCCTCCCATCGCATGCGACATAGCAATCTGTTCGCGGACTGGTGCTTACTTCGTGTACCAGACTGCCGCCGGTGCGGCAACCGGGCGTGAGCCCACGGGGATGCCCCAGGCGCCGAGTGTATCTGTGTCACCCATGGACTGGATGCGGAGCGTCCCGGCCGCAGAGTTGTACCAGGCAAAGTCCGCATGGCCGTCGCCATCGTAGTCGCCGACCATGGGGAGCCATCCGGCGCCCGGTTCCGGGGAGTCGAAGAACGCGCCGCCCGAGGAGGGCCACACGCGGATCAGGCCGGTGGCGGCGTTGTTCAGGGCAAAGTCGGTCTTGCCGTCGCCGTCATAGTCTGCCGGCACCGGCACGCCCTTGAACGAGCCCGGGAGGTTGGCGATGGTGTACTTGGCTGCCGTGGTCAGTGAACTGCGCAGGATCCGGCCGGTGACCGTGGCGCTGACCGGCGGCACGTACCAGACGAGCTCAGCCGTGCCATCGCCGTTGTAGTCGCCCAGGGCCGGGATGTAGGCCTTGCCTGCGGGCGAGGCCGTAGGCGTGATGGCATAGGTTTTGGCAGCCATGGTGCTGCGCCAGGTGATCTTGCCCGTGGTGCCGGTGCAGAGGGCCTGGTCGGCCTTGCCGTCGCCATCCAGGTCAGCCGATACCGGCACGGCGCCGGAGGAGGCCAGGGCGGTGAGTGTGGACTTCACGTTGTTGCGAGACGTGAGCCACACGGTCCAGGCGCCGGTGGACGGGTTGCACACGGCCGGGTCGGCATAGCCGTCGCCGTCAAAGTCCGCCCAGGCGGCGAGCACGCCGGTAGCGCCGGCCATGTTGGTGACGGTGACGCTGGCGGAGCGGACCGCGAACGTGGCGCCGGCCGTGGTCAGCCAGGCCGGGTCAGACTCGAAATCGGCGTCCATGTCGAACGGAGCCATGTTCCGGCGGGTAACCTTGAGCAGTTCCCAGCCACCCGCAGCCGGGCTGTTGGTGGGGTTGGGGCGCATGTTGCGCGGGTTGGCCGTGCCGATGTACAGGCCATTGCTGTCCGAGGCCATGGTGCGGAAACCGTAGTTGCAGATGTTCCCCAGGCCATTTCGCGAGACTGGCTTGAAGCTGCTGGCCTGCGAGGAGTGCAGGCACCAGAGATCCGAGCCGTAGGTCACGCTGGCGTTTGTGGCTGTGATACCGAAGGCCTTCTTCGAGCCATTGGGTAGGCTGCCGTCATACGTTCCCACAAAGAGGGTATGTTTGAAAACCTCCATGGTCCACGTGTAGACGTTCCGAAAATCGCCGAAGCCGGCTGCGCCCATGGACGGCGCCTTGCCCATCTTGTTGGCAGTCCAGACCCAGTTGCTGGCCGCAAAGTTGTTGTTGGCCGGCACATAGACCGGCGTTTTTTCATACCCGTAGAGGGTCTCAAAATCGCCGCCCAGGTTGATCAGCACGCCCTGATAAGAAACCGGCGTGCGGAAGTTGCGGCCGCGGAAGATCGAAATCGGGCGCGTCGTGTTGGTGGAGATGGCGCTGTTGGCGGCATAATAGCTTGTGTTGCTTACGACATAAGCAAAGTAGGGCTCTGAATTGGTGTACACGATCATGGCATTTGTGTAGGCGACAAAATCCTCTGTGGGGCTGCCGGTCGCCGGCAGGGTGGGCCTTCCGGGCGGGATGGTTGGCCGCGTCGGCAGGCCATAGACGAATTCAAACCCCAGCTGGCCGGTGCCTGGCACCTGCATGGTGCCAAAGTAGAGGTAGCCGTCGAACGAGGCCAGGGCGCCGCCGCCCAAGGTCAGCGAGATCACCTGGTCAGGTTCGTAACTGGCAATGCTCCAAAGCTTCTTCCACTGTGTGCGGTGTGCGGTGGTCAGGCCGCTGGTCGGCACAACCGGGCTCATCCAGAGTCCGGGCGAGCGCATGTAGAGATCGGTTGGTGTCATGGTGCCGAGGAGTTTGAGGATCTCTTCGGTTGATCCCTCGACGTATCCGGGCCAGGTGGTGCAGAAGAGGCGACCCTCGTGTATGCAGATGTCGGCGCCCATGTTGTCCAGCGTGCCGACATCCTGGAAGATGAACGGCCACCCTGCGGCCTTGGGGTTGTTGACCCAGCGGATGACCGCGCCATCCATGGTGTTGGGCTTCTGGACGCCGAAGTAGAGGTCGCCGTTGATGCAGGCCATGCGGCGGACATTGTTGTAGTTGTAGTTGATCGTGGTGCCGACATACTGCGTGGTCGTGGCGTCGAACAGGAAGAAGCCCACGCCGCCATTGGCATGATCGGTCGGCGGCCCGGCCAGCATCACCATGCGGTGCGTGTTGTAGGCGTTGGGGGTGGCTGAGCCGCCGGCGCGAATGCCGGCCAGGGTTGTCAGGTTGTACTGCGCGGTGACCGGAAGCAGCGGATCCAGCAGCGTGAGCGAATGCGAGGGGAGGTTGTATTGAAACAGTTGAGGCGGGCGCCAGTCTCCCAGGCCGCTGTGGGTTTGGCTGTAGATGCTGGCGGCACCTTCTGAAACCTCCGGGGAATATCTGTTGCCGCTTTCGCTGTAACTGCCAGTGCTGTTGGCATTTGTCTCCCCGGTGTCCAGGTAGACTGCCATTACGAGCAGGTTACCGTTGGCGAGCGTGCCGAAGAAGATGTCATTCTCGCTTTTGCCCAGCCCCCAGATGTAGGACTGGTTGACCTTGGGGAGCGCGATAAGCGGCACCATGTTGGTGGTGACCACGTTGTTGGTGGTGACGACAATGACGCTGTCGATCTCGTTGGTGACCACGACCTTCGTGGTCGTGATCTTGGGCACGTCGATGCTGGGGCAGGCGTACGCATCCACGCCCTCGGGCACGTAGTCGTTGTTGTCGTTGCCTATGCCGAAGAAGTACTCATCCGGAGAGGCATGCGCCAGTTGCTCGACCTGGAAGCCCTCTTTGGGCGCCGGACGCGTTGGGTCCTGGCTGACCGTGGCCATGCCAGCGGCCAAGACCGCGAGCGGCAGGCAGAACGTGAGGGCAACCAGCCAGGCGGCCGGACGGTGCGAGGTGCGAGGTGTCATAGACGTGTCTCCCAGGTGAATCGGCTGCAGCGCAGCCAGTTGATCTTTTGACAACGGAAGCGAACCCAGACCTAAACAGTGAAAAAGATTAGCATTTTGGAATCCGTGGCGACAAGGGGAAACCCATTCTTTTTTTCGTTGCGGGTAAGGAAAATGGTAACAAAGCTGTCGGGTTCAGCGGCAACCCCCACGTCGCATCATTTTTGTCCGCAGATTAACGCAGATTAACGCAGATTTTTGTTGTGGCTACCCGTTCCGACGATGCAACGCATACGCGCCGCATCTTGCATGATCAAGTGGACGGACACAGAGGTCACAGAGGAAGAAAGAGAGCACAGAGAGAATTTCGTTCGGCTGCGGCCGGCTCGCCGGCCGAGGACAGGCATTTCTCTGTGGTCTCTAATATTCTCTGTGCTCTCGGTGTCCTTGACGTGTTCATTCGTTGGGTTGTGGGCGTGGCCACTTTGGGATTTAGTGGCCGCTACTCGGCCGGCGTCACCTGCCACGAGACCGGCAGCTGCGGTGTGGGGACGGCCGCGCCTTCGATGTGCAGGCGGTCCGTGTAGGGCGTCTCCAGCAGGAGCCACCCTTCGACCTTGCGCACCGTGAGCAGATCCATCCCTTCCGGCGGCTGGCCGCCCAGTGCGGCGTCGATCGCATCCGGCAGGCCGTTGGCATTGGTGTCCGCGCCGACAGTCTCTACCACGATCACAGGCACGCCGGTCAGCGGCTCGAGGCCATCCGGGAAGATCACCGTTGCCACGCCGTCACACATCTGCACCACGGCGCAACGGCCGTCCGGCGTGCAGGCCAGGGAGGCGCCGTCGGCCGTTGCCAGGACAGTCAGGGTCAGGGACGATGGCAGGGGTTCGCCTGCTGCTGCTGCGGCCATGGGTGAGGCAGCCAGGGGGGCAGACGAAGGCACGGGCAGCGCCGAGGGCGCGGGCAGCGAGGAGATGTCGGGCTTCGGGATGTCCGGGTCAGCTGAACTGTCGCGAGGACCGAACGTGATCGTGGTCAACTTTCCGTCGACGTTGATCGTGCCGGCAATCGTCGTGGATTTGGATGTGTAGACGAATGTGCAGGTCCCCTTGTATATGCCGTTGGTCCAGTAATGACCGACGATGTTGGTGCGGGAAGAGATGCCGCCGTCGAACACGACGTCGAGGCTGTTGGCGTCGGCCTTGATCTCGGCCACGACATTGGTTCCGTTCTGCCAGGCGTAGCCCTTGCCGGTCCCGGTTTGACTGCCCTGTTTCAATTTTGCCACCCAAGTGCCGTTGACCCAGGCATTGGCGTTGCCGGCGAGCTGGATGGCGTTGGTGCCGCCGGTCATGGCGGCGACAGCGATCACCATCGTAACGTTGCTGTAGCGCAGCGCCGACTTGGGGAGAAACGTGACGGTCAAGGCGGTGGATCCGCCGGCCGGAATCGGGCCCGTTGTTGGCGTAACGCTGAAACTCTTGTCGGTATCATTGTTAAACTTGATGGAGGTGATGGAGGCGGAGACATTGCCGTCGTTATACACGGTGAGGAGGCGTGAGGCGGGGTTTTCCATGTACTGCTCGCCGAAGTCGAGGATGCTGGCGAGCCGGATGATCCGCGTGTCCGTAGTCCCGCTGGAGCCGGTGCCGGCGCCGGTCGCGAGCATGGCGCGCGAACCGCTCGTGAGGCTGGTGACGGTGAGCACCAGCGTGGCATTCCAGACCGCCGCGGTCTTGGGGGCAAAGGTTACGTTCACGGTGGCTGTGCCGTTGACCGGCACGGTGAAGGCCGTGGGCGTGGCGCTGAAGGCTGTGGCGGTGTTGTTGGACCAGGTCACGCCCGTGATGCTCATGGGGCTGTTGCCGGTGTTCCGCACGATCAGCGGCCGGGTGGCGGTCGAGCCGCTGGCCACGTCGCCGAAGGCGAGGTTGCCGGTGAGGCTGATGATGCGCGTTTGCGTGCCGCCGCTGCCGGCAATGGCCGGGGCTGCGGCGGTGCGTGCGGCGTCGCTGGAGACGGTGATGGCGCCGTTATAGGCGCTGACCGCCGTGGGCTTGAAAACGATGGAAACCGGCTGCGAGGCGCCGGAGGCGATGGTGAGTTTGGCCGGAATGGCGGTGTACCCCTTGGGCAGGGTGATTTTTTTGACCGTGATTGTGCCGGGGCCGGTGTTGGCCAGGGTGAGGGTTTGCGTGGCCGAGAGGGTGATGGGGACGCTGCCGAAGTTGAGGCTGTTGGTGGAGAAGCTCAGGAAGCCGGTGGCTGGCGTGAACGTGGCGGTCAGCGAGACGTCATTGGAGATGACCAGCTTCAGCTTGGCGACGGTGGTGGTTGTCGCGCCGCCGGTCCAGTTCACAAAGGACCAGTATTTATTGGCCTTAGCCGAGATGGAGGCGGATTTGCCGGCCACGTACGTGCCGGCGCCCGAGACGGTGCCGCCATCCGCCGGGGAGGCCGTCAGGGTGACGGTTGCCGCAGTGGCAGCGAGCGAGGCGGCAAAGAAGAACGCGGGCGCCAGGGTCCATGTGCGAAGCAGGGTTTTCATGAGCAGTCTCCAGTAGTTCAGGCGCCGTCGACAGGACAGAGGATAAGCCGTGACAATGATTTATCCTAGGCCATGCGCCGGGGGTTGTCAACGCTAGCAGCCTGTCGGAATTAGGGTTTTGCGTCTGCACACAGTTCGTGCCGACCAGGCTGCTAGTTTTGGCCTGTGGCCTTTTCTCGCGCCCGCATTCATTCAAAACCAACCTGATTTCCTGAGTTCCCAATTCGAAATGCAGCTACGGATTGCCGCGGATTGCCGCGGATTTTCTCATCTGGAAAACAGGAAATCAGCCAACCGCGAGGCTGCGCCGCGAACAAACAATCGGGCAACTTGAAATTCTCCGCGATCTCCGCGTCTCTGCGGTGAAAACTGAATTGAGATTCACCGCGGAGACGCGGAGGACGCAGAGGAATGGTTTGCAGTCGGGTTTGTGGGGGATTTTTCATTGAGGGGGAAGCGGTGCCATGCTCAAGCCGCCGAGGTCGAAGAACCGACAAAGCGTGCGACGAAGCGTAGACGACGAAGTGTGGGACGAAGTGTGGGACGAAGTGTGGGACGAAGTGTGGGACGAAGTGTGGGAGCTAGATGTCATCCCTGACCGCCTTTGAGAGTTGTCTGAGCATGCCGCAACCCGCCGGGGCAGGTCGTCCAGCAGCGTCTTGCGCATGGACGCGAACGGCATGCCTTTCTGGTAGACTTTCAGTCTCTCGTGGCCAAAGTGCTCTGCCATACCTGCTGCTCCTATCCATGCCACGCCACACTTCGTCGCTTTCTTCGTCCCACGCGTTGTCGTCTACGCTTCGTCGAACCGCTTTGTCGACTGTCGATATGGCGCTCCTGCAGAATTCACCCACGGTTGCTGCGGAGGAAACACATTTCAGGATGCCGACCAGGCTGCTAGCTCGGCGGCGGCGGCGGCCGGATGGTGATCCAGTCGTGCAGCGGGTGCGAGTTGCCGCAGGCGGGGCAGCGCGTGGTGTTGAAGGCGGCGCCGCACGAGGGGCACCGGGCGCGCGACTCGAAGGTGTCGAACGCGGTGTGGCAGTGGCTGCACCCCCAGAAGCGGCCGGCGCGCGGGGCGGCGTGGCAGGAGGGGCAGGCGTAGCCGAAGCGCACGGGCGCGTCATCCACACGCGCCATGGCCAGCGCCTGCCGCAGCCCCTGCCAGCAGCTGGAGAGCACAAACAGGGCGATGAGGCCGATCCAGAGATCCGCGTGGAGCACGGCGAGTGCAATCAGGGCGGCCACGCCGATGAAGCCGATGATGGAGGCCACCAGCAGGCTGCGCGCCCGCCCCAGCACGAACCAGAGCAGCGAGCGCAGGATCTGCCCGCCGTCCAGGGGGTAGACCGGCACCAGGTTGAAGACCAGCAGGCCGAGGTTGATCCGGAAAATCGCGTCGGCCATGACGTACAGGGGCGCCTGCGCGTCCCAGCCGGTGGCGCGCATGCCCCAGACGAGCGCCTGCAGCGCCGGCGCCAGCACCACGTTGACCAGCGGGCCGGCGGCAATGCTCCAGAGCGTGGCGCCCGGGCGCTGCGGCGGCGACACGAAGGCGATGCCGCCCAGGGGCCAAAGCACGATCTCATGGGCTTCTCCGCCGACCTGCTGGCAGGCCAGCGCGTGGCCGAATTCGTGCAGCAGCACGAGGCCGAACAGCGCCACGTATTCCAGCGCGCACCAGATGTAGGCGTCGCCCGCATACTTTCCGGCGTGGCGCTGGAACAGGAACACGGCCGCCACGAACCAGCTCCAGTGCACGAACACTTGGACGCCGCGGAAAGCGAAGAGACGGAACGATCCATTCCTGGCAGCCAGCATAACAACCATCCCTTTCCAGACAATTGCGGCATTCTAGCACGCCCTGTGCCCCGGCCGCCATCCGGGATGCGGGGGCGCAAATCCTCGCCCAAGGCGGGCTTCAGCCCGCAACCCAATGAATGGACAAATCAAGGACACCGAGAGCACAGAGAGGAACAGACACCATAGAGAAATATCTGACTGCGGCCGGCGAGGCGGCCGCAGCAGCATGAGTTTCTCTTTGTGCTCTCTTTCTCTCTCTGTGAGCTCTTGAATCTCGGTGCCCTCGGTGTCCGAAGCTGGAATTTCTCGCGCGTAACGCTCGCAGTTTCGGGCGGGCCCCTGTCACGACTCCCGCAGCCGCCGCAGGCGCAGCTGGCCGCAGGCGGCATCGACCCCGCGGCCGCGTGAGCGGCGCAGGGTGGTGTGGATCCGGCTGCTCTTCAGGATGTTCTGAAACGCCAGGCAGGTGGCCTCCTCGGGCGCCTCGCCTGTGAACTCCGCGACCGGGCTCAGCGGGATCAGGTTCACCCGGCAGTTCCAGCTGGAGAGGATTGCCGCCAGTTCCCGCGCCTGCCCGGGCTGATCGTTCAGGCCGCGCACCAGCGTGTACTCGAAGGTGATGATGCGGTGGGTCTGGGCCGTGTAGTCGCGGCAGGCCGCCAGCAGCTCGGCGATCGGCCAGCGCCGGTTCACCGGCATCAGGCGCGTGCGCAGGGCGTCGTTGGGCGCGTGGAGCGAGACCGACAGCTCGAACTGCAGCCCTTCCCCGGCCAGCCGCCGGATTTCCGGCACCAGGCCGCAGGTGCTGATGGTGATGTGGCGCGCGCCGATGGCCAGCCCGTTGGGCGCGTTCAGGATGCGCAGCGCCTTCAGGACCTCGTCGTAGTTGGCGAGCGGCTCGCCCATTCCCATGACCACGATGTTGCCCGGTCGCAGCAGCGGCACAGGGGCGCGTCGCGGACCTGTTTGTTTGTCCGGTGTGTCCGGGGCTGTGATCCTGACGTGCGCCTGATGTGTCTCCCGCAACCACCGGGTGGCCAGCAGCGCCTGGCCGACGATCTCGCCCGCCACCAGGTCGCGCACAAAGCCGGCCTTGCCGCTGGCGCAGAAGGCGCAGCCGTAGGCGCATCCGGCCTGCGACGAGATGCAGAGCGTCCAGCGGTCCTCGGAGGGGATCAGCACGGACTCGATCAGCTGGCCGTCGCGGCAGGTGCTGAGCAGCTTGCGCACGCCGTCGGGCGTCTCCCGGACCTCGGTCACGGTCAGCGCCTCCACGTCAACGCGCGCAGCCAGCTCGCGGCGCAAATCGGCGGGGAGGATCGTCAGGTCATCCCACGAGCGGATCAGCAGCTCCTGCAGCCCGTGCCAGATCTGTTTCGCGCGGAACGCGGGGATGCTGAGCTCCACGGCTTCGCGGGTCCAGTCCGCCAGGTCCAGCCCCCAGGCGGCTGGACGGGCATGGGGCATATTGGTTGTATCCATGATGGCTGATCCTGCAATTCCACACGTTATACACAGCGTCATAAATGAATGCGCACGCCGGAAGTAGTAGGTAGGTCGGCCATTCTTGGCCGACCCGGTCGGGCAGGAATGCCCGACCTACTTGGCCGTCTGCTGCAGACGTATGACGCTGTGTATAACGTGTGGAATTGGCCTCTCACCCGTGTTGTCCGTTTTGAACACCTGCGGCTGCCGTATTCATAGCTCCACCACCCGCCCCACGCGTGTGAACACGAGCTGGGCCGTGACCGGCGCCGGACCGAGGATGCGGCGGAGCGCGGCGGTGTAGAGCGCCATCTGCTCGCGGTAGTTGCCGGCGGTGAACAGGATTGCAGCCACGTTCTCGACGCGGTTGCTCTTGAAGTCGAGCAGTGTGATGTGCTGCGTGACGCCAGCGGCGTCGCGCGCAAATAACACGCGATCAAATTGGCCTGCCAGCAGTTCGCCATGCAGCAGCAGCTCGAACGGCTTCTCGCGCCAGAGCACGACATCGCCCGGCGGGCGGCTCAAGGCCTGCCGCACGTCCGGCGCTGCCAGGCTGGCGCGGAACTGCTGCTCCACGTCGCGCAGCACGGCCGCGGGTTCAGTGGCCGATGCGCGCCAGGATTGCACGGCCTGCTCCAGGTCGAACGTCTCGAGCCACTCGATTTGCTGGAACAGGCGATGGATGGCCGAGCCGAACACGCGCACATCTCCGGCTTCGCGCTTGAAGAAAGACGCGGCCGGCCGCACCCCCGCCTCCTGCTTGGACGGCTCCACGCGCTTCAACCGCGCGGCGCCCAGGGAGAGCGTGGCCGGTGGTTGGGACCCGGCGGTGGAGGCGGCGGCTGGCGGGTGCCGCGTGTGGGCTGTGTACCAGTCCGGCGTGCCGGAAAGGTAAAGGGCCGAGTGCCGGGTGTCGGGGGTGACGGCTAACCGTGGCGCCGCATCGGCCGGTATCGCTGGCGCGTGGCCGGTCTCGGCCGCCGCGCCTGTGGCCGCAAACCGTGCGCGCAGCAGCGTATCCTCGCGCACGACCGTGCCGGTTTTCGGCGGCGGCGAGACCACCAGGAGCAACCCCTGCTTGGCGCGGGTAAGCGATACGTAGAAGACGCAGAGCTTGGCAAAGGCGGCATCGGCCAGCTGGTTCGCGGCCGTGGCGGCGAGAATCGGGTCGGAGTCGACGATCAGCTGGCGCGGCGACTTCAGGACCCACCTGCCGCCGGCCTCTTCCAGCATGTCGCTCCGGCCGGGGTTGTCGAACGACTCGGACGCCGGATCGAACGGCACGCAGACGAGATCGAACCCCAGCCCCTTGGACTGGTGGATCGTCATCACGCGGATGGAGGTCTCGGCCGCGGTGTCATTGCGGGTGTACCCCTCGATGAAGCGCGCGAAGCGGTCGCAGTCGCGGTCGCCCGTGGCGTCGAAGGCGGCGGCGGCATCGAGCAGATCGTCGCGGCGCAGGCGCGTAAAGGCGTCGAGCGGCTGTGCGGCTTCGAGGCGCGCGCACCCATCGCGCAGCATGGCCTGGAAGCCGTCGCGGTGGATTTGCGTCAGCAGCGCCAGGGAGAGGGCGGAGCGGGCGGAGTCGGATGGGTGGTGGATGGTGGAAGGTGGAAGGGAAGTTTCAGCGCGAAGGTCGTGAAGGGTCGCGGAGGTTTCTGGCGCAGAGGCGGGCTCTTGGTTCTGGGCCCCTGGTTCCTGGATCTCGGCTTCTGACTTCTGGCTTCTGACCGCTGACTTCTGAAGCTTGTCCCCCAGCGGGCTCATCTGCAGATGCCGCCAGGCGAGCGTGTCGCCCGGGTGTGCGGCGAAGCGGACCCGCGAGAGCAGCAGCGGCACGAGCGGGTTGTCGAGCAGGGAAGCTTTTCCCTCCAGCGTCACGGGCGTTTCCGGCAGCTGCGCGCGCAGGATGTCCGCACAGCGGCGGGCCTGGTCGTTGGTGCGCAGCAGCACGGCGGCCTGCAGGCGGCGCGCGACCGGATCGATTTCCGCCAGGCGTGCGGCGATCGCCCGGTAGCGCGCGTCATCCTCGCGCTCGTCTTCGCCGGGCGCCGCCTCCAGCAGTTCAACGGATCCGGGGAGATCCCGGCGCGCGGCGGCGTGCTCGCGCCAGACCGTGCGCCAGTCCGCGAGTGTTTTGGGCGGGAGGTGATCGTCCGCGGAGAGCGTGCCGAAGATGGCGTTCAGGGCGTCGATCACCACCGGCGAGGAGCGGAACGAAACGTCGCGGTGGACTTCGGCGATGGCTTCGCCGTAGTGGCTTTTCACCTGCCCGAACAGGCGATGGTTGCCGCCGCGCCAGCCGTAGATGGCCTGCTTGACGTCGCCCACATAGAAAAAGCTGCGCGTGCCGCTGTCGTCCTGGACGGTCTCGTCGATCAGGTTGCCGAGAACCTGCCACTGCAGGTCGTTGGTGTCCTGGAATTCATCGAGCAGCCAGTGGTCGAGCACCGCGTCGAGCCGGTAGTTGATGAAGAGGTGATCGGGCTTGTCGGGGGTGCGGGAGGGCGGGAGCCCCGAGCCGCCGGAGACCAGGCGGGCGAGGTCGTCGAAGCCGAGCTGCCCGGAGCGGCGCATGTGCTCGGCGTACAGCGATTCATACAGCGCCAGCAGCGACTCCACGCCGCGGGTCTGTTGCAGGGCGCGGTCGAGTTCCACGGCCATGGCATGTTTGACCAGCAGCCGCAGCGCATCCGCTGCCGGGGCGGGCAGGACCAGGTTTTTCCGATTGAACGGCACGGAGAAGGACTCGCCGGCCGGCGCCGCGAGCACCTGCCACAGCCGCGGGAAGAGCGTGCGCGATTCCAGCCTGGCCGGCCATTCGCGCGGACCGTCATAGTCGCGGAGAAAGGAGAGCATCTCCGCATGCTGGGCGGCCGCCGCCTCCGGCCAGGCGATCGCCGACGCGGCGGCGGCAAGGCCGGCGCGCGATTCGGCGGCCAGCCGCGGCCACGGGAGCGCGCGCCCCCAGATCGACAGCGGCTGTCCCCAGCACTGCGGTGAAGGAATGCGGCGGTGGATGCCGCCCAGTTCGGTGATGAAGCCCTGCAGCGCCGGTCCCAGCGCCTTGTGCTCCAGGCCGAAGGTGGCGAGCTTGAAGGACTCCAGGAAGGCCTGCCGCACCGGCTCGGAGGTGACGGCCGGGTCGAAGAGGCGCCCGAAGAGCGTGCGCCGGAGCTCATCTCCGGCGGCACCCGCGCTGTCGCCGATGCGGAAATCGGGCGAGATGCCGAGCTCGAACGGGAAGGCGCGCACCACGCCCGCCACAAAGCTGTCGATCGTGCCGATGTGGAGGCGGTGCAGGTGGTCGACCACGCGGCGCAGGGTGGCGGCAAAAGCCGCGGGCGGCAGCGGGATGCCGATCTCCCGCGAGGACTCCCGGGCTTTCCCGGCGTCGCCGGCGCTGTCGCAGAGGTGGCGGATGATCTCGTCGAAGATCTCGCCGGCCGCCTTGCGGGAGAACGTCAGGGCGCAGATGCGGTCTGGCGGCACGCCGCGCTGCGCCAGCGCGATGTAGCGGTGGGCCAGGGCATAGGTTTTGCCTGTGCCGGCGGAGGCGGCGATGGCCTGGTGGGTCAGGGGGGGCGGGTTCATGGCGCAGCCTCCCGGCCATCCGGCGGGTCTGGCGGCGGCTCAACGCATGGCGCGGGGTCGCCCGCGAACAGCGCGGCAAAGTCGTCCCGGTCCGGCGGCACGTTGCGCGGCGGCCAGAAGGTGCCGGCGGCAATGGCCGCCAGTACGCTGTCGGCGCAGGCCATGGCGGAGTTGTGCAGTGCGGTGGTGTAGTCGACCCAGGGCTGAAAGCCGGTTTCGCCGATGGCGCGCGGCAGGATGAAGAAGCCGAGCTCGGCGGAGCTGACGTCATATTTTCCGGATGCGGCCAGCGCTTCGCGGTAGAGCGGCAGCTGGAGATCCTGCCAGGCCTTGCGGCGGATGCGGCCGCGTTCGCCGGGAAGGTCCACCTGCGCATAGTCGGGCGTGCCGGCGCGGCAGGTGCCGAGGTGTGTCTCCGGGGGCGTCTTGAGCTTCTCGAAGGTCTTGTAGTCCATGACGCGCAGGCGGCCATCGCGGCGATGGCGGTCGATGCGGTCAATGCGGGCGATGATTTCGCTGCTGCCGCGCCGCAGCACGAAGCGGTTTTCGCAGGAGACGATTTCCCACTCCTGCGCCAGCTCGGACTGCAGCATGGCGAAGCGCCCCAGCCGCTGGATGGCGCTTTCCCGTGCGACCTGCACGGCGAGCGAGGGGCGCGGCCCGTAGCAGGCGGCGAATGTGGCGCGGGCGAGGTCGGCGAGGTGTGCGCCGAGCCGGGCGGCGTCGGTGCTGTGCGCGAGGGTGCGGTCGTGCGCGAAGTCCTGGAGCACGGTGTGCACGAGCGTGCCGAACGTCCGATCATCGGGTGCCAGCAGGTCATCCGCCAGCGGCGCCATCTGCAGCCGGTGGCGCAGGTAGAAGCGGAACGGGCACTGGAGGTAGTCCTTGAACTGGGTGACGGAGAGGCTTGGACACAGCGGGCGCTGCGGCAGAGGATCGCGCAGCGGGTTCCCGCTGGCGGGCGGGGGCGCGTCGTCCCGGCCCAGGGCAAACGGGCGAAGGCGGAAGCCGACCGTGGCCGGTGCGCCGGGGCGTGTGGCGGGAAGCGAGCCGAAGAGGCGGCGTGCGCGCTGCGGGAGCTGTGCGTCGCCGCACCGGAACAGGAGGCGTGACGGGCGCAGGGGATCGCCTTCGGGCGAACTTTTGCCGCACAGCAGGCAGACGCGGCCGCGGTCGCTGCGCGAGGCGATCAGGACCTGCAGGATGTAGGCATCGCGCGCCGCGCGCAGGCGGTCGTCGCGCAAACCCAGGGCGCGGCGAAGCGAGTCGGGAAGGAAGTCGTCGGCCAGGCGGCCATCCGGCACGCACCCTTCGTTCATGCCGGCCACGAACAGCAGCGGCGCGCGGGTCCAGGGCAGCTCGAGCCACCCTTCGAGGTCAAGCGGCTCGTTGTTGCGCTCCGGCGCACACCCCTGGCTCCGGAGGCGGGCGGACAGCACGGCGGTTTCGATCTCGCCGGCGGCGGACAGGCTTGCGGCCTGGCTTGCGGCGAGCGGCGGGTCCGGCGGCCCCATCCGCCCGGGGGTGCAGGGCCGGATGCGGGCGTCCTCCAGTTCGCGCAGGACGAGATCGACCGCCTCGGCGGCGGCGGAAAAGAACCGGTCAGCAGGGTCTTCCGGGTCGAGCTTGCGGCCGGCGTAGATCTCCGCGAGCAGCGCGCGCAACACGGCGGGAAGTCGTTCGGAGGTGAGGCGGTCCCGCCACTGCGCCACGCGCAGCAGGGCCTGGCCGAGGCCGGTGAAATCGGCATGCCGGCTGGTGGTCCCGCGCGGATTCTGCGCAAACGGGCGCAGCAGGTCCGGGAGCCCGAGCGGCAGGTGGCGGTTCTGGAATTCATCGAGCTGGGTCAGCAGCGGCTCCGGGAAGAGGGCGGGCGTGTCTTGCTGCCGTGCGGCCAGCACATCCGGATGGCGCAGCAGGTCGGCGACGGTCCGGTAGGGGGCGGCGCGCCGCAGGTCGAGCAGGCCGGTGATCAGTTCGCTGAGCGGATGATTGCGCAGCGGGCGTTCCTGCGGGTCAAACGCCGGCACGCCGCAGGAGGCGAGGTGGTCCATCAGGAACGGGACCGTGGCGCGGTCCGGCACGCCGATGGCGATGTCGGCGACGGCGAAGCGGGGCGGCGCTGTCTTTCCGGTGGCCGGAAGGGTCTGGAGCTCGGGTGGGCGGCCGGACTCGGCCGCTGCTTCGGCTGTCATGATCGCCACGATCCGGCGGGCCTGCGCGGCCGGATCGGCGGCCAGCAGGAGGTTCGACTCCTCGCCGGGGATGTCGATGCGGCGGGTGTTCCAGGGCTCGGGGAGGGGGCGGCCCCAGGCATCGAACGTGGCGGCCTCTGCCGGCGGCGCCTGCACGAGCACGTCGATGGCGACGCGGCTGGCGAGGCGTTCCAGGGCGCGGACCAGCAGCAGCGAAGGATCGGGGACGCACGCCACCACCACGCGCCGCACGTCCGGTGTGAGCTGCGGGTTTGCGGCCCACGCGATCTGCGCGTCGCAGGCGTCACGCAGGTCGTCGTGCGCCAGGCGGGCGAGGTAGGCGGCCTCCAGTTGCGCCAGCGCCTGCCAGCGCTCCTGCTCGGCGCTGGCCGCATCGGCCTGTGCGGCGACGTCCGCGCAGGAACATGCGGCTTCCGCCAGATCGCGCCGCACCTGCTGCAGGCGCTCCGCCATGGCGACGGCGGCAGCGGGATCGCGCGTCCGTCCGGACGCGCCCCAGGCGGCGACCATCAGGGGTTCTCCGGCCGCGGCCAGCACCTCGCACCAGGCCATCAGGCTTTCCGTGCCGCTGGCGATGTGCTGCTGGCGCAGCGCCTCTGCGGCGAGCCGGGCCGGCGTGACCAGGCGCTGCGAGAGGACCGCGGCGCCCATGGCGTTGCACCGCTGCACCAGCGCGTCCAGCAGGTGGCGGCCGGCCTGCTGCGTCGGCACCACCAGCAGCGTCCCGTCGAGGTCGAACGGCTGCCCCGGCCGGATGCCGGAAAGCAGAAAGTCGCAGACGGTGTCAACCGCCGGGCGCGACCAGCCGAGAAAGTGGAGAGAGGGAGAGGTCATGGGGCATTGCCCGTTGAATACAGCATAATGCGACTGGCTGCAAGGCGGGAAGAGGGGAAGGGTGGAAGAAGGGAAGGGTGGATGGGTGGAAGAATGGTCGGGGAGGGTTCAGGGAAGAGGCGTTGATTTCAAAAATCGGCACTGG
The DNA here is from genome assembly GCA_037144015.1 of bacterium. GTDB lineage: Bacteria > Verrucomicrobiota > Kiritimatiellia > RFP12 > CAIWXQ01 > CAIWXQ01. The sequence goes on from JBAWXQ010000009.1 coordinate 18,908, forward strand.
ACATTCGTCAATCTGCGGTTCGCAGGTCGTCGATCAGGACCCCGTGCCAGACCTCGCCAGGGACGGTTTCGGCCGGCGGAGCATGGCCGCGTTCGCATGTAAATGAACGCATTTCTGTCGTTCGGATTAGATCGTTCCGGTGTAACATGCGATGCATTTGCGTCACATCTTTGTCGCGAGCTTTGTCGACAAAGCTCGCGACAAAGCTCGCGACAAAGATTGGGTTGCGGGCTGAAACCCGCCTTATGTCAGGAATAGCCAACAAAAAGTGTCAAACGGAAGTCAGGACGTGACACCCTGAACCCTCTCCTCCTGAGTAGTTAGCTTTTTCGGCGTGGTGATCACCAAAGGCGTGAACCTGAACCCTGAACCCTCCCGACCTGAGCAGTTACGATTTCTTTTCAAGGGCCCCCTCCTTCGCTCCTTCGCTCCTTCGCTCCTTCGCTCCTTCCAAACTTTCACCCTTCCGCGCCCCCGCGTCACAGGAGCGTGAATTATTTCTGCGGCAGGTGTAAGATTTTCCCTGAATTGGCATATACCCGGGTGGATGCGCATTCCATCTTGACTCTCCGCGCGCCACACATGACACTTTGCGCATTCATTCATCCGACAAGGAGGCATTATGGCTGAGAAAGAGAAGAAGGGCGCACCGTCGCAGCTGGAATCCGTGATCTCGCAGATCCGCAAGGAGTTTGGCGAGGGCGCCATCCTGCGCCTGGGCGATGCGGAGGCGGCCAAGAACATCGCGATTATTTCCACCGGGTCCTTTTCGCTCGACCTGGCGCTCGGCGTGGGCGGGCTGCCGCGCGGCCGCGTGGTGGAGGTCTTCGGCCCGGAGTCGTCCGGCAAGACCACGCTGGCGCTGCACATCATCGCCAACGCCCAGAAAAACGGCGGCATGGCGGCCTTTGTGGACGCCGAGCATGCCCTGGACCCCAACTATGCCGCGCGCCTGGGTGTGAAGCTGGACGACCTGCTGGTGAGCCAGCCGAACTCCGGCGAGGAGGCGCTCACCATCACCGAGCAGCTTGTCAAGAGCGGCGCGCTGGACGTGGTGGTGCTGGACTCCGTGGCCGCGCTGGCGCCGCAGGCGGAGCTTGACGGCAGCATGGGCGATTCGCACGTCGGGCTGCAGGCGCGCCTGATGTCGCAGGCCATGCGCAAGCTGACCAGCGCCATCTCGCAGACCAAGACGCTCTGCCTGTTCACCAACCAGATCCGCGAGAAGATCGGCGTGATGTTCGGCAACCCCGAGACCACGCCCGGCGGCCGCGCGCTGAAGTTCTACTCCTCGGTGCGCCTGAACGTGCAGCGCATCGGCGCGCTCAAGGATCCGTCCGGCGCGGTGGTCGGCAACCGCACCCGCGTCAAGGTCGTGAAGAACAAGGTGGCCGCGCCGTTCACCGAGGCGGAGTTCGACATCCTGTACGCCCGCGGCATCTCGTGGGAAGGCTCTGTTCTCGACGCCGCGCTGCTGTACAACGTGGTCACCAAGCGCGGCTCATGGCTGAGCTTCGGCTCCGAGCAGATCGGCCAGGGCGCCATGGTCGCCACCGAGCACCTGCGCTCCAACCCGGACGTGGTCGCCAAGATCATCGCCAAGATCCACGACGCCATCAAGGCCGGCGTCAAGCCTGTGAAGCCGGGCAACGATTGAGACGATGGCCGGCGGCAGATGGCAAAAGATGCGGAGCTGTGGCCAACGGGCAACTTGTCACTCGTAGCGTGGGATTTGCTGTTTTGCGTGTCGGGACGTCGTTCACCATTGATGAAGTCGTTTTTTCAGAACCGGGAGATTTGGTTCTGCTTGGCGCGCGAACGCTGGAAGGACTCAACCTCATGGTGGATTCATCCAGAAAGAAGCTCGTGGCCTCCGGGCCGCTGCCCGTTGCATAGAAATTTGGCGGCAATGCGCTTTACCGCCAACCTGCAATCAGGCTATTATAGCCTCATGACAACGGCCTCCATTTCCGTGACGAAAAACAACCTGAGTGCTCTGCTGGACCAGGTGCGGCACGGGCAGCGCGTGCTCATCACGGACCGCGGCATTCCGGTGGCCATGCTGGTGCAGCCGGATGCGGCAGCCGATGCCGACACGGACGGGCGGATTCAGCGCCTGCGGCGCAAGGGAATCATCACCGGCGGCAGCGGTTATATTGACCTGCACAAGCTGCCGCCTCCCATGCGCCTGCCGGGCGGTGGTTCGCCGCTTTCGGACGCTTTGCAATGGGATCGGAATGGTGAACGATGACGTTTTGGGACAGTTCCGCTCTGGTTCCGTTGTTGGTCGAAGAACCGCGGTCCGGCGAAGCGCGACAACTGTTGGGGAAAGACGCCATGTCGGTCTCGTGGTTTGCCCGGATCGAAATGGCGTCGGCGGTCTCGCGCCTTACGAAATCCGGCAGCCTCGACGAGCAAAGCGGGCAGCGGAACTCTCAGGTAATCGAAATGCTGGCTGCCGCCTGGATCGAGATCCATCCGCAGGAAGAGATCCGACGCATGGCGATACGAATGCTGCACGGCCATGGCCTGCGCACATTGGACGCCCTGCAACTCGCCTCGGCCTGGCTCGCCTCCGAAGGCCGGCCGGACACGCTGGATTTTATCTGCTTCGACGCGCGTCTCGCCGCCGCCGCGCAGCGGGAAGGCTTTCGCGTGCGGAGCTGATGCAGGTACGACGGATGGACGATTTGTAACGACGCCCGGTATGCAGCATTCAGGAGTCAGAATTCAGAAGTACATGATTTCATAAGTCCACCAACGTATTCTCGTCATCGTCATCGTCCTCGTCCTCGAACCGACATTCGACGACCGCCCATCAATCGAGGACGAGGACGAAGGACGAGAACGATCCAAGGATACGTCTCCGTATTTGCGAAACCGTGTACTAAGAATCCGACTAGAAGACCGACTAAGCTTCCACCTTCCACCTTCCACCTGAACCTGAACCCCGAACCCAGGAACCTCCCATGACCGCTGACCAGCTGCGCGAAAAATACCTGAAGTTCTTTGAATCCAAGGGGCACCGGATCATCTCCGGCGCTTCGCTGATCCCGGAGAACGACCCGACCGTGCTCTTCACCACGGCCGGCATGCATCCGCTGGTGCCATATCTGCTGGGTGAGCCGCATCCGGCCGGGCGGCGCCTGGCAGACGTGCAGAAGTGCGTGCGCACCGGTGACATCGAGGCCGTGGGCGACACCTCGCACCTGACCTTCTTCGAGATGCTGGGCAACTGGTCGCTCGGCGACTACTTCAAGAAGGAGGCCATTGCCTGGTCGTACGAGTTCCTGACGTCGCAGGAGTGCCTCGGCTTTGACCCGGCGCGCCTGAGCGTGACGGTATTCGAAGGCGAGGGCGAGGTGCCGAAGGACGAGGAGTCCATCGCCATCTGGAAGTCGCTCGGCATCCCGGCCGAGCGCATTCATGCGCTCCCCAAGGACGACAACTGGTGGGGTCCGGCCGGCCAGACCGGCCCGTGCGGCCCGGACACGGAGATGTTTGTCGACACGCTCAAGACGGCCTGTTCGCCGGCCTGCCGTCCCGGCTGCCGCTGCGGCAAGTACATCGAGATCTGGAACGATGTCTTCATGCAGTACAACAAGAACGCCGACGGCCGCTATGAGCCGCTGAAGCAGGCCAATGTGGACACCGGCATGGGGGTCGAGCGCACCATCTGCATGCTGCAGGGGCGCGCCTCGGTCTTTGAGACCGAGCTCTTCGCGCCGCTCATGGCGAAGATTTCCGAGCTGTCAACCACGCCGCCGGCGGACGTGGCCGTGGTGCAGCGAGCCCAGCGCATCATTGCGGATCACCTGCGCACATCCACGTTCATCCTGGGCGACCCCAAGGGCGGCGTGAAGCCCGGCAACCTGGGCGCCAACTACGTGCTGCGCCGCCTGATCCGCCGCGCCGTGCGCTACGCCAAGGTGCTCGGCATCGGCCCCGGCTTTGCCCGCACGCTGGCGGAGATCGTGATTACCAACTACGGCCACGTCTACCCCGAGCTGCAGGAGAAGCACGCCGCCATCGTGGGCGAACTGGCGGCCGAGGAGGAGCGCTTCGAGAAGACGCTGGTCGCCGGGCAGCGGGAGTTCGACAAAATTTCCGCGGCGCTCAAGCAGCACGGCCAGACGCAGCTCTCCGGGCGCACCGCCTTCAAGCTCTACGACACCTACGGCTTCCCGCTCGAGATGACCGAGGAACTGGCGGCCGAGCAGGGGCTGGCGGTGGACCGCGCCGGGTTTGACGAGGCGTTCAAGAAGCACCAGGAGACGTCCAAGCAGGGCGACAAGACCTTCAAGGGCGGCCTGGCAGACAGCACCGACACCACCACGCGCCTGCACACGGCCACGCACCTGCTGCACAGGGCGCTGCAGGTGGTGCTCGGCCCGCATGCGCTGCAGAAGGGGTCGAACATCACGCCCGAGCGGCTGCGCTTCGACTTCACGCACCCGGAGAAGATGACCCCGGAGCAGGTCGCCGCGGTCGAGAAGATCGTCAACGAGCAGATCGCCCGCAACCTGCCCATCACCCTCGAGACCATGACCATCGAGGAGGCGAAGGCCAGGGGCGCCACGGCTCTCTTCGCCGCCAAGTACGGCGAGCAGGTCAAGGTCTATGCCGCCGGCGACTTCTCCATGGAGGTCTGCGGCGGCCCGCATGCGGCCGCCACCGGCGAGCTCGGGAAGTTCAAGATCCAGAAAGAGGAAAGCTCGAGCGCCGGCGTGCGGCGCATCAAGGCGGTGCTGGAGGAGAAGTAGAAGCGGAAGGGAGCACCAACAGGGGTATCACCCTTGCGTGGGGGTGTTGGTAGAAGGTCGAAGGTTGACATGCATGAGAAGCAAAGGGAGCGCGGTGCCGTCGGAGGCGGCGCAAGGGTTGAAAATTTGCAAGGTGTCGCGTATCATGGCGATGTATTTCTGAAAGGGGGCACGCTGTGGACCAACTGAAACGCGCAACCATCGAGGGATTCCGTTCCTTCGAACGGGTGGAACTCGATTTTGCCCCCCTGAACGTTTTCATCGGGGCCAATGGCGCCGGCAAGTCGAACCTCATCGACTTCTTCCGGATGCTGAATTACGCGCTTAGCCGTGGCTTCCAGTCCCCCTACATGACCGACCGCGGCCCGGCATCTCACATTCTTCACTTCGGTCCCAAACATACTCCCGTTATCCACGCCGAACTGGAATTCCAGGCCGAAGGTGGTCGCAACTTTTATCGGTTTTCTCTGGCTCATGTCCGGCAGGACGACACACTTCTCTTCACGAACGAGGAAGTCCAGTTTCACCCGACGGAGGCCACGGCGCCGATGCGCGCCATACCCGTGGGACCGGGCGGACATCGGGAGAGCGGCCTGGTCGTGGACTGGGTGGGTGGTGGCCCGACCGTCGGTTTCATCAAGCGTCTAGTCGGCCGTTGCCGCGTCTATCAGTTCCACGACACCAGCGTCAGTTCCTATCTTCGCGGAAGACCGTTCGTGGACCAGAGCCAGTACCTGATGGCCGACGGTGGCAATCTGGCTGCTGTACTCTACCGCCTCTCGTGTGAATCGCCGGACATCTTCGCCGAGATTGTCCGCACGTTGCAGGCCGTGTTGCCATGGCTCGAAGGATTCGTTCTGGAACCCGAGGGACTCGCCGGCAAACAGGTTGTGCCGTTGCGTTGGCGGATGGCGGGGAAAGGGGATTACGAATTTGTCGCGGGACAACTTTCCGACGGTTCACTGCGCATCATGGCGCTGGTCACCCTGTTGCTGTTACCGACGGAGATGTTGCCAGGCCTGCTCATCCTCGACGAACCGGAACTTGGACTGCACCCTTCGGCCGAAACCGTCATCGCCGGTCTGATCAAGCAGGTTTCTCGTTCCTGCCAGGTGATCCTATCCACCCAGTCCGCCACGTTCATCGACAACTTCAGCCCCGATGATGTGATCGTATCGGAACTGACAGACGGCAAGACCACGTTCGTACGGCATTCGACGACTGAACTCCATAAGTGGCTGGCGCGCTATACCTTGAGCCAGATCTGGAGCAAGAACATCATCGGAGGTCGGCCGTGAACAAGCGTCTGATCATCTACTGCGAGGGGCAGACTGAGGAGATGCTTGTCGAACGGCTATTGCGCCAGGAGTTGCAGATGCACGGTGTAAAAGTTGAACGACCAATCCTCGCTGCCACCTCGTTTGATCCGGATGGACAGCGCGGCGGGTTCGTCAACTGGGACGCCATCAAATTCGATCTCCAACAGGAGTTTGAATCGTCAAACGACCCCAACCTGCGCTTCACAACGTTCCTCGATGTCTTTCGCATGCCGCCCAAGATTCTGAAAGAAGCCGGTTTCACCGGGCCGGTCAGTGCCGTACAGGATGTCGAGACCGTGGAACGGGCCATGGAGAACGAGTTCAGCGAACCTCGTTTCAAAGCCTACCTGCAACGCCACGAGTTGGAGGCCCTGGTTCTCGCCGACATAGACGCTCTCGAGAACGTCTTTCCCCGGCACAAGCCAGGTATCCAACAGTTGCGTACCGACATTGCCATCTTCGGCAATCCCGAGGATATCAACCACGGCGATGCCACACACCCTGCCGCACGTCTCGAAACTGCGGTGCCTGGTTATACAAAGAACCTGAAATCGTCGCGCGCCTACTTTGTTCTGGCGCAAGCTGGTCTTGGCAGTATCCGTGCCAAATGCCCACGGTTTGACGCCTGGTTGCGCGGTTGGGAGCGTTGGGGTGAGGCAATCGCTTAGCGCACTCCATTCATCTATGAAATTCGCCCAGCCCGCCACGGTGTCTACCCCTTCAGCCGCGCTGCGATCCCCGCCACGTGCTTCCCCTGGAAGCGCGCGGCCGCGAGCTCGTTGGCTGAGGGCTGGCGCGAGCCGTCGGCCCCCGCCAGCGTGGTGGCGCCGTACGGCGTGCCGCCGGTCTGGTCCAGGAAGTTGCGCATCGGCGCGGTCATCATGCCGAAGCGCGTGGGCGTGCCGAACAGGATGGCGTCGGCCCCGGCCAGCTGCTGCGGCTGCGCCACGGGGATGTGCGCAAAGGCGGCGCGTGTACCCGCGGCGCCGCTCGTGGCCAGCGCCTCCTCGTTCATCAGCTCCGCCACCCGCTGGCAGCGGGTGGCTCAACTAGCAGCCTGGTCGGCATAAAGTTTGTGAAGGCACAACGCTAAGCCCGACAGGCTGCTAGAAGAGACGTCCCACCGACTGCTGGAGGATGGGGCCGAGCAGGATGATGAAGACGCAGGGAAAGATGAAGAGCATGAGCGGGAAGAGCAGCTTCACGGGCGCCTCGTTGGCCAGGCGCTCGGCGCGGTCGAAGCGGCGCTGGCGCATCTGGTCGGCCTGGATGCGCAGGATCGAGCCGATGCTGACGCCGAGCTCGTCGGCCTGGATGAGCGAGTAGGTCACGGAGCGCAGATCGGCCAGGTCCACGCGTTTGGACATGTTGGCCAGGGCGGTGCGGCGCGGCGTGCCGAGCTGGATCTCGCGGATCATGCGGATCAGCTCCTCGTTGAGCGCATCCAGCCGGCGCTTCTCGCAGTTGCGCTGCAGCGCGCTCATGAAGTCCATGCCGGCTTCGACCGAGAGCGTCAGCAGGTCCAGCACGAACGGCAGCGCGCGCTGGATGGAGCGGTGCCGCGCGGCCATGGTCTGCTTCAGCCAGAAGACCGGGTAGATGTAGAGCATGGCCACGCCCAGGACGGCCAGGGCGGGGAGGTTTTCTTCGACGGATGGCAGCAGCTTGGCGGCCCCGCGCAGCAGCAGCAGCCAGAACGTGCCGAGGATGATCGGCAGCAGGAACTTCAGCGCCAGGAACTCGCGCCCGTCGAGCAGGCCATCGAAGCCGGCCGACACCAGGCGGCGGTCGGCCAGCTCGCGCGCGCGGCTGAACGCGGGGCGGGTCACGATGCGGAAGAAGTTGGGCGTCAGCGGCAGCAGCAGCCGCATCACGAACGGGATGGTGCGCTCCTGGCGGCGGCCGTCGGCGAGCGTGACGTAGGTGATCTCGCGCGCGGCCTGCAGGCAGTACCAGGCCAGGCCGGCGGCCGAGAGGCCCCAGAAGACTACGCTCAGGATGGCGAACAGGGTCATACGTCAATCCGGATAATTTTGCGGATCATCAGCGCGCCCAGGGTCAGCAGGATCAGCACCACAAAAATGGCGATCATGCCGGTGAGCGAGGCCAGGAACGGGAGCATCATGGACGGGCGGATGACGGTCAGGACAATGCCGAGGACGATCGGCATGCCGCCGACGATGATCCCCTGCAGCCGCCCCTGCGCCGTGAGGGTGCGCACGCGGCTCTCGATGCGCATGCGCTCGCGGATGGTGAGGCTGATCTTGTCGAAGATCTCGGTGAGGTTGCCGCCGGTGCGGCGGGCGATGTCGATCGAGGTGCAGACCAGCGTCAGGTCGTCGCTCCCCACGCGCTGGTCCATGTTGACCAGCGCTTCGTTGAAGCCTACGCCCACGCGGATCTGCTGCAGGAAGAGGCCGAACTCCTGGGCGATCGGGTTCTCGCCGTTCTCCACGATGGTCTCGAAGGCCTGGTTGATGCTGAAGCCGGCCTTGAGCGCGTTGCTCATGTGGCTGAGCGCGTCCACGAGCTGGAGGTTGAAGCGCAGCCGGCGCCGCTCCCGCAGGAAGCGCCCCGCCTGGGATGGCAGCATGAAGGCGCCGATGCCGAAGGCCGTGCCGAGAATGAGGCCGGCGGCGGTGGAGAAGGGGTTGCCCAGGTTGAAGAACAGGGACGAGACGAGCAGGAAGACCGTGACGGAGGAGGCCCAGCCGATCTCCGCGATGCGCTGCGGCGGGATGAAGAGGAAGAGGTCCTCGAACTGCCGTGCGGTCTTCTGCGAGTGCACGTCGGCGTAGGCCTGCGTGCCGGAGGTGAAGGCGCGCAGGAAGATGAACGCCAGGCCCGTAAAGCTGAGGCCGGCGAGAACAACGGCGCCGAGCCTGGTTCCATCGGCCGCGCTCATGTGCGCTCTCCTGTCGCCGTGCGCGTGCGGTCGGGCTGGAAGATGGCCGGGTTGAGCTCGAGCCCGCGCGCCTTGAGGTCCTCGAGGAACGTGGGCACGGCACCGGTGGCCTTGAAGCGCCCCAGCACCTTGCCGCCCTCGCCGAGCCCCGACTGCTCGAACTCGAAGATGTCCTGCATGACGATCTGCGTCCCCTCGATGCCGACGATCTCCGAGATGGCCGTGACCTTGCGGCTGCCGTCGCTCAGGCGCGACTCGTGCACGATCAGGTCCAGGGCCGAGGCGACCTGCTCGCGGATGGCGCGCGACGGGAGCTCCATGCCGGACATCAGCACCATGGTTTCGAGGCGCGAGATGACGTCGCGCGGCGAGTTGGCGTGCACCGTGGTGAGCGAGCCGTCGTGGCCGGTGTTCATGGCCTGCAGCATGTCGAGCGCCTCGCCGCCGCGGCATTCGCCCACGATGATGCGGTCCGGCCGCATGCGCAGCGCGTTGCGCACCAGGTCGCGGATGGTGATGGCGCCGCGCCCCTCGATGTTGGGCGGCCGCGCCTCGAGCCGGATCACGTGCGGCTGGTTGAGGCGCAGCTCGGCCGCGTCCTCGATGGTGAGGATGCGCTCCTGCGGCGGCAGGTAGCTGCCCAGGACGTTCAGCAGCGAGGTCTTGCCGGAGCCGGTGCCGCCGGAGACGATGATGTTCTTGCGCATGAGCACGCAGATGCGCAGGAACCGGGTCATGTCCTCGGTCCAGGTGTTGAAGCGCACAAAGTCCGCGTCGGTGAAGGCGCGCCGGGAAAACTTGCGGATGGTGATGCAGGGGCCGGAGAGCGACAGCGGCGGGATGACGGCGTTGACGCGCGAGCCGTCGGGGAGGCGCGCATCCACGTACGGCTGGCTCTCGTCGATGCGCCGGCCGATCGGCGCGACGATGCGCTCGATGATCGCCTGCACCGAACTCTCGTCCATGAAGTCCTGCCCGGTGAGCTCCAGGCGGCCGTTGCGCTCGACAAAGATCTGGTGCGGGCCGTTCACCATGATCTCGGTGATGCTCTCATCGGCCAGGAACTCCTCCAGCGGGCCGAGGCGCAGGGCCTCGTTGCAGATCTCTTCCGCGAGCTGCGCCGGGTCGATGCCCGGCGGCAGGCGCTGGCGCTGGCGCACCTCCTCGATGACGGTGTGGATGGCCTCGCGCGCCCGGCGCTGCAGCTCCTCGGCATCCACGCGCGCCGCGGTCATGCGCTTGATGTCAAGGCGCTGAATGACCTCGCGGTGGATCTGGTTCTTGATTTCGCGCCGGATGGCCAGCTGCGGGTCGCGCGGCGGCGGCGGCAGCCCGCTGATGCGGCCGGTGCCGGCGAAATTGCTCTGCCCGGCCTCCGGGCTCCGGGTTCCGGCCTCCGGGCTCCGGGCTCCGGACTCCGGTTTCCGGGCTCCGGGTTCCGGACTCCGGTTTCCGGCCTCCGGGCTCCGGGCTCCGGGCTCCGGACTCCGGGCTCCGGACTCCGGGCTCCGGACTCCGGGCTCCGGGCTCCGGATTCACGGTGGCCGCCGGCACGTCGAGCAGCAGCAGTCGATAGGGACCCAGGCGCAGGAGCTGTCCGGGCAGCACAGGCTGGCGCCCCTGGACGCGCAGCTCGTTCAGGAAGGTGCCGTTGCTGGCGTTCAGGTCCTCGATCCACACGCCGTCCGGCCGCACGGCCAGCAGCGCGTGGCGCTCGCTGATCTCCGGGTGGCGCAGCCGGATCTTGCACGCGTCGCTGCGGCCGATCGTGTAGCTTCCGGAAGGAAGCTCGAATCGGCTGGGCGGCTGGCCAGGGGTCTGGATCTCAAGGTGCAGCAAGGGAGTGTTCCTTTGGGGAAGAATTCAGGACTCAGAATTCAGGATTCAGAATGAAATGCCGATGTTTCCAAACGCGTGTCCTTCGAATTCTGAATTCTGAATCCTGAATTCTCCTTCTCAGCGTAACGGCTTGCCCAGCAGCTTCTCCTGGCGGAAGCGGTTCAGGGTGGCGATCTCCTCCTGGATCTTGCCGAAGTCCACGCGCGGCAGGTCCTTTTCGTACTCCAGGTCCGCCGGGTTGCGCAGCGTCAGGACCAGGCGGCCGCGGGCCTGCTCCGCAAAGACGAGCATCTCGGCCTCGCGCGGTGTGACCTCGACGGTGACGGTGTTGTAGCCACCGGAGGCGCGGTCGTTCGCGCCGAGCTGGTTCTTGGCGGTCTCCCGGCCCGTGGCGAGGATGAGCACGTCCTGCAGCAGGGTCAGCGTGACCATCTCCATCTCGCCGGCCTTCCGCTCAGAGGGAAAGGTGAAGGTGCCGAGCACGTCGACGTGGTCGCTGGGTCTGACCATGCCGCTCACGGCGGCGGCGCCGCCTACGCTGATCGAGATGGCGCGCTGGCGGTTCTTGATGTCGTGGGCCAGGCCGCGGTTGAACGGGTCGCCGCCTTCGAGGTCGGACCAGTAGATGGGCGTTCCCTTGTCCAGCGACCGGCTCAGCTTCTTGCCAGCGAGCATCTCGCTGTCCTTGATGTCCACCACGCGGCCGCGCACGGCATTTTCCACGACATCCATGGAGGCCATGTCCGTGTAAGCCAGCACGGTTCCGGCCGGCAGGGCACGGTTGGCCGCGATGACCGGAATCGTGCGGTAGCTCCGCTTAAGCTTCTGCAGCTTGTCCTGGTAGTCCTTATCCTTGGCGCTCAGGTACTGGCCGGTCAACAGTGCGGCGATCAGGCCGATGACGACGGAGGCGATGAGAATGACGCGCTGTTTCATAGGCTTGTAGCACTCCAAGTTTGGGGCGAAGGTTCAGCTGATCCTGGCGCTGTGCTTTTAGCAAGAGGAAGAGTGGAAGAGTGGAAGGCTGGAAGGTTGGAAGATTGGAAGGTTGGAGGACTGGCCAAGGCACGCAGATAATTTATAGCACACGGACCGGATACTTTGCGCTGAAAATTCTGGGCTGCCGAAGAATGAACTTTTTACCTCTCCACCCTCCACCTTCCACCTTCCACCTTCCACCCTCCACCTTCCACCTTCCACCTTCCACCCTCCACCTTCCACCTTCAGCCTTCACCCTTCATCCTTCACCCTTCATCCTTACAGGAGCCCCCCATGTCACTCGGAGCAACGTTTCGCCAGGCCCGCGAGCAGAAGGGTCAGACCATCTCGCAGGTGGCCGAGGCCACGCGCATGATGGTGCAGATCGTCGAGGATCTGGAGCGCGAGGATTTTCGGCGCATCGCCGCGCCGATCTACGGACGCGGCTTCATCAAGCTCTATGCCGAGCACCTCGGGCTGGACCCTGAGCCATTGAGCCGTGACTTCATGGAGATCTACACCGGCTCGCGCCCGCCACAGGTCGCGCGGCGGAATCCGGACTCCGGCATGCCGAATGCAGAGCCCGAAGCCGACCCCCAATCCCCAGTCCCCGATCCCCGGTCACCGATCACCGACCCTCAATCCCCAGTCCCCGACCACCGCCCACCGCCCACCGATCACCGATCACTCTCCCCCCTCCACCCGCCACCCGCCACCCTCCACCCGCCACCCTCCACCCGCCACCCGCCACCCTCCACACGCCACCCTCCACCTTCTTCCGCCGCCCCCCGACCCTCGCCGCTCGACCCTTCTTCCTCCGGCGAGCCCGACCTCTTCTCCGTGGCTGCCGGTCGCTCCGAGGCTGTGCGCTCCGTGGCAGACCCTGCCCAGCCGGGCGAATCCGCCCCGCCGCGCGTGCGCCCGGCTACACTCCGTTCGGAAGCCCGTGCAGCCGCGCTCGCCGAGGCGCCCGCGCGGCGCGAGCCGGCCAGACTCCGGGAAACAGAAGCCGCGAATGCCGCGTCAGGCAACCACCGGCCCGGCTCCCGGCTGCCGCCGCACTGGACCCCGGCAATCATCGGCACCGTGGCCGCGGCCATCATCCTGCTGCTGCTGGCAGCAGCGATCGCCCTGCAAAGCAAATCCAAGAAGCCCCACCGCGCCAAGCAGCCCATCCGGGTCCAACGCGTCCTGCCGCCGCCAGCGCCGTATTTTGAGTAATCTGGATTCACCGCGGAGACGCAGAGACCGCAGAGAAGATAAGTTCTGGTTGGTTGAATATGGAAATTA
>JBAWXQ010000010.1:0-31972 GCA_037144015.1 bacterium
GCAGGTGCGCCCTTCGTTTTGCCATGCGTAACATCATTTTGTTCAGGTAACCTAGAGCAAGGGATGTGCCGTTCTTAAATGTGCTCGTGATCGCGTGTTTCGTCAAGCCAAACGCGACAAGTTGTCGCACCTGGCCGACACGTTGTCGCATCTGCGGCACACTCTGTTTGCTGATCAGGCGCAAGACCGAGGAAAACCGCGGCCAAGGGCTGCGCGCGGGCGCATGGCAGAGTTGACGGGGAAGCCGGCGGGCTCAACTGTAGCGCGCCGCTGTGCGGCGCGGCCTGCCGCTGGACTCGCTCTGCCGCGGCGCGGCGCGCCGCGCTACAGTGTGATTTGTGCGATTTCAGTGGCAGGTGTGGCCGAAGAATGATTAGACCGTCAACTCTGACATGCGCCCGCAGAGCGCCAGGCAAGTGGAACTTCAAAATGGATATTTGCATTTGGCTTGCTTCCTGCTGTTTTATTCGGCGGGCAATTCTGTCAAAGGGGTAGCATGCTGTTTCGCGACAAACGCTTCTGGCTCATCCTGAACACGCTCCTGGCAGCGGGAATCGTGGCGCTGGTGGCATGGTTGCTTGTTGACCACTGGCAGTCCCGGGGGGCTCCGGCCGCACGTGATGCGGCGGTTGCGCCGGGCAGCTCTTCGGCGGTGCGGCGCGAGGTGGATGCCGGCCGCGTAGGCGTGCGGCCGGTTTCTTTTGCGCGGAATGCGCTTTCGTCTGAAGCCCCGGAAGTCTGGCGGATGCGCGGCATGCAGCCGCAGGAGTGGGCTCGTCTACCGGCGTCGCCGGGCATGGACATGGCCGAGACTCCGGAGGGGTTCCTGCTGACCTTCAGCCTGCCGGGCGTCCGGAACGAGGATGTCCGGCTCACCATGACTGGCCGCGTGGTGACCGTGCACGCGGTGGTGCGCGACCCGCACGGCAATCAGGTCGGCGGCATGGAGCGCCGCGTGCTGCTCCCCCGGGCGCCCGGGGATCCGGCCGGGTACAAGGCCTTTTACACCAACGGCGTGCTGCGCATCTGCGTGGCCAAGTAGCGGGGGCATGGGACGTATGGGACCTATGGGACCTATGGGATTCACGATATTCCCATACGTCCCAACCGTCCCATACGTCCCATCCGTCCCATAGGTCCCATACGTCCCATGCCCCCGCCAATTACCCCAGCGCCGTGCGCAGCTCCCGCACCGTATCCGCCACGCGTGCGGCTGCGGTGCCGTCCGCACCGTGCTCGGCCACGATCCTGACCAGCGCGCTGCCAACCACCACGCCATCCGCGATCCCGGCCAGCTGGCGCACGTCGGCCGCAGTGCTGATGCCAAACCCCAGGCAGACCGGCAGCGGCGTGAGGGCCTTGAGGCGGGACGCGAGCTGCCGGATGCGCTCGCAGTCGAGGGTGCCGGTGCCGGTCACGCCGGTGCGCGTGATCAGGTAGAGGAACCCGCCGGCATCCCGCGCGATCTCCGCCATGCGTTCGCCCGGCGTGGTCGGCGCAAGCAGCCGGATCAGCGGCAGGTCGTGTCCCGCCAGCGCCGGGCGCAATTCGTCCGCTTCCTCCGGCGGCAGGTCCACAATGAGCAGCCCGTCCACGCCGGCAGCCGTGGCCTCCTTCGCCAGGCGCTCAAGCCCGAAGCGGAGCAGGGGGTTGTAGTAGCTGAACAGCACAATCGGCACATCCGGAGCCGTGGCCCGCACGCGGCGCGCCAGCTCGAGGACGCGGGAGACGGTCATGCCGCTGCTGATCGCGCGGGCCGATGCCAGCTGGATCACCGGCCCGTCGGCCGTCGGGTCCGAGAACGGAACTCCGAGCTCCAGCACATCCAGTCCGGCGGCCACGGCCCCCTGCAGGATGGCCAGCGAGGTGTCGAAGTCCGGGTCGCCGGCGGTCAGGTAGCCGACCAGCGCGCGGCGGCGCTGCCGGGCGAGCTGGTTGAAGGTGGTGGTGAGGCGGTTCATGGGGAGTTGCTTCCAGGGAGTTCAGCTGGCAACAGCGGACGGCAAAGGTTGATGAACGCGCGCGACTGGCTGACGATCTCGGCCGCGTCGCTTGCGTTGAACCGCAGAGAGGTTGTGTAATCACCGGCCTCGCGCTGGCTTGCGAGCTGCCCCAGCAAAGTCGTGGCTTCGACTGGCAATCGTTGCGTGCGCACAAAATGCAGTCCCACCAGCTGGATCATGCCGCGGTGGGATCGGCTCTCCAGTCCCTGCGTGAACAGGAGCGCGCGCGCCCAGTGATAGGCGGCATAATAGGCGCGGGAGACCGCGTCGTTGAAGAGGCCGAGCCGCAGCAGTTCCTCTGCGGCGCGCAAGGCTTCCGTGCCCTTCGCCATTTCTTCGCGTGCATTGGCGTTTTCGTTGGCTTGTGTCATATCGGCATTCCATCGCGTTTGACTTCGGCGGCAAACAGGCGCTCCCGGTCGTGCAGGCGCTGAAAATCCGCCGCGGTCAGCGTGACGGCGGAGAGGAGGATGCCGGATCCGAGGATGCCCAGGTGGTTGGCGCGCTCGGCGATCCAGGCGCGGTCCTCCGTGGTGACGGCATCCAGCAGCACGAGGATATCCACATCCGAATCCTCCTGCCAGTCGCCGCGCGCCGCGGAACCGTACAGGCGGATGCCGTGCAGGCGCGTGCCGAAATGCATGCGCACCTCGCCCGCAAATGCGCGCGCGCAATTCCGGACATCCTCCAGGCGCTGCGCGACCTGGTTCCAGTCCGTTGTGATGGGAGCCTGCTGCATGGCGGAATGATATGGTTTCCGGTGTTGTGTTTCCAGCATCACGTTGCCGCGCGTTACAGGCCCATCTTCTCAATCGTCGCCAGTGCATGCGCCAGATCCTTGTCGCCGCGGCCGGAGAGGCAGGCCAGGATCACGTCGTCGGGCTTGCGCTTCGCCGCCTCCTGCATGGCGGCAGCGACGGCGTGCGAACTCTCCAGCGCCGGGATGATCCCCTCGAGGCGCGCCAGCAGCTGGAAGGTCTGCAGCGCGGTGCGGTCGTCGATCGACACATAGCGCACGCGCCCGATCTCCTTGAGAAACGCGTGCTCTGGTCCCACGCCGGGATAGTCGAGCCCGGCCGAGACGGAGTGCGCCTCCTGCACCTGGCCGTCGGCGTTCTGCAGCAGGTATGATTTTGTGCCGTGCAGCACGCCCACGCTCCCTTCGCCCAGCGTGGCGGCGTGGAGCCCGGAGGCGATCCCGTGCCCGGCCGCCTCGACGCCGACAATATCCACCGGGTCGTCCAGGAACGGGTAGAACAGCCCCATGGCGTTGCTGCCGCCGCCGACGCAGGCCACGAGCTGGTCGGGAAGCCGGCCGATGGCGTCGATCATCTGCAGGCGCGCCTCGTCGCCGATCACGCGCTGGAAGTCGCGCACGAGCACCGGGTAGGGGTGCGGCCCGGCCACGGTGCCGATGACGTAGAAGGTGTCCTCCACCGCGCCCACCCAGTAGCGCATGGCTTCGTTCATGGCGTCCTTGAGCGTGCCGAGGCCGGAGGAGACCGGCACGACTTCAGCCCCGAGCAGCTTCATGCGGCTGACGTTCGGCGCCTGGCGGCGGATGTCCTCCACGCCCATGAACACCTTGCACGCCATGCCGAAGCGCGCCGCCACCGTGGCCGTGGCCACGCCGTGCTGGCCTGCGCCGGTCTCGGCAATGATGCGGCGCTTTCCCATGCGCCGCGCCAGCAGCCCCTGGCCGATGGTGTTGTTGATCTTGTGCGCGCCGGTGTGCGTCAGGTCCTCGCGCTTCAGGTAGATGCGCGCGCCGCCCGCGTGCGCGGTCAGGCGCGCGGCAAAGTCCACAGGCGTCGGGCGGCCGACGTAGTCCCGCAGCAGCGCGCGGAATTCCGCGAGGAACGCCGGGTCGGCCATGGCCGACTGGCGCGCTGCGTCGAGTTCAATCAGCGCCGGCATCAGCGTCTCGCCGACATAGCGCCCGCCGAATGCGCCGAAGTGGCCGCGGGTGTCGGGGTGTCGCCCGATGAGAGGTGGGGTGTTCATGCGTGGTCCTTGACGGTATTGTTTCTTTCAAATTTGCGTGCTCGGGTACCTCGGTTGCCGGTTGGCCTCCTGACGCCAATCATCGGGTGTCAGATTGAGTTGCAGCCCTGCATTCTGCTTGTGAGTTTGCCTGGACATGGCACGGGTTCTATCGGGACACTACGTACGTGCCGCGCGTTTCCGCGACGGCCATTGCGCGTGCGGGCTCCTTTATCGGCATGCGTCCTTCGACGATATGTTTGACTTCGATGTCCTCGTCAATTTCAGGCCAATGGAGCATCCGTCCTCCGGCGCATACCTCGAAGTGCTCCCGTTTGCACGGAATCGCCATATCCAGCCGGGGGAAACAGTGAAAGGGCACGAAAATTTGCCGTCCGTCAGAAAGACAGACGCTAAACCCTTTGCTTCCGATGATGAGTCCCACAGCCCGAACTTCCGATGTGGTTGGTTTCTTACGCGAAGTGATCATGCCATTTTTCCCGAATTCGTGATTCGTTTTCTTTCACAAGGTGGAGCAATTCCCGATTCTCGTGCGGCCTAAACTCCGACCATGCCACCCGCAATGGCGATAACCACATTTTGGCGCTGAAATCTCCGCGCCGTACATGTACGTGGATTGGTTCAGAGCCATCGAAACTCACGAAAAACAATCTGTATCCCTTGATTTGAATGATGGTTGGCATCGTGTCAAAACCTCGGCATAAGCAATGTTTACGATGAACCTTCCATGCTCGTTTGTCAATAAATGCGCCACAGTATGTCCGGCGGCCCGTCTTCCTTCCAAGTTTCAGGCCTTTCCCTGCCGTGTTGCGATTACGTTCTGGTGCCGGTCATGCGCCTCGCGCAGCAGTCTTTCGGTGGTGTCCCAGCCGACACAGGCGTCGGTGATGGAGACGCCGTAGCGCAGCTGCGCCGGGTCGGCGGGGAACGGCTGGCTGCCGGGCTCGAGGAAGCTCTCCAGCATGAACCCCACGATGGAGCGGTTGCCCGCCTCGAGCTGCGCGAGGATGTCGCGCAGCACGCCGGCCTGGCGCTCCGGCTGCTTCTCGGAGTTGCCGTGGCTGCAGTCGATGATGATCGAGGGCGGAAGGTTTGCCTTGCGCAGCGCTTCTTCCGCCCGGTGCACGGAGGCGGCGTCGTGGTTCGGCGTCTTGCCGCCGCGCAGCACGAGGTGCGGGTGGGGGTTGCCGGAGGTGGCAAACACCGCCGGCAGGCCGGCCTCGGTGAAGCCGAGGAAATGGTGCGGGCTCTGCGCCGCCTGGATGGCGTTGAGCGCCACGTCGATGCTGCCGTCCGTGGCATTCTTGAACCCGACCGGCGTGGAGAGCCCGCTGGCCAGCTCACGGTGCGTCTGCGACTCGGTGGTGCGCGCGCCAATGGCGGTCCAGGCGATCAGGTCGCCGATGTACTGCGGCGTGAGGGGGTCGAGCGCCTCGGTGGCGACCGGGAGGCCCAGCGCGTTGACCTCCAGCAGGAAGCGCCGCGCCATGTGCAGTCCCTCGTCCACGCGGAAGCTCTCGTTCAGGTACGGGTCGTTGATCAGCCCCTTCCACCCGAGCGCCGTGCGCGGCTTCTCAAAGTAGACGCGCATGACCACGCAGATCGCGTCGGCGATCTGCCCGGCGAGAGACTGGAGACGGTGCGCATACTCGGTTGCGGCCTTCAGGTCGTGGATGGAGCAGGGGCCCACGATAGCCAGCAGGCGCGGGTCCTCGCGGTCCAGAATGCGCTCGATCGTGTCCCGCCCGCGCACCACGACGCGCTGCGTGGCAGGTGTCTGCGGCAGGTGGTGGCGCAGCTCGTAGGGCGTGGACAGGGTGGTGACCGACTGGATGTTGACGTTGTTGATGCGGTGGGTGCTCATGGGTCCCAGATTTCAGATTTGCGATTTCAGATTTGCGATTTGAAATACCCGCCCGCGGCTGGTGGCTCCGGCCGCGCGCACCGCAGCAATGAAGGCCGCGACCCGGGCCAGGTCCTTGCTGCCCGGGGCGGATTCGACGCCGGTGCTGACGTCCACCGCAGACGCGCCGGAGGCGAGCAGCGCCTGTGCCACGTTGGCCGGATCGAGCCCGCCGGCCACGGCGAACGGCCGGAGCTCCCGCAGCACGGCCGCGTCCGCCCAGTTCCAGGCGGCGCCGTTTCCGCCCGGCAGCGCGCCGCGTCCGCATTCGACCAGCAGGCCGACGGCAGGCGGCAGGGTGCACGCCTGCGCCAGCAGCTCGGCGCCTGAGCTGCGCAGCACCTGCACGACGTGCAGCCCGTGGCGGGTGAGCCGAGCGTAACGATCACCGGGCAGGACGGTGTGCAGTTGCACGGCATCCAGGCCGGCCTGCGCGGCGATGCGCGCAATCTCTTCCGTGTCCTGGTCCACGAAGACGCCGACTTTGGCCACGTGCGGCGGCAGGCGCGCCGTGATGGCACGCGCCTGCGCCGGCTGGATGTTTCGCGGGCTCGGCGGGTGGAAGACCATGCCGATGGCGTCGGCGCCGGCGTCGGCGCAGGCCAGGGCCATGGCCGGCGACAGGAGGCCGCAGATCTTGATCCCGATGTGCGGCGGGGTCATGGCCGACCACCTGCCGTAACCATGGCGCGGAGCAGTGCGGCCGGGTCCGGCGCGCGCACCAGCGCCTCGCCAACGAGGAAGCAGGTGACGCCCGCGGCAACGGTGTTGTGGATTTCGGCCACGCCGTCGATCCCGCTGGCAGCCACAATGATCATGTCCGGGTTGAGCGTTCGGGCAATGCGGCCTGCGCGCTCCGTGTCCGTGGCAAAATGCGACAGGTCGCGGTTGTTGATCCCCACGAGGCGCGCGCAGAGCTGGTTGGCGCGCACGGCCTCGGCCTCGCTGTGGATTTCCACCAGCACGTCGAGCCCGATCTCCCGCGCGAGCAGGTAGAGCGACTGCAGCTCGGCGTCCGTGAGCATCCGGACGATCAGCAGGATGGCGTCCGCCCCCATGGCCGCGGATTCATACACCTGGTAGGGGCTGAGGATGAAATCCTTGCGCAGCACCGGCAGCCGGGTGGCGGCGCGTGCCGCGGCCAGGTCTTCCGGCGACCCCTTGAAGAAGGCGCGCTCGGTCAGCACGGAGATGGCGGAGGCTCCGCCGGCCGCGTACGCGCGGGCCAGGGCGGCCGGGTCGAGCCCGGGGCCGATGTCGCCCTTGGACGGCGAGGCGCGCTTGATCTCGGCGATGATGTGGATGCGGTGCGGCATGGCCAGTGCCGCCACAAAGCCGCGGTAGTCGCGTCGCGCCCGGGCGGTGTCCTGCAGGCCGGCCAGCGGCACGTGCGCCATGGCCGCCGCGATTTCCTGCTGCTTGTGTGCGACGATTTTCTGGAGGAAGTCAGGCATGTGCGAGGCCTTCGGCTGTTGTTTGACAGCGCAGGTGGCCCGGG
Source organism: bacterium (assembly GCA_037144015.1). GTDB lineage: Bacteria > Verrucomicrobiota > Kiritimatiellia > RFP12 > CAIWXQ01 > CAIWXQ01. The sequence continues at coordinate 7,409 of JBAWXQ010000010.1, forward strand.
CGCTCCGCGCACGGGCGACGATTGAAACCTTCCCTGGCATGCGGCTGCCCGTGCGCGGAGCGCCCGGAGCATCCGGTTGCGGCACGGTCGCATGATTTGCCGGGCTTCATCACTCAGTTTCCCTTGCTTGCGCGCACCAGCTCCTGCAGCTTTCCTGCCGCCGCGCCGCTGTCAACGGCCCGGGCGGCCAGCTCGAGACCGGCGACGATGTCCGGCGCGCGGCTGGCGGCCACCAGGGCGGCGGCGGCATTCAGCAGCACCAGGTTGCGGCGCGCGCCTTTCTCGCCGTTGAGCACGGCCGTCAGGATCGCGGCATTGGCAGCCGCGTCGCCGCCTGCCACATCTGCCGCGCGGGCTCTTTCGCCAAAGTAGCGATCCGGATCCAGATCGTAGGTCTTGACCACCCCTTTGTCCAACTCGGAAATGCGGGTGGCGGCGCAGGTGGTCAGCTCGTCCATGCCGTCATGCCCGTGCGCCACAAAGGCGCGGCGCGTGCCGAGCAGGCGCAGGGCGTGGGCGAACATCTCGGTCAGCTCCGGCGCATACACCCCGAGGAGCTGGCAGGTGGCGCCGGCCGGGTTGGCCAGCGGGCCGAGCAGGTTGAAGATCGTGCGCACGCCCAGGGCCTTGCGCACCGGCATGGCGTGGCGCATGGCGGCGTGGTAGCGCGGCGCAAAGAGGAAGGCGATGCCGATTTCATTCAGCGCCTGTTCCATGATTTCCGGTTCAGCTTCGATCTTCACGCCGAGCTGTTCCAGCACATCGGCGCTGCCACAGCGGCTGGAAACAGAGCGGTTGCCGTGCTTGGCCACGGCCACGCCAGCGCCGGCTACGACAAAGGCGGTGGCAGTGGACACGTTAAACGTGCCGCTGTTGTCGCCGCCGGTGCCGCAGGTGTCCACCACGATCTGCCCCGCGGGCTGCACGCGCACCGCCCGGCGCCGCATGGCGCGCGCCGCGCCGGCAAGCTCCTCCACGGTCTCGCCCTTGGTGGCCATCGCGGCCAGGAAAGCGGCGATCTGGATTTCGGAGAGCGCGCCGGAAAGGATGGCGTCAATGGCCTCGGCGCTTTCGTCAGCGCTGAGATTGTGACGGCGCATGAGCCGGGTCAGGAGGGTTTTGTAGTCCATGGTGGGTGCTCTTCCGGCAGCGTGGTCAGCAACGTGCCTGTGGCGGATCGCGCTGCGGGGCAGCGCTCCTACTCTGCGAGAAATGATTTGAATGGTAGGAGCGCTGCCCCGCAGCGCGATAAATCATGGTTGTAGCGGCATACGCATCCCCATCTTCAAAAAATTGCGCAGCAATTTTTTGCCCATGGGGGTCATGATGGACTCCGGGTGGAATTGAATGCCTTCGGTGGGGTGGCTGCGATGGCGGAGGCCCATCACTTCGCCATCCGCGGTGCGCGCCGTGACGATCAGTTCCGGCGGCAGGGAGGCCTCCTCCACGGCCAGCGAATGGTAGCGCATGACCGTGATGGGCTTGCTGATGCCGTCGAACACGCCCTTGCCGTCCGTGGTGATCTCAGAAGTCTTGCCGTGCATCAGGCGCTTGGCATGCACGACCCGGCCGCCAAAGGTCAGGCCAATGGCCTGGTGGCCCAGGCAGACGCCCAGCAGCGGCACGCGCCCGGAGAAGGTGCGGATGACATCGCAGCAGATGCCGGCCTGCTCGGGGCGGCCAGGCCCCGGCGAAATCACGATGGCGTGCGGCGCAAGCGCCGCCACGTCCGCCACGGTCAGGGCGTCGTTGCGCACGACGCGGATTTCGGCGGCCATTTCACGCAGGTACTGCACGAGGTTGTAGGTGAACGAGTCGTAGTTGTCGATCATTAGGATCATGAATAAAACTCCTTTTCGATCTGGAACTCAGCCAGCCGCACGGCTGGCTGAGTTCCAGATCGAAATATTACGTGTATTCCTTGGGTAGAACCGATCCGCTGTGCAGCAGGTCCAGCGCGCGGGCCACTGAGCGCATCTTGTTGACGGTCTCCACGCGCTCTTTCTCCGGGTCGGAGTCGGCTACGATGCCGGCGCCGGCGCGCACGGTCAGCCGGCCGTGCGCCATGGCGGCGGTGCGGATGCAGATGGCAAAATCCATGTTGCCGTCGAACCCGAGGTAGCCGACCGCGCCGCCGTAGGGCCCGCGCGGCTCCGGCTCGAGTTCGGCGATCAGCTCCATGGCGCGCACCTTGGGCGCGCCGGAAAGGGTGCCGGCAGGAAACCCGGACTTCAGCAGGTCAAACGCGTCGTGCCCCGGCTCCAGGTCGGCTGTGATGTTGGAAACCAGGTGCATGACGTGGGAGTAGCGCTCCACGACCATGAGGTCGGTGACCTGCACGGTGCCCGGCAGGGCCACGCGGCCGAGCTCATGCCGGCCGAGGTCCACGAGCATGAGGTGCTCGGCGCGCTCCTTTTCGTCCTTGAGCAGTTCGTCGGCCAGGGCGCGGTCCTCCTGCTCGGTGGCGCCGCGCGGGCGCGTGCCGGCAATGGGGCGCAGGCAGGCCGTGCGGCTTTCGAGGCGGATCATGGTTTCGGGCGAGGAGCCGACCAGAAAACGTCCGCCGAGCTTGAGAAAATACAGATACGGCGAAGGGTTGACAAACCGCTGCGCGCGGTAGAGACCGACAATGTCCTCCGGCGCCTCACAGACAAAACTCTGCGAGAGCACGGTCTGGATCACGTCGCCTTCGTAGATGTGTTTTTTAATGGCTTCGACGCCATCGCGGTAGGCCTGCTCCGGGATGTTCGCCGCGGGCTTGCAGTTGCGGGCGGCGGTGCGATGTTTCTTCTCGGGTGGCGGGGGTGTGCGGAGTGTGGCCAGCAGCCCGGCCACGCGGCGGCAGGCGTCGTCGTAGAGCTGATCCGGATCAGCTCCCGGCGCGGCGAACGCCAGCGCGAGGAGCGTGAGCGTGTGGCTGACATTGTCAAACACGAGCAGGGCATCCGGGATCATGAAGTCGGCCAGCGGTTCTTCTGCTGGCAGGCGGTTGGGCACGCGCGGCTCGAAGAAGCTGGCCATTTCGTAGGCGATGTTGCCCACCAGTCCGCCGCAAAAGCGGGGGAGTTCGGGCAGCGCGGCCAGCGTGTAGCGCGCCAGCAGGCTGCGCAGCGTGGCCAGCGGGTCGCCGTGATGGCGCGTGCGGGTTTCCTGGAACCCTTCGCGCACCACGACATCGTCGCGGAAAACCGTTACGCGCGCATGGGCGGAAACGCCCATGAAGCTGTAGCGCCCCCAGCGTTCGCCGCCCTCGGCGCTCTCGAACAGGAAAAGGTTTTCAGCGCCCGGCTCGAAGCGTGTGAGCACGGAGACCGGCGTTTCGCTGTCTGCCAGCACGCGCACGCCCACGGGCACGACATTGGCGTGCTGCAGTGCGGCGCGGAACTGCTGGCGATCCGGGAACGAGTTCAGGTACATGGCTTGCTCCAGTGGCGTCCCTGCGGGACGCCGTGGCGGCAGGGATTTCGGCTGCAGGCCTGGCCCGTCCGACATGTTTCTTTATACAGAAACACCGGGTGGAAGTCAACCGCGTGTTTTTACGGCGCCAGACGACAGGGATGTCTTGCCGAGGCGTCCGCGCTGGATTCGCTGAGCGCGAAGCGGTCGTCATGGCCATGTTCGGCGATCGGGGCGGAAGTGGATGAGCAAAAAATCATTTGCCTGCCAGCAGCGCCTCGACCTGAACGCGGCGGGCGAGGGGGATGATCCAGTCGCGGTAGATGGCGGCCACGCGGTTGGGAAAGCTGGCGGACAGACCGTCGGGCGGCAGTTCGCGCGCGGCGGTCACGGCGCGTGCGATGACCTGCTCTTCGACGGCCGGCTGGGTGATGGCCTTTTCGAGTTCCCCGGCATCGCGCGCCTGGATCAGGGCGCGAAAGTGCGGCGTCTGCCCGGCGGCCTTGGCTCGTGCAATCGCCAGTGCCACGCGCAGGCGCCGCCGCACCGCATCCACCAGCACACCATCGGCGGCGGCGCAGTCGGCTGCGTTGTCCGCGTCGGTTTCATGGGCAGCGATCGTTTTTGCCACCAGACGCGCATAGTCGGCATAAACAAGCGCCGTGAGCGCGGCGTCGTCAAAGGCTGCGACCGGCGTGGCTGATGGCGCCGGACATGGTTGCGCAGGACAGCGGAAGCGGCTGCGCTGCGCCAGGGCCGCAACAATCTCGCGGTCAATCACGGCAACCTGGTCTCGAAGCTCGTTGAGTTGTGTGGCCATGGCAATCCGGGAGTCAGTATCCAGTGTTCAGTGTTCAGTGTTCAGTATCTAGTATCGAGTATCTAGTATCCAGAATTCACTGAACACTGAATACTACATTCAGACGCGCCTTGTCTTGCCATCTCCCAGCCCATAGCAGGCATACGAACTGATCGCGCGGCAGACCTGTGTCTGGCTGGCAAGGGCTTTGAGCGTGCGTCGCAGGGCCGGGTTGTTGGCCGCAGCATCCACTTCCACGAAGAAGCCGTAATCCCAGGCGCGGCCGGAGATGGGGCGGCTCTGGATGAAGGTCAGGTTCATGCCGTTGCGGTCGAATGGCGCCAGCGCGGCCAGCAGCGCGCCGGGACGGTCATGCAGGATCAGGTACAGGAGCGTGCGCGTCTGGGGGCGTCCGGCGTCCTTCAGCTTGGGAATCTTCAGCCGGGATGCGGCGGGCGAAGTCAACAGCAGAAACCGCGTGGCATTGCTGGCCATGTCCTGGATATCCTGCGCGAGCATGTGCAGATGGTGGATGCCGATGGCCGCCTGGTTGGCAATTGCGGCGACGTGCCGCTCCGTGGTGGCCCGGCGCGCAGCCTCGGCTGTGCTGGCAACCGGCACCAGATCCGCGTGTGGCAGGTGGCGCTGCAGCCATTGCTCGCACTGACCCAGTGCCTGCGGGTGGCTGTAGACGATGCGCACGTCACGGAGTGTCTTGATCTGCGCCCTGGCGGCGAGGTGGTTGTGGATCGGCGTGTCGAAGGCCTCCCGTACGACCACGTGGGTGCGCTGCGCCAGCAAATCCAGTGTCTGCGTCACCGGTCCCTCAACCGAGTTCTCGACAGGAACCAGGGCGGCATCCACTTCGGCCAGCGATTCTAGCACCTCCCGCAGCGTGCGGCAGGGGCGGGGGGTAAAGCGCGGGCCGAATCGCCGGATGCAGGCCTCGTGGGAGTGCGTTCCCTCCGGACCGAGAAATGCGACGGTTAGTTTCGGCATGGGACGCCCTTGAGAAGGTGTTCGGTGGCAGGTGTTCGGCGGCAGGTGTGCAAGCCCCGTAAGCGGAAATTTTCAAAGACATTTCTGCGGTTCGCTGGCTGTGCCGGTTGATTACAACAAAACAGGCCGGTGGCGTCAACGCATGATGTTGGGTTTTGCTGTCTGGGGAGGATTTACAGATGGAGACATGTTATGAGACAGGCATGGGTGTTTACAGGTTGCTCGCTTTTGGCTGGTGCAGCCATGGCGCAAAGCGTGGCGTCGATCCCTGTGAACGCCACGCTGGTGCGGGAGCCGATCTGGAAGAATTACGGCGGCACGATCCGGGATGCCAATGGGAATGTGACGCAGCTTCCCATGGAGGTCCCGTTCTTCCGCACGGTCAGCATCCATACCACGGTCTACGTGTCACTCGAGAACGTCAATACCGTGGTGGAGAAGATGCAGTCCCGGCGTGTGAATGGCAACTCGGACCTGATGGTTGCGTCTGCGGCCGGTGATGTCGAGTGGGTGCGCACGCTGCTTGGTAAAAACATGCTGGTGAATACAAAGAACATGTTCGGATCCACGGCCGTCATGGGCGCTGCCGCCGGAGGACATGATGAGATCGTCAAGCTCCTGCTGGCGCGCGGGGCACAGGTAAACATCAAAAACAGCCAGGGGTACACGGCGCTCATGCTGGCAGCAAAGAACGGCCAGGCGTCGACCGTGGAATTGCTGCTCAATAACAAGTCCGATCCAGATCTTGCTGATGCCGTCAACCGCACGGCGCTGATGTACGCGGTCAACGGCGGGCACGAGGAGGTCGTAAAACAGCTCATGGCCAAGGGGGCCAGGGCGGACTATACGGACCGCTCGGGCGTATCTCCCGTGGCTCTGGCATCCTCCCGCAAGGGCCGGGAAAATATTTTGATTCTGCTGACCCGGCTACCGGAGAAGTGAGGGGCGGGCGTCCCGACGCTGTCCGTGATGGCATTGGGTGGCGGCGGTGGGTTTCACCTTCGCGATGTTTCCGGCGGGCAAGTCGGCGGCCCCGTGCTGCCAGGTAGGGCGCGGGCGCTGCACGCGCCGCCTGCATGTGGTCGGCAACTGTCCTGCTGCTGCGGCGGGTCCGGCGGCCCCGCCCTACCTTGCCTTTCAGGCGCAAGTCAGGGATTCGCCCATGCGGCCAAGACAGGCGTTGTCAGGCTTGACGCTGCGCGCAAAGCGGCTATTCTGTATCTGACGGTTGGCTGATGTGATGCGGCGCCTGAAATGCGCCCAAGGGGAGGCGCATGGAATTTATTAACACCTGGTGGACTGGCTTGGAGCCGCTGACGCGGTGGTTCTTCGGCGTGGCCATCTTCTTCAGCATCTTTTTTCTCTGGCAGCTCATCATGTCGTTCGTGGGGCTGACCGGAGGGGACGGGGCGCTCGACTCGCATGTCGAAGGCACCGATGTCCATCACACCCCGAGCGATGCCGACGCCAGCGTGGCGGTGTTCAAGCTGCTGAGCTTCCGCTCCATCCTGGCATTCTTCACCCTCTTCTTCTGGAGTGGCGCGCTCAGTCTCCAGAATCACGCCTCGCTGGCCAGGGCGCTGGGGCTCGCCATGGTTTGGGGGCTGGCCGCCATGGTCGTGGTGGCCCTGCTGCTCTACTTGATGAAGCGCATGACGGAAACCGGCAACCTCCGGTACAGCACGTGCGTCGGCGCCGAGGCCACGGTCTACCTCGACATTCCCGCCGGCGGCGTGGGCGAGGTACGCATGCTCTGCAGCGGCGTCATGACGCATATGAAGGCGCGTGCCGCGGTCGATGGCGCCTTCAAGGCGGGCACAGCCGTGCGCGTCGTAAAGCTGCTCGGTCTCGACATGGTCGAAGTGACGGATACACGATCTCCAGTTAACAGCGAAGGAAAGGCGGTTGCGTCATGATTGAGTGGATCATTCTCGGTGTTGTGGTCGTGGTTGTTTTCATCACGGTTTCCAGTCGCTACAAGCGCTGCCCGTCGAACAAGATCCTTGTGATCTACGGCAAGACCGGCAGCGGCGCAGCCAAGTGCGTGCATGGCGGCGCGGCCTTTATCTGGCCGCTCATACAGGCGTATGACTACCTGGACCTTGAGCCGTTCGTGGTGCCGATCGACCTCTCCAACGCGCTCTCGCAGGAGAACATCCGCGTGAGCGTGCCGACCACCGTGACCGCTGCGGTTTCGAACCACTCGGGCGTGATGGAAAATGCTGCCGTCCGCCTGCTCGGCCTCAGCACACAGCAGATCCAGACGCAGGCGCAGGACATCATCATCGGCCAGATGCGCGCCGTGATCGCCACCATGAAGATCGAGGACATCAACCGCGACCGCCAGGCCTTCATGAGCAAGGTCAACGAGTCCGTGGCGATGGAACTCGAAAAGATCGGCTTGCTGCTGATCAACGTAAATATTCGGGACCTTGATGACGAGTCCGGTTACATCAAGGCGATTGGCCGCAAAGCCGCGGCCGAAGCCATCAACCAGGCGAATATCGACGTGGCCGATGCCGAGAAACTCGGCCAGATGGGCGTGGCCACGCGGCAGCGCGACCAGCGCGTCGCCGTTGCCGCTGCCACGGCGGACGCGGAGATTGGCGAGGCTGAGGCGCAGAGGAAGAAGCGCCAGCAGGTGGCCGCGGCCATGGCCGAGGCGCAGATCGGCGAGGCCAATGCGGACCGCAACAAGCGCCAGAACGTGGCCAAGCTTGATGCCGAGGCCGTGGGTTCGGAGACGGACGCCAATGCCAAGAAGGCTTCCTACCGCGCCAACCAGAAGGTCGTGGAGGAGGAGTCCCGCAACCGTGGCGAGACCGCAGCCAAGGAGGCTGACGGCGCCATCCGTGTGGCGCAGGAAATTGCCCAGAAGAAGGCCGAGGACGCCCGCGCGCTGCGCGAACAGTCGCGTCTGAATGCCGAGATCGTGGTGCCGGCGGAAGCGGAGAAGAAACGTGTCGTGATCGCGGCTGATGCCCAGCGCGAACAGTCCGTGCTGGTGGCCAAGGGGCAGGCGGATGCGGTGCTGTTGAAAATGACCGCCGAAGGGCAGGGCACCAAGGCGGTGCTCGACGGCAAGGCGGAAGGCTACCGCAACCTGGTGCAGGCGGCCGGCGACCCGCAGGTCACCACGGCACTGCTCCTGATTGAGCGCATGACCGAGATTGCCAACATCCAGGCCAAGGCCATCCAGACCCTGCCGATCGAAAAGATCATCGTCTGGGACGGCGGCGGCAGCGACGGCGGCGGTCTGGCCAACCTTGGCAAGAAGATCATGGGCGCGCTGCCGCCCATGCACGAAGTCGCCAAGCAGGTCGGCCTCGAACTGCCAGATTACCTCGGCAAGGTGGCTGGTGGGCGGCCGGAAAACAAGGCCGCCGCGTCCGATGCCAAGCCCAAGGCCTGACGGTTGGGCGGAGCCGCTGCCCCACTAACGGCGCGCGGCACGCGCGCCGTTAGGAGCGGTAGTTCGGCGCTTCCTTGATGATCTTGATGTCGTGCGGGTGGGCCTCGCGCACGCCGGCTGCGGTGACGCGGTACATGCGGCCGGTGCGCTGAAGGTCGGCGATGGTGCGGGAGCCGCAGTAGCCCAGCGAGGATCGCAGGCCGCCGCAATACTGGGTCATGATCTTCTTGACCGATCCGACCAGCGGCACGATTCCTTCGATCCCCTGGGGCACGAGGTTGTCGTCGGCCACGTTGTCCTGCGCGTAGCGCTGGCGGCTGCCGGTGCCCTCCTTCATGGCGGCCAGGCTGCCCATGCCTCGATAGATTACGTAGTGGCGCCCCTCGTGGATGATCTTTTCGCCGGGGCTTTCGTCCGTGCCGGCCAGCACCGAGCCGAGCATGACGGTGTCCGCGCCGGCGACCAGCGCCTTGGGCACGTCGCCGGAGTGCCGGATGCCGCCGTCGGCGATGACGGGGATGGATCCGCCGAGGGCGTTGGCCGCCTCGTAGACTGCGGTGATCTGCGGGATGCCGACGCCGCACACCACGCGCGTGGTGCAGATTGAGCCGGGGCCGATGCCGACCTTGACCGCATGTGCGCCGGCGTCGCGCAGCGCCAGCGCGCCTTCGCCCGTGGCCACGTTTCCGGCAATCACGTCGATGTCCGGGTAGTGCTTCACCACCCACTTGACCATGTCGATGATTCCCTTGGTGTGGCCGTGGGCGCTGTCCACCACGATCACGTCCACGTCCGCGGCGGCGAGCTGCTCGGCGCGGGCATGGTCGGACTGGCTGACGGCTGCGGCCACGCGCAGGCGGTGATGGCTGTCGCGGTTGTACAGGGGCTGGTTGTTCTCGACGAGCGTCTTGACGTCCGTGAAGCTGTACAGCCCGACCAGCTTCCCGTTGGCGTCCACCAGCGGGAGCTTGCCGAACTTGTTCTTCATCATCATGCGGCGGGCCTCTTCCAGCGTGGTGCCGGGGGGCGCGGTGACCACCTGCGTGGTCATGATCTCGCTCGCGCGCTGGCCCGGGTTCTCTGTGAAGCGCATGTCGCTGGAGGTGATGATGCCGACGAGCTGGTCCTGCGCGTCCAGGATCGGGAAGCCGCTGAAGGAGAGGCGGTGGCTGCTCCGGTAGTCCTGGATGTCGGCAATGGTGTCGGTGGCCCGGAAATAGACCGGGTTGCGGATGAGGCCGTTCAGGTGGTGCTTGACCGCGGCGACCTGCTGCGCCTGGATGTCGGCGGGGAGGTTCTTGTGGATCACGCCGATGCCCCCGAGCATGGCCATGCTGATGGCCATCTGCGACTCGGTCACTGTGTCCATGGCCGCGCTGACAAACGGGATGTTGATGTTGATGCGGGCGGTCAGTCGCGTCCCGAGCGAGGTGTGCTCGGGCAGAAAGTCGGCGTACTGCGTGACGAGCGTGACGTCGTCGAACGTCAGCCCCATGTTCTGAAACTGCGACATGAATTGCGCGACATGCGGGTTGATGTGCACAGGAGTCTCCAGTAATTGCCGTTGCCCAAAAACTTATAGCGCACTTCCGCGCAGGTGGCAATGCCGAATTCGATCCGTCCGGCGCGGCCGGCATCCCCAAATTCCACACGTTCAAACGTGTGGAATTTGGGGTGACAGGGCAAAGAGTTGCGTTGTCTCTTTTGATCGCAGTTCGTATCATCACGCCTTGTCGCTTGGCTCGTTCCATCACAAATGGGTTGTGGGGCAGGGAATGCGTGGGTTTCAAATCAAAGGTGGGTTCCGGGTGCGCGTCGGACTGGCGGCCCTGCTGCTGGCGGCTGCCGTGCCGTCGCTGGCAGACACTGCGGCCGATCTGCGCTTGCTGGACGACATCGAGCGCGCCGGCTTCGCGTTTTTCCGCGACGAAGCGCACCCGGTCACCGGCCTGGTCCCGGACGCCGCCTGCGCGGACGGATCGGGGAATGGCGGCGTGGCCAACGTGGCCGGCAGCGGCTTCGCGCTGGCCGCCTTCACCGTGGCCGATGCGCGCGGCTGGATGGCCCGCACCCAGGTGGTGTTGCGCGTGCGCGGGATGCTGCGCTTCCTGGCCACGCAGGCGCCGCACGAGCACGGCTTCTTCTACCATTTTCTGGACATGGAAACCGGCGCCCGTGCCTGGGAGAGCGAGGCTTCAAGCATCGACACCGGGTTACTGCTCTGCGGCGCGCTGACGGCCCGCCAATACTTCGGTGACCCTGAAATCAGCCAACTGGCCACCACGCTGTATGAGCGCGTAGACTGGCCGTGGATGCTGAATGGCCGGCAGACGCTGTGCCAGGGCTGGACACCGGAGAAGGGGTTCACGCGCTATCGATGGGAGGGGTATGCCGAGCACATGGGCATGTACCTGCTCGGCATCGGCTCGCCTACGTATCCGCTTCCCGCGGCCTGCTGGTCAGCCTGGCGCCGCGAGCCGGTCGGTACGTATGCGGGGCTGACTTTTATCGAATGCCCGCCGCTGTTCGCCCACCAGTATGCCCATGCGTTTGTAGATTTCCGCGGACAGCGCGATGCCGTTGCCGATTACTGGCGCAACTCCGTTTTCGCCACACTGGCGCAGCGGGAGATGTGCGCCTCGCTCCAGGCGGAGTTTCCGTATTACTCCACGAACCTGTGGGGGGTGACGTCCTCGCAGGCCGCCAGCGGCTACAAGGCCTGGGGCGGTCCGCCGCGCACCATGTTCACCAACGCCCTTGACGGCACGCTGGTTCCCTGCGCGCCGGGGGGCTCCATCCCGTTTGCGCCGCGCGAATGTTTGGATGCGCTGCGTGCCATGCAGACGCAGTTTGGCGACCGTATCTGGAAGAAGTACGGGTTTGTCGATGCTTTCAATCCGCATACCGGCTGGGTAGCGAATGACGTGCTGGCCATTGATACGGGCATCACGCTGCTGATGGCGGAGAACTACCGCAGCGGGCTGATCTGGGAGCGCTTCATGCGCAACGCGGAGGTTCGTGATGCCATGATGCGTGTGGGCTTCCAGCGCAGCGCCCTGACAAAGGGCGCCACCAGCAGCCTCTTTACCACGGCGCACCAGCGCTTCGATGCGCCACGGCAGGCGACGGCGCGTCGCCTGCCGTGTCCGGAAGAGAAGTGGAGCTGGCAAACCCTGGATGCGGCTTCGAGGGAGAGTGTTTTTGATGGCGACGGGGTTGTGTGGCTGCGCTTTGCCTTTGCCTGGGATGCGACCAACCTGCATTTTCGTGCCGAAGTTACGGACCCGGACGTGCGCAGCGAGATGCCGCCGCCGCTGATCTACAAGCAGGACTGCGTGGAACTGTTTGTCAATCCGTCGAATACTGCGCTGCAATGGCATGGCACGAATGACATGCAGTTCGGTTTTGCAGTGACCAATAAATGCTGGGAATGGTTTGGCGGCCGGCACCTCGAGCGGGCGTGCGTGGAACCCGTCACGAACGGATACCGTGTCATGGCCGCCATCCCGTGGGCGCTGCTCGGGCTCCAGCCACGCGCGGGGCTGGTCCTCGGCATCTCGCCGGCGCTTAACAGCATCTCGCATCAGGACGAACCGGCCATGCTGCTGAACTGGCGGTGGAAAAAAACGGGGGCCGGCGTGTTCCAGCTCGGGACCGTGACGCTGGAGTAGGGGATGTGACGGGTCATGGGTCACGGGTCATCGGGGAGGGAACGCACGCGGACGCGACTGTTCGGCCGGATGACGCAGTAAGACAGTAGTGAAATGACATACTTGCTGATGATTGACACACCTGAAGAGGTTTGTCATACTTATGGCATGAAAACGTTGACGGATTCTGACTCGGTTCGTTTCACCACGAAAGGGCAGGTGGTGATTCCCGTGGGCGTGCGCCGCTTGTTTCATATTCAAGCCGGCACGCGTGCAATTCTTTCCGTTACCGAGGATGGCATCATGCTGCGGCCAGTGACTGCGGCGCTGATTCGACGGGGGCGAGGGATCGTCGGGCGGAAACCGGGCGAGAAATCGCTCAAAACGTGGTGGGCGAAACACCGGCAAACGGAACGGGCGCTGGAGGAGGCTCGCGATGCCCGCATTCGTTCTTGATAGCTTTGCGCTGTTGGCCTATTTCCGCGACGAGCCCGGGGCTGCGGCTGTGGAGGCATTGTTGGAGCAGGCGGCTGTGGATCGCCCGTTGCATATGACCGAAGTAAACTATGCCGAGGTCAAAAACATCCTTGTCCGGCGGGATGGGCTCGCTGGTTGGGAATCGGCCGCGCGCATCCTTCAGGGGCTGCCCATACAGTTTCACCCGGTTGCGCGCGAATTGGCCGATGGGGCGGCCGAACTGAAGGCCCGTTTTTCGATCAGCCTCGCCGACGCTTTTGCTGCGGCCCTGGCCAAGGCCATGCGTGCGGAGTTGGTTACGGGCGATGCCGAATTCAAGCCGTTGGCCAGGGAAGTTCGCGTGCGGTGGTTGGCATAAGAACAGGCGGGTTTGCGCCGCCACGCGGTGTTTGAAATGCTGGCAAAACACATACGATGTGCCCCGTTGGCTTTTGTTGCGGCCGCCTGCCTCCTCGGCAACGGCTGCGGGCATCGCGGAAATGACCGCACGCCGGACGGCCGCGTGATTGTCTCCTACTGGGAGAAGTGGACCGGGTTTGAACTGGATGCCATGCAGGCGGTGGTGGATGACTTCAACCGCTCGCAGCGCCGCATCGAGGTGCGCATCCTGCCGGTCAGCCAGATCGACGTGAAGCTGATGCTGGCCACCGCGGGCGGCAACCCGCCCGACCTGGCCGGACTCTGGTCGTTCAGCGTGCCGGACTTCGCGGAGAAGGGCGCGCTCACGCCGGTCAGCGGCGCGCTGGCGCGCACCGGCATCACGCGCGGGCAGTTCATCCCGGTGTTCTGGGACCTCTGCGGCCACCGCGGGTTCCAGTGGGCGGTCCCCACGACGCCCGCCTCGCTGGCGCTGCACTACAATCGCGCCATCTTCCGCGAAGCCGGCCTCGACCCGGACCGGCCGCCGCAGAGCCTCGCCGAGCTCGAGGCCATGAATGAACGGCTGACGCGGGTGGAGGTGACGCGCGCAGGGCAGGTGGTGCGGGTGACCTACAGCCAGCTGACACCGGAGGAGAAGCAGGCAAAAAAGTTCGCCATTGTGCGCGCCGGACACCTGCCACAGGAGCCTGGCTGGTGGCTGGACAACATGGGCGTCTGGTTCGGCGGCTCGCTGTATGACGCGGCGAAGCAGCGCATTACGGCCGACGCGCCGGGTCATCTGGCGGCATTGCGCTGGTTTCGCGACACCTGCGAGAAATATGGCATCGAGAACCTGCGCAATTATGGCGCCAGCGGCGGCAACTTCGCCTCGCCGCAAAACCCCTTCCTGAGCGGCCGCGTGGCCATGGAGCTGCAGGGGGTCTGGATGCATAACTTCATCGACAAGTACGCGCCGGATCTCGACTGGGGCGTGGCCCCGTTCCCCGCGGCTGACCCGGTGTCGGGGAGGGACACCACGATCGTGGAGTGCGATGTGCTGGTGATCCCCCGCGGCGCACGGCACGCGGCCGAGGCGTTTGAATTCATGGCCTACCTCTGCCAGCGCGCCCCGGCGGAGAAGCTGGCGCTGGGGCACCGCAAGTTCACGGCACTGCGGGATGTCAGCCCGGAGTTCCTGGCGCGGCACCCGAACCCGCACATCCGCGAGTTCATCCGCCTGGCTGGCAGCCCTAACGCACACAGCGCGCCGCGCCTGAGCATCTGGCGCGAATACTCGGAGGAGATGCGCGTGGCAGGCGGCAACGCCCTGTGGCAGGTGGCGCAGCCCGAGGCCGCGCTGGCGCAGGTGCAGCAGCGCGTGTCGTGGCGCTGGGAGCGGGCGCGGACCCGCTGGGACCGCGTGTCCGAAATCCGGCGGAAGGAGTGGCAGAAGCGTGACCTCCCTTGAGCGCCACAACCTGCGGCTCGGACTCCTGTTCATCAGCCCGTGGATTCTCGGGTTCCTGGTGTTCACGCTCTACCCGGTCTGCGCATCGCTCTTCTTCTCGTTCTGCGACTACGACGTCCTTTCCGAGCCGGTCTGGGTCGGCGTCATGAATTACCGCGACATGGTCGCGGACCGCGTGTTCTGGAAATCGCTCTACAACACGCTCTTCTTCAGCGTCATGGCCCTGCCGCTGGGGATGATCCTGGCGCTGATGCTGGCGATTCTGCTGAATCAGCCGGTGCGCGGCCGCAGCTCGTTCCGGGCCATTTTTTTTCTGCCATCGCTGGTCCCCATGGTCGCCGGCGCCATGGTCTGGCTCTGGATCCTCAATGGCAAGCTGGGGCTGCTCAACCAATTTCTGGCGTCGCTTGGCATGGCCCACCCGCCACAGTGGCTGAGCGATCCCCTGTGGACCAAGCCCTCGCTCGTGCTGATGTCGCTCTGGGGCGTGGGCAATTCAGTCGTGATCTACCTGGCGTCGCTGCAGGATGTGCCGCAGTCGCTCTACGAGGCCGCGGAGATCGACGGCGCCTCCGCCTGGACGCGCCTGCGGCATGTGACGCTGCCGATGATCTCGCCGGTGATCTACTTCAACCTGATCATGGGGATCATCGGCACGCTGCAGGTCTTCGCCTCC
This sequence comes from bacterium, assembly GCA_037144015.1. Taxonomy (GTDB): domain Bacteria; phylum Verrucomicrobiota; class Kiritimatiellia; order RFP12; family CAIWXQ01; genus CAIWXQ01. The sequence goes on from JBAWXQ010000010.1 coordinate 22,646, forward strand.
GCCTACATCATGTTCAACGGCGGCGGCCCGAATCGCTCCGCACTTTTTTATGCCGTGTACCTTTACCAGAACGCCTTTGAGTTCCGCCAGATGGGCTACGCCTGCGCCATGGCCTGGCTCCTGTTCCTGCTGATCCTGGGACTCACCTGGCTGGCCACGCGGGCCACGCGAAAGCACGTGTTCTATGCAGGCGGGTGAGGAGCAGGCGGGAGGGGCGGGCCTCGGGTTTGTCGGGCTTTCCCGTCTGTAACCGTGTCCGTTATTGACTCACAATGAAAATTTTACGTTACAACAACCTGGATGTTACCGGCTTGAAGGCCCCGTTTGACCGCACGGTGGCGATGCTGGCGGAGGGTAACTTCCGCGGCGCGGATGTGCGCAAGATGGGCGCCGGCGGGTACTACCGGGCCAAGCTCTCCGATGCCGACCGGCTGCTCTTCCGCTTCGCCTCCTGCGGCGGCGAGACCTACCTGGTCCTGCTGGAGGTCATCCGCAACCACGCCTACGAGTCCTCGCGCTTCCTGCGCGGTGCGGTATTGGACGAGAGCAAGCTGGTCCCGCTCGAGTTGGCCGCCCCTGCAGACCCAGCCGATGTGCTGCCCCTCAACTACGTGAACCCGGCCGTGCCGCGGGTGCATGTGCTGGACAAGATCCTCTCCTTCGACGAACTGCAGGAGGACGCGCTGCACCTGCATCCGCCGCTCATCCTCATCGGCTCGGCCGGCAGCGGCAAGACCGTGCTGACGCTGGAAAAGTTGCGCCAGCTGCCAGGCGAGGTGCTCTATGTCACGCTCTCACCCTACCTCACGGAGAATGCCCGCACGCTTTACTACTCGCACCACTACGAGAACCGGGGGCAGGAGGTCTCCTTTCTCTCGTTCCTGGAGTTCGTGCAGTCGATCGGCGTGCCAGTTGGCAAGCCGCTGACGTTTCCCGATTTCGCGGCCTGGTTTGCCCGGTACCGCGCAATCTCACCGGTGAAGGATGCCCATCCGGTCTACGAGGAGTTCAACGGCGTTCTCACGGGCTCCGCCGTGACGTCGGCGTATCTTTCCCTGGAAGAGTATCAGGCGCTCGGCGTGCGGCGCTCGATCTTTCCCGTGGAGGAGAGACCTGCGGTCTATGAACTCTTCCGGCGCTACCTGTCGTTCCTGGAAACCGCAGGTCATTATGACCTGAACCTCGTTTGTTTCAACCATCAGGCGCTCTGTCATCCCGCCTATGACTTTGTGGTGGCGGACGAGGTGCAGGACCTGACGGCCGTGCAGCTCAGCCTGATTCTGCGTTCGCTGCGAAATCCGGCCCAGTTTGTGCTGTGCGGTGACTCCAACCAGATCGTCCATCCCAATTTCTTCTCATGGGCCGCAGTCAAGTCGTTCTTCTATGAGCAGCGGCTCCAGGGGCGCGGCGAGATCATTCGCATCCTCAATACCAACTACCGCAACTCCCCTGAGGTCACGGCAATCGCCAACCGCCTGCTGCTGATCAAGAACGCTCGTTTCGGTTCCATCGACCGCGAGAGCCACTACCTCGTACGCCCCGTTTCGAGCAACGTTGGCCGTGTGGAGTTCCTCCAGGACAGCGCTGCCGTGCGGCGCGAGATCGACGAGAAGACCGGGCGATCCGCCCGCTTTGCCGTGGTGGTCATGCGCGAGGAGGACAAGGCGGATGCCCGTCGCGTCTTCCGCACGCCGCTCGTCTTCAGCGTGCAGGAGGCCAAGGGGCTGGAGTATGAGAACATCATCCTGCTGAATTTTGTCACCTCGAACGCGCGCGCCTTCGACGTGCTGACCGAGGATGTGATGCCCGAGGATTTAGCGGGGGACTTCTCGTACGCACGGGCGCGGGACAAGGGCGACAAGTCGCTCGAAGCCTACAAATTTTTTGTCAACGCGCTATATGTGGCCATCACCCGCGCGGTCCGCAATCTCTTCATTCTCGAGCAGAATCCGTCACACCGGCTGCTTACCCTTCTGGCGCTTGGCCCTTCCCGTGCAGCAGCTGGACTGGAGACGCAGCAGTCCACGGTGGACGAGTGGAAGGTCGAGGCGCGCCGCCTGGAGCAGCAGGGGAAGACGGAGCAGGTCGATGCGATCCGGCAGAACATCCTGCACACGCAGTCGGTTCCGTGGAAGGTATACACGCCGGAGAACATCGGGGAACTGGCACAGGTGGCACTGGCACCGGCCTCCGGCGACAAGCCGCGCCGGTTGCTGCTGGACTACGCGGTTTCGTATTCGGTCCGGCCGCTGCTCGCCGAACTGGGCCGGTTCGGGTTTAAGCCCGGGGAGCGCCTTGATCTGGTTCGCGCCACGGCGCTGCAGCGCCATTCGGTGGACTATCGCGAGTATGGCCAGCGGGAGCTGCGCCGCAAAATCGACCAGTACGGGATCGATTTCCGCAACCCCCTCAACCAGACCCCGCTGATGATCGCCACACAGCTGGGGATGGTCGCCCTGGCGTCGGAGCTGATTCAGAAAGGGGCCGGCACGGAACGCTGCGACAACTGGGGGCGCAACCCGCTGCAGCTTGCGCTGCGAGCGGCCTATCACGACCCTGCTTATGCCAAGCGCTCGCTCGGCGAGCTCTATCCGCTGCTGGCACCGCCGGCTCTGCGTGTACGTGTGGGCGGACGCCTGCACAAGATCGATAACCACCGAGCTGAGTTCTTTATCCTCCAGTCCATGATCGCCATGCAGGAGCGAATTCTACGGGAGAAGATTGATTACAGCCTGCCGGCCTTCGAGACGGAGGATTTCATCCATGCGCTGGTGCATTTCCCGGATCATGTCATCCCTTCGTGGCGGCGGCAGCGGCACGCGATCTCCAGCGTGTTGGCCGGCCACGAGGTCTATCGGAATGAACCAAGGAATCGCCGGCTGTTCGTGCGGGTGATCCGCGGGCGGTACATCTTGAATCCGTGCATGGAGTTTGATCTTGATGGCAACTGGGTGCGGGTGCCCGACCTGCTTCACCTGGAGGTGCTGGAGCAGGAGGATGACAATCGACGGCTCGTTCTGTTTCTCGAGACGGTGCGGAAGGTGGAGCGGAATGTGGAGCGCCTGCTCGCCGCGCATGCCGGGACGACTGCGCCAGCCGCGGTTGTCAGGGGCGATCCGGTTCCTGTGTCCGTGTCGGACGCATCGGTCCCTGCGTCCGGAAAGATGGAACCGGCACCCGGGGGCGAAGCGGACGATACGGCGGCGGGTAGCACGAAGCTTACGCTGCGCAAACTGCGCGCCATGCGGAAGAACCGGGATCTTCTCCTCCAGCCGGGACAGTTGTCGTTTCCGCCGGGCGCAACAGCGTCTCCCACCCGATCGAAGAATCTAAGCATGATGGACAGGCTGAAGGCATCACTTCGGAGAAATCAGGTGGCGGCGCAGTCGGATTGCGCGGTGGGCGCTGACGCTCCCCCGCCGCCGCCTGCCACGCGTTTTTCCGTCCCGCCCAACGGCGCGGTCAGCCGCAGTGCGCCGTGTCCGTGCGGCAGCGGCCGGAAGTACAAGCGGTGCTGCGGGAAAGGTTGAGCCGCGTCTAGGAGACTGTCGGATTAAGGTTTTGCGGAGGCACAAACTGTCTGCCGACCAGGCTGCTAGTTTTGCCTGTAGCCTTTTCTCGTGCCGGAAGGGCACTTGGCTCATTTTGTGGTGGAAACAGTGACAGTGCTGCCCTTGCACGGATTCCTGGGTCTTTCAAACCGCGTAGGAAATAACAAAACCGGTGTTTTAGGGACAGACGCGGCGGGAAGGTGGGGCGTTGCCTTCAACACTCTGCGGTTGGGTGTTTTACATTTTGCGGTTGGTTGACGGGCGAGTGGCGCGGCGTCTGGTCGGGAGGCAGGTCGGGAGGGAGAGAGGGAACCGCAAAACCGCAGAACCGCAGAGTTTTGATTTTTGATGGGGGAGCGGCGGGAAGGTGGGGCGGGCTCTCCATCCATCCATTCTCCGCTCCTCGCGCGGAGGTGCAGCCCCTGTCGCCAACCCATTACGAAGCGGCATTCGACTGTGTTGCGGGTTGACGCCCGCCTTGGGTTAAAAATACGGGTTTGCAGGCGCCTTGCCGGGGGGGCCGGCAGTATGCGAAGATTATCTTCTTGATGAAACCCAACCGCGCCAACCAGATTCTTGCCTACGTTCTGCTGCTGGCGGGCGCGGCGTTCTTCCTGCTGCCGCTGGTCTGGATGCTCTCCACGGCGCTGAAACCGGTCGAGCAGACCATGAGCCTGCCGCCGCAGTGGCTGCCCCGCGCGTATGAAATCGAGCGCGGCGGCGGGCGCGTGGAGGTCCGCCGCAGCGACACGCCGGTTACGGTCCCGAGCCTGCTCGTGCGCGCCGAGGGCGGCGGGGCGGCGTTTGCGGTGCCGGTGGGCGAGGTGACCATGGTGGGCGCAAGCAGGTCCGCATCCGGTCGCTGGCACCCGGCAGGCGCGGCCGGCCCGGGCACGCCGGTGGCCGTGCTGAAGGAGATCCCGGCCTCTGCCGCCGCGCCGTGGGTGCTGGTGTACGAGGGGAAGGGGAGCCTGGCCGACGCCCTGCCGGCGGCGAAGATTGATTCGCGCGTCGCCCCGCGCTGGAAGAATTTCGGCGAGGCCATCGCCGCCATGCGCCACTTCCCGCGCTACCTCGGCAACACCCTGCTGCTCTGCATCCTCAACGTGATCGGCGCCGTGACCTCCAGCGCGCTGGCCGCCTACGGCTTCTCGCGCATCGACTGGCGCGGCCGCGACCGCGTCTTCCTCGTGGCGCTCGGCACCATGATGATCCCGTTTCCGGTGGTGATGGTGCCGCTCTACTCGCTCTTCCGCGCCCTGGGGTGGATCGGCACGCTCCAGCCGCTCTGGATCGGCTCGTTCTGCGCCGGGGCGTTTAACGTGTTCCTGCTGCGGCAGTTCTTCCGCACCATTCCGCAGGATCTGACCGAGGCCGCGCGCATCGACGGCTGCGGCGAGTTCCGCATCTTCTGGCAGATCATCGTGCCGCTCTGCCGCCCGGCGCTGATGGTGGTGGGGCTCTTCACCTTCCTGGGAACCTGGAATGACTTTCTCGGCCCGCTGCTCTACCTCACCGACCAGAAGGACTTCACCCTGGCCCTCGGCCTGCAGTGCTACCAGAGCCAGAGCGGCGGCACGGAGTGGCACTACCTCATGGCGGCCAGCACACTTGTGATCCTGCCGGTGATCGTGCTGTTTCTCCTGGCTCAGCGCAGCTTCATTGAGGGGATCTCCATGACCGGGATCAAAGGATGAATTTCGCGTGCCGCGAAATTCATGTGGGGCGGATGGGTGGCGATCGATGACCACACGCAAAATACCTTCATCTGCCGACTACCGGCTGATCGCGCTGGCCAACCCGTCGGGGTTGCGCATGCAGTTGCTGCCGGGCGGGGAGCTCTTTGCCATCCGGCACGGAGCCACGCTGATCAACCAGGTCATCCCCACGGCGGCGGAGCGCGGCATGCACCGGCTGGCGCTGCGCGAACGCGAACGCGGCGGCCATGGGCTGCGAGTTGTGGACCTGCTCGGGGATGCCGCCGCGTTTGTTGCGACGGGTGAACGGGAGGTGTGCTGGGCAGGCGAAGCTGCCGGCTGGTCTTATTCCGTGACATTGCGGCTGGATGCGGCGCATCCCGCCTGGCTGTGGCAGGTGCAGGTTCGCAATGCGGCGAAGAAGGCGCGCACATTCGATCTGCTGCACGGACAGGACCTCGGGCTTGCGGACGAGGCGGGTGTGCGCGGCAACGAGGCCTATATCTCGCAGTACATTGACCACTGCGCGGTGTCGCATCCCCGCTGGGGCGCCGTCATCCTCTCGCGGCAGAACATGGCGCAGTCGGGCGAGGCACATCCGTGGGTCGCGCACGGGTGCTTCGCCGGAAGCGTGGCCTTTGCCACCGACGGTTTCCAGTTCTTCGGCCTGGAACATCGCCTGACCGGGATTCCGGCCGCGTTCCGGATGGAACGCTTGCCCGGTCGTCGGTTGCAGTACGAGTTCGCCTATGCGGCGCTGCAGACCGCGCCGGTGACCCTGCCGCCCGGCGGCACATGGGAGACAGCCTTTTTTGCAGTGTATCAGCCCGACCATGCCGCGGCGTCGGGCGCGGGCGATCTGGCTGGCATCGCGGAGCTGCTGGAGCGGTCGCAGGCGGTGGAACGGGAGCCCTTCCGCTCGCTTGCCCTGACTGCGGCTGTGCCGTCCGGAGAGGGGCGTCGCGCCTCTGTTGCCGCCTCCGTGTTCTCGTCACCCCCCGTGGCCGGGGATGAGCCCTCCGAAGCGGAACTGGCGCGCTGGTTCCCCGGCGAATGGCGCCAGGTCGAGCGGGACGCAGACGGAAACCTGCTCTCCTTTTTCCACGGGGCGGCACAGCATGTGGTGACGCGGCGCAAGGAGGCGCAGGTTGAGCGCCCCCACGGCCACCTGCTGTGCAGCGGAACCGAGCTCTGGCTCGATGAGCACGCGCTGGGCAGCACGGTCTACGCCGCCGGCGTCTTCAACGCGCAGGTCTATCTTGGCAACACCAACCTGGCCCGCGGCCTGAGCGTGGTGCGAAATCACCTGGCGGTGATTTCGTCCGGCGGGCAGCGGGTTTTCGTGAGGAATGGCGAGGTCGCCGCGTGGCGGCGACTCGCAATTCCTTCTGTGTTTGAGATCGGGTTACGGCAGGTGCGGTGGATCTATCAACTGGGCGACAGCTGCCTTGAGGCTGTGACGGTCATGGATGCGGAGCGTCCGATGGTGTCGCTCGCGCTGCGCGTGCTTGCCGGCCCTCCGTGCGAATTTCTGGTCACGCACCTGCTGGTGATGGGCGACCGCGAGATGGACCAGGCATTTTCCATGACCGTGGACACGGCTGCCGCGCGCATCGAATGCTCGCCGGACCCGGAAACGCTGTTGGGGAAGAAGCGGCCAGACTTGCGTTTTATCATCGCGGCGGCCACGCCGGCGGATGTCGACGCCTGCGGCGGCGACGAGTTGCTGTTTGCGGACGGGCGATCACGTCAGGCCCCATATGCTGTGTTGCAAAGCAAGCCGGTAAAGGCGTTCACCATCACAATCGAGGGGCTCGTGGCAGGTCGAGGCGACGGCCGTTGCCGGGGCCCGCAAGTCACGGAAATCGCGGCCAGCGGCCGTGATTTCCGTGACGGGCTGCCGCAGTTACGGCACCCGGCCGCCGCGCACGTGGCGGAGATCCTGCCGTGGTTTGCGCATAACGCCGGCACGCACTTCACCGCGCCGCGCGGGCTGGAGCAGTACGGCGGCGCCGCCTGGGGCGTGCGCGATGTCTGCCAGGGGCCGGTGGAGTGGCTGCTGGCTACGCGGCAGTTTGCGCCGGTGCGGCGCACGCTGGTGCAGGTGTTCGGCCAGCAGTATGCGGACACCGGATGCTGGCCGCAGTGGTTCATGTTCGAGCCGTTCGGCTTCATCCGGAGCGCGCAGGCGCATGGCGATGTCCCGTTCTGGCCGGTCAAGGCGCTGTGCGACTACATTGAGGCCACTTCTGATTTTGCCCTGCTCGATGAGGCGCTGCCGTACACCGACGACGCGACGTGTTCCCCGACGGATCGTCGCGAAACTGTTCTGCAGCACGCGCTGCGCGTGGTGGATGTCTTCGATAGCCGCTGCATTGCCGGAACGGCGCTGGTGAATTACGGCGACGGCGACTGGGACGACACCCTGCAGCCGGCTGATCCGGCGCTGCGCGCCAGCATGGTGAGCGCCTGGACCGCGGCGCTGGCCGTTCACGTGTTCCGCTTGCTGCGCGATGTCTGCCGGCGGGCAGGCCGTCCGGAGGTAGCGGCCCGGCTGGACGCGCGGCTGTCTGCGATGCAGTCGGACTTTCATCGCTTCCTGCTGCCGGATGGCGTGCTGGCCGGCTTCCTGGTGTTCGGCGCAGGGGCGCCGCGCCCGCTGCTGCATCCGCGCGACCGCGTGACCGGCATCCGCTACCGGCTGCTTCCCATGACGCGCGCCCTGCTGGCCGAATTGCTCACGCCGGAGCAGGCGGAGCACCATCTTCGCCTGATCCGCGAGCACCTGCTCTTTCCGGATGGCGTGCGGCTGATGAGCGACCCGGTGCCGTACGGCGGCGGCGTGGAGCGGTGGTTCAAGCGCGCGGAGACCGCGGCCAACTTTGGCCGCGAAATCGGGCTGATGTATACGCACGCGCACCTGCGCTATGTCGAGGCGCTGGCCCGGATGGGGCGCGCGGACGAGCTCTGGGAGATGCTGGGGCGCGTGACGCCCGTGCAGCTGCGCGGGCGCGTGCACAACGCGGAGATCCGTCAGGCGAACGCGTATTTCAGCAGCTCCGACGGCGCGTTTGCGGACCGCTACGAGGCGGCGGCGCGGTTTGACGACCTGCGCCGCGGCACCGTTGCCGTGAAGGGCGGCTGGCGCATCTACTCCAGCGGCCCCGGTCTCTACCTGCACCGCGTCATCTGCGGCATGCTGGGCATCCGCGACTCCTTTGGCGATCTCGTGCTGGACCCCGTGCTGCCGCAGGCGCTGGACGGTCTGGTGGCCGAGGTTGTGCGCGACGGACGGCAGATTGAATTCCGCTACACGGCGGGCAAATGCGGGTTCGGCGTGCGGCAGGTGTGCGTCAACGGGCAGGATCTGCCACTTGACCGGCGCGAGGCCAACCCGTACCGCGAAGGCGGCGTGCGCATGGCGGCGGACAAGTTTGCGGCGCGGCTGCACGAGGGCGTGAACATGGTGCAGATCGTGGTGGGGTAGAACGAAAACCGACTAGGAACCTGTCGGCAGAAGGTGCCGGATCGGTCCAAAGCCTAAATCCGACAGGTTCCTAGGAAAGGTGCGGCGTCTGCCAGCTTTTTGGCGTGTAGCCATGCAGCTCGATGCGGTTGCCGTCCGGGTCGGCGAGCCAGGCCTGCCAGGAATGGTCCATTCCCAGCTTGGCGTCGGTGCACTCGATCCCCTTGGCGCGCAGCTCGGTCACGGTTCTGGCCACGTCATCGACTTCGAGACAGATGTGGCCGTAGCTCTGCTGTTCGGCGCGCGGGGCAAGCGTGCCATGGAACATCTCGATGAAGGTGCGCGTGCCGGCCTTCAAATATACGCCGTAACGTTCGCCCGTGTCGCGCGTGAACTCGAATGCAACCTTGAACCCCAGCTTCGTGCTGAAGAAGTCGATCGAGCGGTCGAGGTTGGAGACGACGAAGCAGATGTGTGCGAGGCCGAGGACCATGGGATGCTCCTGTTGGTGGAGGTGGATGGTGGATGGTGGAGGGGGTGGGAAAGAAAACAGGGTGGAGGGTTGGTTGCGTTGCGCATCGGGCCTCACGCATCCACCCGCCACCCTGCACCT
>JBAWXQ010000011.1:0-31101 GCA_037144015.1 bacterium
ATCATTTTTGGTCATAGACGGCGGCGGCGGCCGTCAGCGCACCGGCGTTCACGCGGACCCCTTCCGCCTGGAGGATGGTCTCGAGGGCAGCCAGGAACAGCATGACATTGCTCCGGCAGCAGGCGTGTCCCATGATGCCCACCCGCCAGATCCTGCCGGCCAGGCTGCCGAGGCCGCCGCCAATCTCAATGCCGAACTTCTCGAGCAGCGCGCCGCGCACGCGCTTGTCGTCCGCCCCCGCGGGAATGCAGATGGCGTTGAGCATGGGAAGCCGTTCGGACGGCGGCACCAGCAGGGACATCCCCATGGCCTCGACGCCCGCCACAAGCGCCCGGTGGTTGAGACGGTGCCGGGCGAAGCGCGCATCCAGCCCCTCCTCCACCACCAGGCGCAGCGCCTCGCGCAGCGCAAAGATCATGTTGATGGGCGCCGTGTGATGATACTTTCTGGCCGCGCTCCAGTAATTCAGCACCAGGCCCATGTCCAGGTACCAGCTGACCACGGGCGTCTTCCGGCTGGTGATGGCCCTGACCGCGGCTTCATTGAATGAAACCGGCGCCAGTCCCGGCGGGCAGGAGATGCATTTCTGCGTGCCGCTGTAGACAAGGTCCACGGCGTTCTGGTCCACGCCCACCTCCATGCCGGCCAGCGACGTGACGGCATCGGCCAGCAGCAGCGCCCCGGCGTCATGCGCGATGCGGGCGATGTCCGCGAGCGGCGTACAGGCGCCGGTTGAGGTTTCGGCATGCACCACGGCGACGATCTTGGGCTTCGCGTTGCGGACCGCCTTGCGCACGGCCTCCGGGTCCATGGCGCGGCCCCATTCCGCTTCGACCATGATCAGCTTGCCGCCCAGCCGCTTGACGATGTCACACATGCGCGTGCCGAACACGCCGTTGACGCACACCACCACCTCGTCGCCCGGCTCGATCATGTTGACAAAGCAGGTCTCCATGCCGGCGCTGCCGGTCCCGGAAACGGGAATCGTGAAGGCGTTCGTTGTCTGAAAGGTGTGGCGCAGGAGTTCCTGCGTCTGGTCCATCATCAGAAGAAAATAGGGATCCAGGTGTCCGATGCAGGGCGCGGCCATGGCCTGCAGAACCCGCGGGGACACATCGCTGGGGCCGGGGCCCATCAGAATCCGGCGGCCGGCATTCACTTCCGTCAAGGCGGTCAAGTCCACGGAAACCCCTCCGGTTTATTAAAAAAGCGACACACGCAAATCAGCCAGGAAGGCTACGTTAGCCGAAACCGCCGGCGGGTGCGAGCGCAAGTAGTCGTTTCCATCGATTCTGAAAAGGGGCTGCCCGAGGGCAGCCCCTTTTCAGAATCGATGTCTGTCGCCGCCGCCTCGACGCCTGCCGGCGTCTCTGCTACTCTCGGGCGCAATTGTGGAGGATCACATCATGCGCCGGCTGCTGCCCCTTGTTCTGTTCTCTGCCCTGCCGCTTCTGGCGGCCGAACCCTTTCCGAAGCCGGGCTGGCGGGATGCGCCCAACCCCCTGGCGAGCGCGGACGCCGTCCCCGGCGGCACGCTGGTTTATTTTCCGGGCCAGCCGCCCAAGAGCCTCAACTACTATCTGGACAATAACACGTTCACCGCGCTGATTTTCGACCTGCTCTACGACTCACTGCTGGGGAGCGATCCGCTCACCGCGGACTTTGTCCCGGGCCTTGCCAGCCGCTGGACCCTTTCCGACGACAAGCGCGTCTTCACCTTCGAGCTCGACCCGTCGGCAACCTGGAGCGACGGGCGTCCGATCGTGGCCGCGGACGTGAAATGGACGTTTGACAAACTCATGGACCCGGCCAGCGAGACGGGGCCGATCCGGGTTGGACTCGAGACCTTCACCAACACGCCGCCGCAGGTGCTGGGCGAGCGCACGATTGTCTTCACGGCCAGCGAGGCGCACTGGCGCAACCTGCAGACGCTGGGCAGCATCCAGGTCCTCCCGGCTCACGCGTTCTCCAACGCCAGCTTCAACAAGATCAACTTCGACTTCCCGGTGGTGTCCGGCGCCTACCGTCCCGGCGCCATGAAGGAAAACGCCGAGCTGCGCCTGGAGCGGCGGCCGGACTGGTGGCAGCGCAGCCGCCTGTCGATGCGCGGCCAGTTCAACTTCCAGACCCTGGCCTGCCGGTTTTACGCCGAGCAGGAGAACGCGTTCGAGGCCTTCAAGAAGGGGGAGCTCGATCTGTATCCCGTGTACATGTCGCGCCTCTGGAACAAGGACGCCACGGGCGAGAAGTTCGACCGCCGCTGGATCGTCAAGCAGCGTGTGCGCAACCACCACCCGGCTGGCTTCCAAGGGTTTGCCATGAACCTGCGCCGGCCGCCATTTGACGACCTGCGCGTGCGGCAGGCGCTCGCCTACCTGATCGACCGCGACCGCATGAACCGCACCATGATGTTCAACGCCTACTTTCTGCACCGCTCCTACTTTGAGGATCTGTACGACGGGGCCCACGCCTGTACCAATACGTTTTACGGCTTCGAGCCGGAGAAGGCGCGCGCGCTGCTGCAGGAGGCCGGATGGCAGGCGGACCCGAAGACCGGTTGGCGGGAGAAGAACGGGCGGCGCCTGAGCTTCACCTTCCTCACGAGCGACGGCTCGTCGGAGAAGTTCCTGGCGGTCTACTCCGAGGACCTGAAAAAAGCAGGCGTCGAGCTGAAGATCGAGCGCAAGGATCACGCCGCGTGGTCGCGCGACATGGATGCGTTCAACTTCGACATGACCTGGTCCGCCTGGGGCGGCGGCCTGTTCAAGGACCCGGAGGACATGTGGTCCTCGCGCGAGGCGGATCGCCCCTCCGGCAACAACTACACCGGCTTCAAGGATCCCCGCGTGGATACGCTGATCGAGAAGCAGAAGACCGTCTTCGACCTGCAGGAACGCAACCGCATCTGCCGCGAGATCGATGCCCTCATCTGCGCGCAGGTGCCCTACGCCCTGCTCTGGAATCTCGACTACACGCGCCTGCTCTACTGGAACAAGTTCGGCATGCCGCCGACCGTGCTCGACAAGTTCAGCAACGAGCGGGCCGCCATTGTCTACTGGTGGTACGACGCCGACTCGGCCGCGGAGCTCAAGGCCGCCATCGCCTCCGGCGCCGCCCTGCCGCCCAGGCCGGATCTCGTTTCGTTCGATGCGGTGTTCGCCCCATGATTTCTACACGGCGCACGGCCGCTGCGCCTGCAGCCAGGAAACAACGTCCGCCGCCCCTCCCCCGTTGCGCGTTGCCTGAACCGCGTTGCCTGAACCGCAGCAAAAATGCGTTGGAAATTTGAGCCGCCTGTTGTACGATTCCACACGTTCAAACGTGTGGAATGACGGGAGCCCTGATGAAAACGCCGGATCTGAGACCCACCCTTTGGCGCACGATGCGGGTTCTGGCACATCCGCGCCGGTTGCACCTGCTGGCGGCCCTTTTTCGCGATGCGCCCTTGAGCGTGTCCGATTGCGCCACATGCTGCGACATGCCGCGCGTTTCGACGTCCGTGGCGCTGCGGCAACTCCAGGCACGGGGACTGATCCGGGCCGAGCGTATGAGTCGCTGGGTCCGCTATCGGCCCATACCTGACCCGCTTGTCACCCATGCGCGGGCAATCCATGACGCCATGCGCGACGCCCTGCGCCCTCGCAAAACCGATCTGCCGACGATCTGCTGGAACCTCACGGCCTACACACACGAACGGCGTATTCGAATTGTCCAGGCGCTTGCTGTCGGCCCCCGCACCATGGGAGAGTTGTCTGCCGCGTGTCACATCTCGGCACCCGCCTTGATCCGCCATGTTGACAAGCTGATACGGCGCAAGGTGGTGCAGCGAGCGGGCGATCACGTATCCCTGCTGCCGCCCGCCACTCCGCTTGCGGCCGCATTACGGGGTGCCATGCAGGCCGACGCTGTCCAATCCTGAAGGCGCGGTTATTCCACACGTTCAAACGTGTGGAATTAGAGCAAGTTAAGCAATAGTATAGCCGCAAATTGAAGCAAATGCGGACACAAAGGGGAGGAAGAATGCACGAAGGTCACGGAGGTTTAACATTGGTTATATTCGCCGCTGCGCGGCGACATCGCCCCCTTCGTGCCCTTCGTGAACCCTTCGTTTCCTTCGTGTCCGATTCACCTGCGGCCATACTGTTTCTTAACTTGCTCTAATGACATCCGGAGTTTTTCTGCGTTTGACCACACGGCAACTGCTGTTACCCTGATTGGCATGAGGTCTTTCGGCCAAACCTGCGCATGAACCGCCTCCACTACATCCTCCGGCGCCTGCTGCTGGCGATTCCGACCTTCCTCGGCATCACGCTGGTCTGCTTCGCGCTGACGCGCATCCTGCCGGGCGGACCGGTGGAAATGCGTCTGCTGCGTATGCGCGGCGGCGGCGGCGGCGGCGAGGGCGGCGGCACCACCGCGGCCCGCGTCACCCGCGTCACCGAAGAGCAGCGCCGCGAGCTGAACCGCCAGTTCGGATTCGACCAGCCCTTCTTCGCCCAGTACGGAAAATGGCTCTGGAATGACCGCATGGGTCTGGCCATGGCGTCCTACGAATACAACAACAAATCCTCCTGGCAGCTCATCCGCTCGCGCATTCCCGTTTCACTCTGGTTCGGCATGGCCGGGTTCGTGCTGAGCTACCTCATCTGCATCCCGCTCGGCATTGCCAAGGCGCTGCGCCATGGGACCTCGTTTGACACCGGGTCCAGCGCGCTGGTCTTCATCGGGTACGCCGTTCCGCCGCTGGCCCTCGGCATGGTCCTTAAGATCGTCCTGTGCGGCACCGTGGATGGATTCTGGGACGTGCTTCCGCTGGGAGGCTTTGAATCCGCTGACGCCGCCTCCTGGATGTGGGGCGCGCGCCTGCTGGACCGTGCCCAGCACATGCTGCTGCCGGTCCTCTGCTACGTGGTCGGCAGCTTTGCCGTGCTGACCCTGATGATGAAGAACTCGCTGCTTGAGCAGATCGGCGCCGACTACGTGCGCACCGCGCTCGCCAAGGGCGCCTCCGCCCGCCGCGCCATCTGGGGTCACGCCGTGCGCAATGCGCTCATCCCCATCGCCACCGGCTTCGGCAGCATCCTCGGCATCTTCTTCGCCGGGTCGATCATCATCGAGACCATCTTTGAAATCCCCGGCATGGGCCGCCTGAGCCTGCAGGCCGTGAGCAACCGCGACTATGCCGTCTTCATGGCCATGCTGAGCCTCACCGCCACGCTGCAACTCCTCGGCAACCTGCTGTCCGACTTCTGCTACCTGCTGATCGACCCGCGCATGCATTTTGGCGGAAAGGGCTCATGATCCGGCTTCCCCAACTCGCACCGCTGACCCGCACGCGCTGGCGCCGGTTCCGCAACAACCGCCGCGCCGGGTGGTCGTTTATGCTGCTGGCCGCGCTGTTTGCGCTGGGGCTGGCCGCGCCGCTGATCTGCCGCTACGGACCCCGTGAGACCATGGACCCCGCAGCCTTCGAGCCCTACAGGCGCTCCCGGCTGACGCTCGTGCCGCTGGCGGCCGGCGGCCGGTTCAACCTGACCGCCGACGGACGCGTCACGCGCGCCGAGAACTGCGCCGCCTTCTTCCCCGGCGCCGCCGATGCCAACCGCGAATGGTTCACCAACCACTGGCGCATACCGCCTGCGCTCGACGCCGCACTCATGGCCCGCTTCGCCAACCAGGCCGCACCCGCCCTTGAAACCACGCTCGCCGGTGCCACCAACCCGCAGCAGCAAGCCGCCTGCGTGCTCGCCGCCTACGAGCCGCGCGAAGCGCCTCCGGCATCGGTGCGCGTGGCCCTTCGCGCCACCACACCCGCGCGCATCCAGACCTTCGACGCGGCCGCGCCTGCACCCGGCCAGGCAGTCATTCGCGTCGAGCCCGCCACGGCCTGGCAGCAGCTCCCCGCCGAGGCCCGCGCCGCGCTGGAAACCTGCCTTGCCCGGGCCTTCGCCGGCGGCGAAGCCGCGACCGAGGTCACCGTGGCCGGCGTCCCGCTGCAGGCGCGCGGCACCCCCGCGGGCGTCTCCTGGCCGCACCGCCCCGTTCCCGGACACTGGATGGGCGTGGACGCCAGCGGCTACGACGTCTGGACGCGCATGATCTACGGGCTGCGCACCTCACTCACGTTCGGCCTGCTGCTGGTGACCTGGGCCATGCTGCTGGGGTTCGTCATCGGCGCCGTGCAAGGGTATTTCGGCGGCTGGATCGACATCCTCGCGCAGCGCCTGATTGAGATCTGGAGCGCCCTGCCGTTTCTCTACGTCATGATCCTGGTCGGCGCCGTGCTCGGGCGCAGCCTGCTGCTGTTGCTGCTCTGCTACGCGCTGTTCAACTGGGTCACGCTCTCCTACTACATGCGCGCCGAGTTCCTGCGGCTGCGCCACCGCCCCTTCGTCGAGGCGGCGCGCTGCCAGGGGCTCGGCCATGCGCGCATCATCTTCCGCCACCTGCTGCCCAATGCGCTCACGCCGATCATCACGCTCTTCCCGTTTGAGCTGGTCGGGGCCATCGGCGCGCTCACCGCGCTCGACTTCCTCGGCTTCGGCCTGCCGCCGCTCACGCCCAGCTGGGGCGAGCTGCTCCAGCAGGCGCAGCAGAACCGCTCCGCCTGGTGGCTGGCGCTCTTCCCTTCGGCCGCGCTCTTCCTCGTCATGCTGCTGGCCGTGCTGATCGGCGAAGGATTGCGCGACGCGTTCGACCCCAGGCAGCGGACAAAGCTGGAAGGCTGAGCCATGGCGCCCTTACTCGACATCCGAGACCTGCGCGTCTGCTTCGACACCGATGACGGTGTGGTGCAGGCGGTCACCGGCGTGTCGCTGCGGCTCGAGCGCAACGAGGTGCTGGGGCTGGTGGGCGAATCCGGCTGCGGCAAGAGCGCCACGGCCATGAGCATCCCGCGCCTGCTGCCGCTGCCGGCGGCGCGGGCCGACGGGGAAATCCTCTTCGATGGCCGCGACCTGCTGCGCCTGCCCCTGCCGGAGCTGCGGCAGCTGCGCGGCCGCCGGATCGGCATGATCTTCCAGGATCCCATGACGTCGCTCTCGCCGCTGCACCGCGTGGGCGACCAGATCGCGGAAGTCGTGCGGCTGCACGAGCCGGCATCCGCCGGCATGGCCCGCGAACGCGCCCTGCACTGGCTGGCCGAGGTCGGCATCCCCGACCCGGTCGCCCGCAGCCGCGCCTACCCGCACGAGCTTTCCGGCGGCATGCAGCAGCGCGTGATGATTGCCATGGCGCTGATCCTTGCGCCCGACCTCGTGATTGCCGACGAGCCCACGACCGCGCTCGACGTGACCATCCAGGCGCAGGTCCTGAATCTGCTGCGGCGCCTGCACCGCCGCGATTCCGGCGTGCTGCTGATCACGCACGACATGGGGGTGGTCTGGGAAATGTGCACGCGCATTGCCGTAATGTACGCGGGCGAGATCGTCGAGGAGGCGCCGGCGCAGACCTTTTTCGAAGCCCCGCAGCACCCCTATGCACGCGCCCTGCTCGACGCCCTGCCATCCGCCGCCACGCGCGGCCAGCCGCTGCGCGCCATCCCCGGCCAGGTCCCCTCGCCGCTGGCCTGGCCCGCCGGCTGCCGCTTCCGCGACCGCTGCCCGCACGCCGCGGCGCGCTGCGCCGGGCACCCGCCGCTGCTGCCGTGCGGTCCCGGGCGCGAGACGCGCTGCTGGCTGGGAGACTGTCGGACGTAGCCTTGGATCGGTCCGGGGCCTTCAGCCGACAGTCTCCTAGCTCACGAACGACTCGCGGTCGCGGGTCACGGTGGGAATGCCGTGCGCGGTGGTGAGCGCGAGGCACTTTTTGGGGCAGTGCTCGACGCAATAGTCGCAGGAGATGCAGCGCAGGCGGTCGATGGTCCAGCGTTTGGCAGCGCGGTCGACCTCCAGGGCCTGCGTCGGGCAGCGCTTGGCGCAGATGCCGCAGAAGACGCAGGCAGGCATTTCAATGGCCAGCGCGCCGCGCGATCCGGGAAAGGGCTGGCGCGGCTCAAACGGGTAGCGGCGCGTGTACGGCTTGCGCAGCATCCACTTGAGCACCAGGCCTGTCATGGAGAAAAGGGACATGGTTCAACGCTCCGTGCAACTGACACATGGGTCAATCGTGAGAACCAGCACCGGCACATCCGCCAGGTCGCACCCCTGCAGCGTCTTCACGAGCCCGGGGATGTTGGCAAAGGTCGGCGTGCGAACGCGGAACCGCAGCAGGTTCTTGGTCCCGTTCCCCTTGAGGTAGTAGATCACCTCGCCGCGCGGCTGCTCGGTGCGCGCGAAGAACTCGCCGGTCGGGTTGCCGCTCACCTTCACGGCAATCTCGCCCTCCGGTATTTTGGCCACCGCCTGGCGGATCAGGTCCGCCGACTGGAAGATCTCGTCACAGCGCACGGCGGTGCGGGCGTAGGAGTCGCCATCCGTGCGGGTGATGGGCTCGAAGGAGAGGTCCTTGAAGGCCGCGTAGCCGAGCTTGCGGGTGTCGGACTTCCAGCCGCTGGCGCGCAGCGTGGGGCCGACGCAGCCGAGCACGTAGGCTTCGTCGCGGCCGAGCGTGCCCACGCCGCAGAGGCGGTGCTTCACGGTGCTGTCGTTCAGGAAGACCTGCACGATCTCGCGCGTGTCGCGCTCGATGTCGGCCAGCTTCACGAGGAGCTCCTTCAGAGTGGCCGCGTCGATGTCGCGCCGCACGCCGCCGACCTTGCACGAGCCAAAGATCACGCGTCCGCCGGTGGTGGCCTCGATGATGTCCAGCACGCGCTCGCGGATGCGCCAGGCATGCATGAAGAGGCTCTCGAAGCCGAAGCCGTCGGCCATCAGCCCGAGCCAGAGCAGGTGGCTGTGGATGCGGGAGAGTTCGCCCCAGATCGTGCGCAGGTAGTGCGCCCGCGGCGGCACGGGGATCTGCATGAGCTCCTCGATCCCCTGGCAGTAGGTCTGGCCATGGATGAAGCTGCAGATGCCGCAGATGCGCTCGGCCACAAAGACGAACTCCTGGTAGTCCTTCTTCTCCACCAGCTTCTCGAGGCCGCGGTGGATGAAGCCGATCGAGGGGATGGCCTCGACAACCTTTTCGTCCTCGCAGACCAGGTCCAGGTGAATGGGCTCCGGCAGCACCGGGTGCTGCGGTCCGAACGGGATGATGGTGCGTTTGGCCATGGTGCTTCTCAGGCAACGGGTTTGACAGGCGTGGCAGGTGCGGGCGCGCCGGGAGCGGGGGCATTGGCAAACGGGAAGGGCTTGGCCGTATGGTAGAGGTGGCCCTTGAAGTCGAGGACCAGGCCGTCGAACGAAATGCCGAAGAGGTCGTGGATCTCGTTCTCGTAGAGGAACGCGCAGAAGTAGACGCCGCTGACGCTGGGCAGGCGGGCGCCGGCCGCCGCGACCTGCAGGCGGAGGTTGCGGAAGACCAGCTCGCGGTCGAAGCTGTAGTTCACCTCGAAGACTTCGCCGATCGCGGTCACGCCGATCTGCACCAGGCGCCAGTTGTCACTGCGCAGCGCCTGCACCTCGGCGACCAGCCGGTCGGGGGTGACGGGGATGTTTGGCTGTTCCTCGATCATGACCGCGGCTTCTCCAGGTAGACCCATTCCACGTGCTGGTTGAACGGCTCGGTCTTAAAACGCGCGTACCCCAGCTTGGTATAGAGATGGAGGTTGCGCTCGCTGCGATGGCCGGTAAAGACCTCGAAGCGGCGGCACCCGGGAAAGGCCTGCTCCAGGGCGGTTACCAGGCGCTGCCCGTGGCCGCGCCCCTGGAAGTAGGGGTGCACGACCAGGCGCAGGATGTGCGCCGACCCCTTGCCGTCGTCGTAGCCGCGCACGGAGGCCACGATCTTGCCGTTGACGATCCCCTTGAGGAAGACCATGCGCCCGTAGTCGCCCGTGAGCTCCTCCAGCGACTGCCGCAGGGCCGGCACGCCCGGATCGCCGTACATCTCGGCCTCGCTCCGGTAGGCCACCTTCTGCAGCGCCAGGATCTCGGGGACGTCCTCCGCCGCGGCGCGCTCGATCCGCACCTCGCAGGCCGTGCGGGCCTCGCGGGACATGGCCAGGCGGCGCTTCTCCAGGATGCCGAGCGCGCACACGACGCCGTCGATGATGGCCTCGGGGCGCACGGCGCAGCCGGGCACGTAGACGTCCACGGGGATGATGTTGTCGATGCCGCCGGCGACGTTGTAGCACTCGCGGAAGATGCCGCCGGAGGTGGCGCAGATGCCCAGGGCCATGACCACGCGCGGCTCGGCCATCTGCTCGTAGATGCTGCGGACCACGTCGCGGTTCTGCTGGTTGACGGATCCGGTCACGAGAAAGATGTCGGCGTGCTTGGGGTTGCCGGTGTTGATGATGCCGAAGCGCTCGACGTCGAAGCCGGGCGTGAGGCTGGCCAGCACCTCAATGTCGCAGCCGTTGCAGCTCGACGCATCGTAGTGGATGACCCAGGGAGATCTTGTCAGACCGGACATGGCGGCGCAGTTCCTATTTCAGCAGCGACAGCACGAGGATGTTGCCAAACCCGAAGACCAGCGTCATGAGCCACGCGCTGCGCAGCGCCAGCGGCCACTTGACGCGGGCGCACACGTTGTCGACCACCAGCAGCAAAAAGAACACGAGGGCGCTGGCCGCCAGCCCGGCGATCCAGCACCTGCCGAAGAAGAGGAAGATCCACCCCAGCAGCATGACGTTCTCGTACCAGTGGGCGACCTCGATCATGGCCAGCGTGGGCCCGGAGAATTCGGTGGTGATGCCGCGCACCAGCTCCTGATGGGCGTGATGCGAGGCCGAGAGGTCGAAGGGCGACTTGCGGAACTTGATCTCCATGGCGTAGAGCAGCGCCACGAACACGCCCGGCAGCAGCAGCACCGGCAGGTGCGCGCCCGGCAGCGCGGAAAGGGGGGCCGAGGCGCCGGACAGGATGCCATCCACCTGGAAGGTGCCGGTGACCATGTACAGGCCGATGGCCGTCAGCAGCACGATCGGCTCGTAGGCCATCACCTGGATCAGCTCGCGCGACGCGCCCACGAAGCTGTAGGGCGAGCTGGCCTTGAAGGCGCCGAGGATGAAGAAGATGCCGGAAAGCGTCAGCGCGAAGAAGACCAGCAGCAGGTCCGAGCCGCAGAAGAAGAGCCCGCCGGTAAAGACCGTCAGCAGGAAGAAGAAGACCATGTAGAAGTTCTGCGAGCGGCGCACCACCAGGCGCTCCTTGCTCCAGAGCTTGGCCACGTCGTAGAACGGCTGCAGCAGCGGCGGCCCCACGCGGGCCTGCATGCGCGCGGAGATGCGGCGGTCAATGCCCGCCAGCAGGCCGCCGAGCAACGGCGCGGCCACCAGGTAGATCAACAGTCGCCACCAGGGATTCATACCCACGCCACCTTCAGCAGCAGCCCCGCCAGCAGGAGGCCGGCGAGCACGACGCCCGCCTGGATCAGCTTCGCCTCCGGCAACAGCGCGGCCAGATAGTAGTTCTGCATCGACATGCCGTGCACGGCGCCGGCCGAGCCGGTGAACTGGTTCCCCGGCCCCGTGTTGGCGCCGCCCAGGTACGGGTCCACCACCTTCACGTGGCGGCCGTAGTTGAGGAAGCTCAGCGGGAAGAGCGACACCAGCGCCAGCATGATGATCATGATGATGATGTTCCCCTGGCTCATGACGCTGAAGTCCGCCAGGTGGTACTGCCCCTTGACATACGGCACGATCAGGAAGCGCGACAGCAGCGGGAAGAGCATGCAGGTGGCAAAGGTCAGAACCGAGAGCGTGTAGAGCGCCACCCACGCGCCGCGGCCGATGTTGCGCTCCACGTTCTCGTGCGGCTGCGACACCTCCAGCAGCCCGCCCATCCACTTGACCCAGAAGAAGATTGTCGCGGCGCTGCCAAAGACGATGAAGACTGTCAGCAGCGGCAGGGCGTCCACCACCGCCTTGAGCACGGCCCACTTGCTGATCAGCATGCCGAACGGCGCCAGGAACATGCCGGCCATGCCGATCTGCAGCATGATCGACAGGCGCGGCATCTTGAGGATCAGGCCGGACATGTCGCCGATGTCGCGGCTGTGCAGCTTGTGCTCGATCACGCCCACGCAGAGGAACAGCAGCCCCTTGGCAATGGCGTGGAACACGATCAGCAGCACGCCGGCCCAAACCGCCTCGGGCGTGCCGATCCCGCCGCAGAGCACGATCAGGCCGAGGTTGGCCACGGTCGAGTAGGCCAGCACCTTCTTGGCGTCGCTGGTGGTGATGGCGGCCAGGGAGGTGATCAGGAAGGTCAGGCCGCCCACACCCGCCACGAGGATCCCGGCCGTGGTGTCGCGCAGCACCGGCCCCATGCGGATCACGAGGTAGACGCCGGCGTTGACCATGGTGCTGGAGTGCAGCAGCGCCGAGACCGGCGTGGGCGCCACCATGGCGCCGAGCAGCCAGGACGAAAACGGCAGCTGCGCGGACTTGGTGATGCCGGCAAACGACAGCAGCGCCGCAGGCAGCAGCGCCACGGCCGTGCCGGAGGCGACCAGTCCGTCGAGGGCGGCCGGCTGCCCGCTGCGCACCTGCCAGCAGATGGCCGCCGCAAACCCGAGCCCGCCGGCCAGGTTCATGACCAGCGCCCGCCGGGCGTTGCGCTTCGATTCGTCGTTCCCCTTGTAGCCGATCAGCCAGAACGAGCAGAGGGTGGTGACCTCCCAAAAGAAGTAAAGCCACAGGAGGTTGTTGGCAAAGACCACGCCGAACATGGCGCCGAGAAAGACGAACAGGATGGCGAAGAACCGCGGCCGGTTGTCGGCCATTTCCGGATGGTGGCTCTCGTGAAACTCCCGCATGTACCCCAGCGCATACAGGCAGATCAGGCCGCCGACAATGCCGATGATCAGCGCCATGATCACAGAGAACTGATCGCAGAACAGGTTGCGCGCCACTTCCACGCCGTGCCCGCCCCCCAGTTCCAGCGGCAGCAGCAGCGCGGCCTGCGCCACCACCAGCAGCGGAATCAGCCACTGGCGGCTGCGGAGCCCCACCCACACGAGGTAAACCGAGATCACGATCTCCAGCACCAGCATGCCGCGGGTGGTCAGCTCAGGGGAGATCGCGCACAGGAAGACGCGCGGCGGCAGGTCCGGCAGCGCCGCCAGCAGCACCGAACCGGCCATGACAGCCAGCACGCCGGTGGTCACAATCGGCCTTCGAACCGCATGCGACGGCACAAAAAGCAGTATGATACCGATGAGAAATGGCAGCGTAATAAGTAGAGGAATCAAGCCCGTCATCCGACTTCTCCGGAAAAAGAAAGCGAATGTTTAGCACAAGGAACAGGGTCTGACCAAGACAAAACAACGGAAAGAAGGATCTGCTTCGGTTTTTCGTGCGTAACTTGTTGCGGCCTAGCAGCCTGTCGGCAGAAGGCCCTAAACCGATCCGAGGCCTAATTCCGACAGTCTCCTAGCAGCCTGTCGGACTTAGCCTTGTGGAGGCACAAATCGTCTGCCGACCAGGCTGCTAGTTAGTGGGACGCAACCGCCAAGCACGGGACAAGGGTGAAATACGCAACAAAAGAACAGCCGGAACAATTTTCTGTCTGTAACTGAGTCTCCGCCACCCGCTGGCAGCGGGTGGCCCAACTAGGAACCTGTCGGCAGAAGGTGCCGGATCGATCCAAAGCCTAAATCCGACAGGTTCCTAGGCCGCAACAAAAAAGGCCTCCCCCGGTCAGGGGAGGCCTTTGCGTTCGTCCAGACGGGTATTACTTCGCGTCCGCCTTGGGTGCCTCAACCTTGGGGGCTGCCGCCGGGCAGGCGCTCGCGCACTTGATCGTAACCACGGCCTTGCCGCAACCGCACTGGGTTGCATCATCCGCCTTGATCGTGCACTTGCAGCCAGCCTCGCAGGGGCACAAGGTGACCGCGCCGTCTTTGATGGCCAGAACATGCATGGCCTTCAAGTCTGCGCTGCACTTCGTGCACGCGCCGGCCTTGACATCGACCACGGCGCACTTCGCGCACGCGTAAACGGTGTCGCCAGCCTTGCAGCAGGACTCCTTCTTCACCGCAGCCTTGTCGGCCGGGCAAGAGCCGCAACCGGCCCATGCCGCCGGCGACGCCATCGCCAGCACCGCAACCATGATCAGAACCTTGTTCATCTGCTTTCTCCTGTGTATGAATTTCACTACAGTGATCATGCTACAAGGTGCCGGGAATGAAGTCAAGGAGACTCAACCATTGACAACGTGGCACCCACTGTTCTATTGTGACAGGCACTCTTTGCAGCGGACTCTCGCAAGAGTGGGGCGACCCACTCTTTTTTGTTTCTTGGCAAGTGAATGACTCGATGGAAGGCAAGGTGCCGCCATGAATAGCGAACTGATGACGGTCATCAACTATCTGGAACGCGACCGGGGTGTCAACCGTGAGGTGATCATCCAGGCCATCGAGTCGGCCCTGTTGTCCGCGGCGCGGAAAACCATCGGGGTTTCAAACGAGGTCAAGGTCGAAATCGACCGCAAAACCATGCAGGTGCGGGCGTTTGACACGCTGATCGCAACGGACGAGGACACCGGCCTGGGGTTTATCTCCATGCGCAAGGCGCGCGATCTGAAGCCGGATGTCCAGCCGGGCGACAACGTCACCCTCGAGATCCCGCCGGAAAAGCTCGGCCGCATCGCCGCCCAGACCGCCCGCCAGATGATCCTCCAGAAGATCCGGCAGGCCGAGCGTGACCACGTTTTTGAGGAGTACAAGGACCGCGTCGGCGACATTGTCAGCGGGACCGTGCGGCAGATCGCCCACCGTGACCTGATCGTGGACATCGGCAAGGCCGAGGCCATCATCCCGGCCAAGGATCGCATCCCGACCGAGGAATACCAGATCGGCGATCGCGTGCGCGCCTACATCCTGAAGGTGCAGAACAGCTCGACCGGCCCCGCGCTGGTGCTGTCACGCGCCTGCCCTGAATTTGTCAAGGCGCTCTTCCGCCTGGAAGTCTCGGAGATTGCCGACGGCATTGTCGAGGTCATGGGCGTGGCGCGCGATCCCGGCTTCCGCAGCAAGATCGCCGTGCGCTCGAATGACGACAAGGTGGATCCGGTCGGCGCCTGCGTCGGCCTGCGCGGAACCCGCGTGAAGAACATCGTCCGCGAGCTGGCCGGCGAAAAGATTGACATCGTGCGCTGGAGCGACGACATCCGCCAGTACATCACGCAGGCGCTCTCCCCGGCCCGGCTCACGGAGATCGAGATCGACCCGAAGGAATACAACACGGTCGATATCACAGTCGATCCGGACCAGCTTTCGCTGGCGATCGGGCGGCATGGGCAGAATGTGCGCCTCACGGCCAAGCTCACCGGCTGGCGCGTGAACATCAAGAAAAATGAGACCGAGACCTTCGAAGTGCAGGTTACCCACGCCATCGAGCACCTGGCCGGCATTCCGGGCATCAGCCGCGAAGAGGCCGAGTCCCTGGTCAAAAACGGATTTCTCAACGCCGACGGCATCCTGGCCGCCGAGATCCCCTATATACAGGAAGCCACCGGTTTCGATGAAACGACCGCCAAGCGCATCTGGGATGCGGCGGCCGCGACCAACCCCGGAGAGGACGGCGCATAAGCGATGAGAGTCTTCGAGCTCGCGCAAACGCTCGCCACGACCAGTTCGGACGTGCTGCGACAGGCCGGAGAGCTGGGCCTGGAAGCCCGCTCGCCGCTGGCACGTCTGGACGAGGACGAGGTCAAGCAGCTGCAGTCGCATTTCTGCCGCCGCACCAAGGAAGAAATTGACCGCGAGGCCGAAGAGCGCCGCGTCAAGCTGAGCGCCAAGCGGGAGGCTGACCGCCTCCGCCAGGCCTCGCAGTTGAAGGCCGAACGGGACGTGCTGCTCGCCAACATCGCCCGTGCCCGCGAAATCGAGCGCCTGGTCAACGGCACGCCGGTCGAGGCAGCACCCACCACACCGGCACCGGCGCCTGCACCAACCGCAGCCCCGGTCGCCACGGCTACGCCGGATGCTCCTGCCGCACCGGCAGCGGCCACACCCCCTGCGGCGGCCGCGGCTGCACCCAAACCTGCAGCGCCCAAACCCGGAGCCCCGGTTGCCGCCGTCCCCGTCCCGGTGGTCCCGGCTGCCGCTGTCAAGCCGCGCCTCGACAAACCCCGACCCAAGGGACCCCGGCGCCCGGGCTCCGAGGAGGAAATCGACCCGGACGAAGCGCTCGTGGCTGCCTACGTGGGGCCGCAGGCGGTCCGGCCTGTCTCCCGCGGCGCGGACAAGCCCAGGCCCGGCAAGGATGTCGAGGCCCCGCGCGGCAGCCGTCAAGCGCCGCCCCGGGGAGGCGGCGCGCCCACCCGTTTCGTCCTGGCCCAGCGCGCCGCGGCCGCGGCGGCTCCGGCGGCTCCGGCAGCAGCCGAGCCTGCCAACGACCACGTGCTCATGGTGCGCGGCCCGGTGGTGGTCAAGGAGCTGGCCGAAATGCTCGGCCTGCGCCCCAACCGCCTGATCGCCGACCTGATGCAGCTCAATGTGCTGGCCTCCATCAACCAGCGCGTCGAGATTGAGCTGGCCAACCGCATCGCCAGCAAGTACGGCTACACCGTTGAAATCGAGCGCGCCCGCCGGTCAACCGAACGCAAACCGGTGCTCCGCCGCGACGATGCCGACGACGACATCCCGGATGACCGGCCCGAGGAACTCGTGCCGCGCCCGCCGGTGGTGACCTTCCTCGGTCACGTCGACCATGGCAAGACTTCGCTCATGGACCGCATCCGCAACGCCACGGTGGCCGCCGGCGAGTCGGGCGGCATCACGCAGCACATCGGCGCCTACACCGTCGACGTCAACGGCCGCAAGATCACCTTCCTCGACACCCCCGGCCACGCCGCCTTCTCCGCCATGCGCGCGCGCGGTGCCAGCCTCACCGACATCGCCGTGATCATCATTGCCGCCGACGACGGCATCATGCCGCAGACCAAGGAAGCCATCCGCCATGCCAAGCAGGCCGGCGTGCAGCTCCTGATCGCCATCAACAAGTGCGACCTGCCGCAGGCCAAGCCCGAGCGCGTCAAGCAGCAGCTCCAGGGCGAAGGTCTGACGCCGGAGGACTGGGGTGGCGACGTGGTCTGCTGCGAAGTCAGCGCCATCACCGGCAAAGGCGTGGATCACCTGCTGGAAATGATCCTGCTGCAGGCCGACGTGCTGGAGCTGACCGCCAACATCAGCCGCCGCGCCAGCGGCTTCGTCATCGAGGCCCAGCTCGAGCAGGGCCGCGGCCCGACCGCCACGCTGCTGGTCTCCGGCGGCACGCTCAACGTGGGCGATGTCGTGCTGTGCGGCGACTACTTCGGCCGCATCCGCGCCCTGATGGATGACCGCGGCCGCATGGTCAAGTCGGCCACACCTGCCACGGCCGTGAAGTGCATGGGGCTTTCCGGCGTGCCGGAAGCCGGCTCGCCCTTCCGCGTGATGCTCGACGAAAAACGCGCCCGCGACCTGGCCGAGACCTTTGCCGACGAGCGCAAGCGCGGCGAGCTGGCCACCTCCAAGGTCACCTCGCTCGACGCGCTCATGAGCCAGATCAAGGACCAGAACCGCCTCGAGCTGAACATCATCGTCAAGGCCGACACCCAGGGATCCGTCGAGGCCATTGTTGACTCGCTCAAGGAGATCAAGAGCGAGAAGGTCACGCTGAACATCATCAACAGCAACATCGGCAATGTCACGGCCAATGACGTCCAGCGCGCGAATGCCGGCCGGGCCCTCATCATCGGCTTCCACATCGCCTGCGAGTCCGGCGTGCAGAGCATGGCGCGCCACGACGGCGTGCGCGTCCAGACGTTCCGCATCATCTACGAGCTGATCGACCGCGTGAAGCAGGAGATGCTCGACCTGCTCGCCCCGGAATACCGCGAGGTTCTCCGCGGCCACGCCATGCTCAAGACCGTGTTCGATCTCAGCCGCAAGGGGAAGATCGCAGGGTGTCAGGTCTCCGACGGCGTCGTCCGCACGGACGCCAAGGTGCGCGTGTACCGCCAGCGCCAGATCGTGTACAACGGCCGGATCGCGACCCTGCGCCACTTCCAGAGCGAGGTCTCGGAGGTCAAGGAGCCGCAGGAGTGCGGCATCCGCTTCGAGAACTTCGACTCCTTTGCCGAGGGCGACTACATCGAATGCTACATTCTCGAGGAGCTGCCGCGCACGCTGTAGGTTTCTTGCGGCCGAAGACCTTCTTTTCACCGCAGAGGCGCAAAGACCGCAGAGGTGATCGTTTGGGGTTGGCTGTTGGACGGTGGCGGCTTGAACTGACCGCTGACATCTGATCTCTGACCTCTCTGCCTCCACCCTGAACCCCGAACCCAGGAACCCGTCCTTGCCCATCGATCGCCTAGAACGCGTCAATGCCCTCCTCCGCCGCGAGCTGGCCGAGGCCTTCTTCAAGGTCTTCCAGTCCGACGGCCTCGACATGGCGGCCATCACCGTGGTGCGCGTGGAAACCGCCCGCAACCTCCGCAATGCCACGGTTTACCTGTCCATCCGCGGGCATGAGCACGTGCGCGGCACCATGCTGCACAAGATCGAGCGCCGGCGCGTCGAACTGCAGCAGCTGGTCAACAAGGATCTCACGCTGAAGTATACCCCCCGCCTGGCCTTCCGGCTCGACCTCTCCGTCCAAAAAGGCGACCACGTCCTCGATGTTCTCTCCCACCTCAACATCCCGGCGGAAGACAGTGATCCGTCATCGGTGGCCAGTGATCCGTCATCGGTGGCCAGTGATCCGTGATCTATCGATAACCGATAACCGTTCTGTTCCATCACCACCCATGCCCCAAAACATCCCCACACGCTTCACGCCCTCCGCCAACCGCCAGCCGCCAGTCGACCCGTTTGACGGCGTGCTGCTGGTGGACAAGCCGGCCGGCCCCACCTCGCATGACATCGTGGCCGGCGTCCGCCGCATGTTCCGCATCGACAAGGTCGGGCACGGCGGCACGCTCGATCCCAATGCCACGGGGCTGCTGGTGCTCCTGCTGGGGCGCGGCACGCGCCTCTCCGCCCAAATCATGGGCGGCGACAAGGCCTATGAGGGCGTCATGCGCCTGGGGCGCACCACCAACTCGCAGGATATCGACGGCGAGACCATCGAGGAGAAGCCCTGCGACGGCATCACGGAAGAACAGATCCGCGCGCAGATGGAGGCCCGGCTCGGAGACAGCTTTCAGACGCCGCCCATGGTCTCGGCGGTGAAGATCAAGGGCGTGCCGCTCTACAAGCTCGCCCGCAAGGGGCAGGAAGTCGCGCGCGAGCCGCGCTTCATCCACCTGTATCGCTTCAAGCTCCTGCGCTGGGAGTCGCCGCTGGCCACGTTCGACATCGTCTGCACCAAGGGCACCTACGTCCGCACCCTCTGCCACGAGATCGGCCAGGCGCTCGGCTGCGGCGCGTGCCTGGATGCGCTGCGCCGGACCGCCTCCGGCACGCTGAAAATCGAGGATGCCCTTCCCTTCGACGACGTTCTCAAGCTCAACCGCGACGCCCTTGCCGCGCGCGTTATCCCGTTCCAGCAATTCCTGAGCACCCTGCCGCCGGCGGACAAGCCGCAGTAGCACCGGGTATTCCGCCGGATACCGCGCCGCAAACGCGGGATACTTTCCCCAATGGCGAATGCCCACTGACCCTACCCATGCGCACCCTGATCCATCCCGAACGTTTCCGTGCGCTGCGCGGCCCGATTGTGCTGGCCGCCGGCTTCTTCGACGGCATCCATGTGGGACACCGGCTGGTGCTGGACGGAGCCGTGCGCGAGGCGCGGCGCCGCGGCGGCCAGGCCTGGGCGCTGACGTTTGACCAGCATCCGCTCTCGGTCCTGGCGCCGGAGCACCGGCCGCCGCTGCTGACGCCGCTGGAGGTGCGCCTCGAGCGGCTGGCCGCCACGGGAATTGACGGCTGCCTGATGCTGCCGTTCACAAAAACGCTGGCCGCGCTCTCGCCCCAAGCGTTCGTGTCGCTCCTGTGCGGCCGCAACCGCCACATCGCCACGATCAACTGCGGCGGCAACTGGCGCTTCGGCGCGCGGGCGGCGGGCGACATCGCGGAGCTCAAGCGGCTGGGGCGAATGCACGGATTTGGCGTCACCGTGGTGCGCGCCGCGCAGTATCACCACCGGCCGGTCTCCAGCACGCGCATCCGCGAGGCCATCCAGCGCGGGCGGCTGGCCGAAGCCGCTGCGATGCTGGGGCGCCCCTACTCCATCCGCGAGGTCGTCGTGCGCGGGCGCGGCGTGGGGCGCACACTCGGCATGGCCACCGCCAACGTGCACCCTTCGGCCGAGGTGCTGCCGCCGACCGGCGTCTACGTGGTGCGCACGTGGATTGGCGACCGCCCGGTGGACGGCGTGGCCAGCCTTGGGTTCCGGCCGACATTCCCCGATGCGCGCCCGGAAACGCCCATCCTGGAGAATCATTTTCTCGACTTCGAGGGCGACCTCTACGGTGCGACGCTCGACATCGCCTTCCTGGCGCGGCTGCGGCCAGAGCGAAAATATCGCACCCCCGCCGCGCTCATGGCGCAAGTCCAGCGCGACATCGCCGCGGCCCGCCGCTTCTGCGCGCAATAGAATTTCGCGCAGCCCTCTCAAACCTACTCGGCACAAACAGATGATCCCGCCATTCTCACACCTCTAGAGGTGTGAGAATGGCGGGATCGACAGATAACACCAGAATAGCCAGTGGAGGGTTCAGGACAGGACACCCAAGGCGTTTCACTCCAGGGCCGCCTGCAGCAGGGTTGTTGCCAGGCCCGGAGCGGGGCACAACAGTTTACAAACGCTGTCGTTCCCAACGACAACGACACCGCGACTGACCAGCTTGGCCATGTGCCGGTAACAAGCAGGCAAGGACATCCCGGTGACCTGTGCCATCTGGTCCACGGGCATCGTTTCTGAATTCAGACATCGCACAATTGCAATCCGGCGCGGATGTGTAAAAGCGGTCAGTGCGGCGACGCTGTTTTCGCACGTCTCGCGCTGCGCCAGGTCCCTGCGCATGGCATCCAGCAACAGTTGAGCATGCTGCACAGAGGGATCCGCACGCGGAACATAGTATACCCAGCGGCTCTGGCGGCTGGCGACCAGCAGTCCGCGCGCCTGCAATGCCCGCAGATATTGTGTGGCGGTATTTTCGGGCATGCGGCAGATCCGCGCCACCTCCTTGACGCAAACGGATCCCTTCCCGATCACGCATCGCAACACCTCCAACCGCCGCGGACAGGCCAGAACACGGCAGGTACGCCAAAGTGTCGGCGCCAGAGCTGGTGCTTTCATGCTGCTAATTCTCACACCTCTAGAGGTGTGAGAACAAGGGAAAACTGCGGATTCAATAGGGCAGGCGCGGTTCAATTGCCGGCATCCAGATCACAGGATTCGGGCAAATGATTGCCGCCAGGCTGAACGCCCGTTCCTGCGTGCATCAGCAGATGAATGGCGGCGGCCGTGTGCTGGCCGATGCCGCGGATCTGTGCCAACGCCTTCTCGTCCGCGGCAAAGACGCCGGCCACCGAGCCGCAGGCGTCCAGCAGCCGCGCCGCACGCTCCGGGCCCACGCCGGGCAGCCCCTGCAGGATGAACAGCTGGCGCGCGCGCAGCCTCCGGGGGCGATACCCTGCGCGACGAATCGTATTTGCGCCCGCACGGCGCAGCTGCTCGGTCGTGTAGCGCAGAATCCGCGCCGTCTCCGCCGCGTCCTTCGCGCGCAGCACCGGAATGCCCAACACCACGCTGAGCGTCACCAGCGCGCCCTGCACCGATTCGCGCCGCAGACCCGGCTCGGACAGCACGCTGCGATCCCCTTCCAGCAGCACGACCACGCGCCCCGGCATGGTCCGCACCAGACGCGTCGCCTGCTGGAACAGTCTGCCGTCCATGATCGACACGGCAAAGTCATGCACCGTCTTGCGCTCGACCAGCACCCGGCCATCAATCAGGTAGTCGCCCGCCAGCAGGCGCCGCACCACCACGTCGGTGGCGGGCAACTTGCGCAGCTCGTCCACGACGCCCGAGCTCCGCTCGCGATCGTCGCAGATGATCCGCACCGGCCGCGATCCTGCGGGCCGCTCCGCACCGGCCGCATTCTCATCCGCGCCGGTATTGCGAACCGTTGTGCTTTGCGGCTTCATCGTGCATCACGCACCCGGAGTCTGCCTGCGCCCATTCGCGAGCAAAGACAGGACCTTCTCGCCATACCGGGCGCGCAGGATCGGCCCCAATCCGTGAATTTCCTCCAAGTCCACCATGGACTGCGGCGCACCCTGTGCCAGCGCCTCGAGCGTGCGGTTGGTCAGCACGCGATAGGCCGGCACGCCCAGCTGGCGCGCCTCCTCCGTGCGCCACTGACGCAAGAGCGCCAAGAGCTCCGCCGTGGCGGCTTCATTTCCCACGGCGGAGGCCCGCCCCCCTCCCGTCGGCGCTGCCGCGTCTGTTTGCCGCGGAACCGGACGCGTCGGCTCTTTTCCGGCGTCCGGCGTCTCCGGACACCCGGATGGCCAGGCCATCGCAAAGGCGACCTGACGCCGTGCCACCTGAACCCCTGCCGGCGTGATCGACACGGTATGGTAGGCATCCGCAGTAACGGACACACACCCCTCGGCAATCAGCGCATCCAGCAGCGCCCGGATCGCCGGCGACGGCCAGTCGCGCATCAGGCCGTAGGTGGAGAGCTTGTCGAGTTCGCGCTCGCGCAGCAGCGGATCGTCCTCCCCGCGCAGCACCTGCGCCACGCGCCCGCCGCCGTAGCGTCCCTGCATGCGCGACACACAGCTGAGCACCTTTTGGATGGCCGTCCACTGCACCCCAGTCAGGTCGCGGCGCGGCGCCAGCGTGCGCCGCACGCAGCGGTCGCATGCCGCACACCGCGCCTGCGCATCGCGCTCGCCGAAGTAGGAAAGAATGTAGCCCTGGCGGCAGCCGCTGTGATCCACAAACTGCAGCATGGCATCCAGCTTGCGCTGGTCGCGCGCGCGCTTGGCCGTGAGGTTGACAAACTGGGGGCGCAGGGCGGCAGGGTCTGCGCCCGGCACCAGCTTCGTAGTGTAGGCGCGCTGCCCGCCCTCGACTTCGCGGGCGATCAGACCGGCGCGCTCGAGCATGGCCAGCGCCGTGCGCACGACCATCTCATTCTTTACGCCGGCGGCCTCGGCCCACGCCTCGCCGGCCTGCCGCACCGCGCCATTCGCGCAAGCGCGGCGCACAGCCTCCCACACGGCCAGCACATCGCGCGGCTCGGGGTTGGCGCCATCGAGGAAAAACTGCTGCGTGCGGATGTCGACGTAGTTGAACAGCAGCTCGCACCAGGCCGGCAGGCCGTCGCGGCCGGCACGGCCGACCTCCTGGTAATAGGCCTCGACGCTGCCCGGGATGTCCCAGTGCACCACAAACCGCAGGTCACGCCGGTCCACGCCCATGCCAAAGGCGTTGGTCGCCACGATCACGGGCGCGTCGGTGGCCAGGAAGGCATCCTGTGCGCGGCTGCGCTCATCATCCGAAAGCGCGCCGTGGTACAGCAGCGGCGACAGCTTTTCCTCCCGCAGCATGCCGTGCACGCGCTCCGCCATCTTTCGCGTGGAACAGTAGACAATCCCCGTGCGGTGGGCCGCGATCACGCGCAGCAGCTGCGCGAGCTTGTGCGCATGGCGCGCCGTGCGGGTCACGGAAAGATACAGGTTCGGCCGCTCAAAACCGTGCACGTGGATCACCGGCGGCTGGCGCGGCGGCAGCCCCAGCCCCAGCTGTTTGACAATATCCCCGCGCACCTCCGGCGTGGCGGTCGCGGTCACAGCCAGCACGCGCACGCCGGCCATGCGCTCCACGACCTGCCCCATGGCCAGGTAGTCCGGCCGGAAGTCATGCCCCCACTGGCTGATGCAGTGCGCCTCGTCGACGGCCAGTAGACTCACCTTTGCCTCCGCCAGCGCATCCACGAAGCGCCGGTTGCGGAAGCGCTCCGGCGCGACGTACACGAGCTTGAAGCGGCCAGCGCGCACACCCTCCAGTCGGAAAGTCATTTCGCCGGCATCCAGGCTTGAGTTCAGGAAGGTCGCGGCAATCCCGCGCCGCTCCAGCGCGTCGACCTGATCCTTCATGAGCGCGATCAGCGGTGA
This sequence comes from bacterium, assembly GCA_037144015.1. Classification (GTDB taxonomy): domain Bacteria; phylum Verrucomicrobiota; class Kiritimatiellia; order RFP12; family CAIWXQ01; genus CAIWXQ01. The sequence continues at coordinate 24,112 of JBAWXQ010000011.1, forward strand.
AATCACCAAGGTCGTGCCCGGCAGCAGCAGGGCCGCGAGCTGATAGCAGAGCGACTTGCCGGACCCCGTGGGCATGACCAGCACGACGTCCGATCCGGCCAGCACGGCCTGGATCGCCGCGGCCTGGCCCTCCTTGAATGCGGCATGCCCGAAGTGCTGCTGCACCGCGGCATGCAGCGACGCCGCGCTGCACGCGGCGTTTGTGGGGGTATGCGGTTGTGGGGTGGGCATGTGGTGCCGTTCGTCTTCGTATTGCGCCTTCTTCAACTGAAGCGTTCGCATCCTTGATGTCGTTCGTCCATCAACCGCATGCTGTTCATGCTATAGCGCGGTTGGATCCCACACGCGGGCAAACCCGGTTGCCGTGAAGTCGCGCAGGTTACGCGTGGCAAATTCCCGAACCCCGTGATGCCGCAGGGTCGCAGCCAGGCGCAGGTCGAAGAGCCGCCGGAACGCCATGCCCGGCTGCGCCGCTGCCGCCCAGACAGCATCCATGATGCGTGCATCGCCGGGAACATCCACCAGCCGCCACGCCGGATTGCTGCGCAACTGCTGGATGACACCCGCCGCCGTTGCGGCATCCAGCGCCCGCCCGGATACAGCGGGATTTCGCAAGAGGCAGTAGAGCTCGGCCAGAACCAGCTCGCACAGCACAAATCGCTGATTTGCCCGCTGACTTGCCAGGAACGACCACGCGGCATCATGGCCGACGGCATCCGCGTTCAACGCCAGGTAGAGCACATTCGTATCGCAGGATGTCACGTCCGATTCCTCCCGCGCGGATTCTTCGCGATTCGATACTCGGCCTGCGGCTCGGCCACCATCCCCTCGCCCATGTGCAGGCGATAGCGCCAATCCGGAACGGCGAACGGATCATCCGATCCGAGCCGCAGAGGCGCCGGCAGATCCCACGAATCCTTGCCCGGCTGTGCCGGCGCACTTACGGAAAGCATATACTCCAAGCCGCGCCGCACCAATTCGGCCAGCGAAATTTCGCGAGCCTCTGCCAGGCGCTTGGCTTGATCGTACAGGACATCCGGAATTTGGATCTGCGTGCGAGTCATACATCAAATATACATGCATGTTGGAATGATGTCAATGGATCCGTGCGTGTATTCATCCAATCTACTTCTCTTCTCAAAACCGGGCAAAAACGAGCGTAAGCATCGTCAACCGCCTTCCCTTGGACAATCGCGCTACGGGGTAGCGCTCCTACAATGCTCCAAATCTGATGAAATGTCATAAAGAAGGCAGGCACGTTGATGTTCTGCGTTTCAATCGTAAGCGTCCGGCAATGGCGACTCTGGGCCCACAAAATCGCCGCTTCGATCAAACAGCCGCCGATGCCTTTCCCCCGACACGGCGGCGACACCCGAATGTCCCAGAGAGCCAAAAATAAGACGCACCTCAAAGGAGATCGGAATCCGGGCGTACTCCGGCAAACAGTCGGCCGATTCTTCGATGATCTCTGGTGTGATATCCATCTGTACTGTTTGCCCGTGCGCGGAGCGCCCGGGCCACCTTGATGCCGAACCGAGCCATGGCATGATGCGGCCCTACCCCACAATAAATTTGCCGGCACGGCAAATTTATACGTCGAGGTTGCGGACGTTCAGGGCGTTTTCCTCGATGAAGCGGCGGCGGGGCTCGACCTCGTCGCCCATGAGGAGCGTGAAGATGGCGTCGGCCTTGACCGCGTCATCGAGCATCACGCGCAGGAGCCGGCGGTTGTCCGGGTCCATGGTGGTGGAAAAGAGCTGGTCCGGGTTCATTTCGCCCAGACCTTTGTAGCGCTGGATCGCGAGCCCCTTGCGGCCCCGCAGGCGGACCACCCCAAGCAGCTCCGCGAGCGCCTTGACCGGCGTCTCGACCTCGTCGCCATCCTGGATGAACGCGAACGGCTCGGATGTGCCTGCCACCTGTTCGGCGCTGAAGCCGAACGGCGCCAGCTGCTGCAGCTCCTTGCGGAGCGAAACCGCGCGGAAGATCTCCATCCAACAGAACGGCAGGGGGGCGTTGCGGTGAAAGGCCCGCACCTGCGTGGCCGCGAGGTCGATGCCGGCCTGCAGCTTCGTCTCCGCCGCGGCGCGGATGGCGGCCAGGTCGGCGTCGCTGCGGGCAAAGCGCGCCTCGGCGGCGTCGCCGGAGCCGATGACGGCCATGAAGCGGGGCAGCTCGCCGGTTTCGGGGTGGCGCTGGCGCAGCATGGCCGGCACATCCACGCCGCGGCGCGCGATGCTGGCGCAGGTCTCCTCGATCTGCACGAGCACGTCCAGGAGGGCGCGGATCTCCCCCGTGGTCAGGACGCGGCCGTCCGGCAGGCGCAGGGTGATGTCGTCGCAACCGAGCTCCAGCAGCTTGCGCGTCAGGGCGGCGTCGCTGTCGACATATTCCTCGCGCTGCTTGCGCGTGACCTTGTAGAGCGGCGGCTGGGCCAGGAAGACGTGCCCGCGCTCGATCAGCTGCGGCATCTGGCGGTAGAAGAAGGTCAGCAGCAGGGTGCGGATGTGTGCGCCGTCCACGTCGGCATCGGTCATGATGATGATCTTGTGGTAGCGCACCTTGGCGGGGTCAAAGTCGTCCGTGCCGATGCCGGCGCCGATGGCCGTGACCAGCGTCCGGATTTCGTTGTTGTTCAGGATCTTGTCCAGGCGCGCCTTCTCAACGTTGAGCACCTTGCCGCGCAGCGGCAGCACGGCCTGGGTCTCGCGGTTGCGCCCCTGCTTGGCGGAGCCGCCGGCGGAGTCGCCTTCGACGATGTAGAGCTCGCACTTGGCCGGGTCGCGCTCGGAGCAGTCCGCCAGCTTGCCGGGGAGCGCGGCGGAGTCGAGCGCCCCCTTGCGGCGGGTGAGGTCGCGCGCCTTGCGCGCGGCGGCGCGGGCGCGGGCGGCCAGCACGGCCTTTTCGACAACCTTGCGTGCCACGCCCGGGTTTTCCTCAAAGAAGGAGCCGAGCTGCTCGTTGACGATCGCCGAGACGATCCCCTCCACCTCGCCGTTGCCGAGCTTGGTCTTGGTCTGCCCCTCGAACTGCGGCTGCGGGACCTTGACGCTGATGATCGCCGTGAGCCCCTCGCGAATGTCATCGCCGCCCATGGCCTCGTCGCCGGGCTTGATCAGCTTGCTGTCCGTGGCGTACTTGTTGACGGTGCGGGTCAGGGCGGAGCGAAAGCCGCTGAGGTGGGTGCCCCCCTCGATCGTGTTGATGTTGTTGCAGTAGCTGTGCTCGTTCTCGTTGTAGGCGTCGGTGTACTGCAGCGCGATCTCGCACTCGATGTTATCGCGCCGCCCCGAAAGGTAGATGACGTTGGGGTGGACCACGGCCTTGTTGCGCACCAGGTAGGCCACGAACTCAACGATGCCGCCGTTGAAGAGAAACAGCTCCTCGCGCCCTTTTTCCGTGTCGGAAAACCGGATTTCCACGCCGCGGTTGAGGAAGGCCAGCTCGCGCAGGCGGGTGGCGAGGATATCCCACTCGAACCCCCTGCAGGTGAAGATGGTGTGGTCGGGAAGGAAGGTGATGCGGGTGCCGGTGCCCCGGGTCTCGCCCACCACATCGAGCGTGGTCACGGGGTGCCCGCGCTGGTAGCGCTGGCGGTGGATTTTGCCGTCCTGCCGCACCTCGACCTCAAGCCACTCGCTGAGGGCGTTGACGCAGGTAACGCCCACGCCATGCAGCCCGCCGGAGACCTTGTAGCTCGAGCCGTCGAACTTGCCGCCGGCGTGCAGCTTGGTCAGCACGACCTCCACGGCGGGCTTCCCCTCGGTGGCATGCATGCCCACGGGAATGCCGCGGCCATCGTCGGTGATGGAGATCGATCCGTCGGGGTTGATCGCCACTTCGATGTGCTTGCAGTACCCGGCGAGGGCCTCGTCGATGGAGTTGTCCACCACCTCGTAGACCAGGTGGTGATAGCCGCGCACGCCGGTGTCGCCGATGTACATGGCCGGACGCTTCCGCACGGCGTCCAAGCCTTCCAGGACCGTAATGCTATCCGCGTTGTAACTGCCGTTGCCATCGGCGGGAACGGGGGCTGTTGCGTTCGGCACAGTGTCTTCAGGCATACCTATTCTCGCGTTTGCGTAACCATTTTTACTATATTGCAAACGCCTGTCGCGCACAAGCTGAATGAATGCGAAAACGGGGGAGGAAGGGGGCCGGAAGGGCGCGAAGGCGGGCGTCAGCCCGCAACCCAACGAACATAGACTTCAAGGACACCGAGAGCACAGAGAGGAGCAGAGACCACCGAGAACTTCCTGCCTGCGGCCGGCAAACCGGCGGCAGCCGAATGAAATTCTCTCTGTGCTCTCTTTCCTTCTCATCTTACCTCTGTGTCCTTCCACTTGGATGCTCCAAGATACACGCAATATCGTGCATGTTGACCGGAAAGGCGCTAACTCTTCTGCCCGTAATACGCCCCGGGGCCGTGCTTGCGGTTGAAGTGCTTGGCGAGGATGTGGTCCGGGATCGGCCGGGCCCCGACATGAATCTGCAGCGTGCCCAGCGCCATGCGGGCCACCTGTTCGAGCGCCACGGCGTTTTCCACGGCTTCCATGGCCTTGCGCCCCCAGGTGAAGGGGCCGTGCGTCCCCACCAGCACAGCCGGGACGTGCAGCGGATCGAGTTCCGCAAAATGCTCGATGATCACCTCGCCGGTGTTGGCCTCGTAATCGCCGACCACCTCCCGCTCCGTGAGCACGCGCGTCACCGGGACCGGTCCGTGGAAATGATCGGCATGCGTGGTGCCCAGGCAGGGGATCGGCTGGCAGGCCTGGGCAAACATCGTGGCATGGGGGGAGTGCGTGTGCACGACGCCGCCGATGGCGGGCCAGGCCACGTAGAGGGCCAGATGCGTGGGAAGGTCCGACGACGGCCGGCGCTTTCCCTCCACGGTGCGCCCGTCGAGATCGACCACCACCATGTCCTGCCAGGACATCGCGTCGTACGGCACGCCGCTCGGCTTGATGGCCACCACGCCGCGGGCCCGGTCGATGACGCTGGCATTGCCCCACGTCATCACCACCAGCCCGTGCCGCACCAGCGCCAGGTTGGCCTCCAGGGCCTGCTTCCGAAGCTCGTCGTACATGCTCGTTTCCTCTGCAATAAAAACTCTACCTGCGCGTCCGCGTCCGGATGGCGATCAGGCGCTTCATGACATCATCCAGGGGCGGGTGCCGGCCGGTCCGTCCAAAGGCATCATGCAGGTCGCGGTAGATGGCATACAGCTCGCCGTAGACCCGCACATTTGCGCCGATGGGGCGGTAGACGGTGTCCTTGACGCCGGTCATGGCGCGCTGGGCAGCCCCGGTGTTGCGCCAGGCGCCGCCGGCCACGGCGCCGAAGATGGCCGCGCCCAGGGCACAGGTCTGGGCGGAGCGGCTGATGCGCATGGGGCGGTTGCAGACATCGGCGTACACCTGCATCAGGAAGGGGCTCTTCTCCGCGATGCCGCCGCAGTTCACAACCTCCTTCACCGGGACGCCGTACTCCTCGAAGCGCTGGATGATGGTGTGCGCGCCAAAGGCCGTGGCCTCCACCAGGGCGCGGAAGATTTCCGGCGCCGTGGTGTGCAGCGTCTGGCCGACCAGCAGCCCGCTCAGCAGCGGATCGACCAGGATGGTGCGGTTGCCGTTGTTCCAGTCCAGCGCCACCAGCCCCGACTCGCCGGGGCGCGCCGCGGCCGCTGCCCGCGTCAGCGCGGCAATGGCGTCGCCGCCGCTGCGCCCGGCCGGCTGCAGGTGTTTGGCAAACCAGAGAAAGATATCGCCCACGGCCGACTGCCCGGCCTCGAGGCCGGTCATGCCGGGAACGATGGATCCGGGCACCAGCCCGCAGATGCCGGGGATGTCCTTCAGCTGCACGCCGGCCGGCGCCACGAGCATGTCGCAGGTCGAAGTGCCGATGATCTTCACCAGCGTGCCGGGGCGGATGCCGGCGCCGACTGCCCCGTGATGGGCGTCGAAGGCACCCACGGCCACGGGGATGCCCTGCGGCAGCCCCACCTGCCGCGCAATCTCGTCGATCAGGAATCCGGCCACCTGGTCCGAGGGCACGGCCTGGGTGTACAGCCGGCTGCGCAGCGCCGCCAGCTCCGGGTCCAGCGACGCCAGAAACTTCTCCGACGGCAGCCCGCCCCACTGCTCCGCGTACATGGCCTTGTGCCCTGCGGCGCAGATGCTGCGCGGCATGGAGGCGGGGCTGAGCTTGCCGGTCACAAAAGCGGGAATGAAATCGCAGGCCTCGACCCAGGAATGGGCGGCGCGGAAGACATCCGGGGCGGTCTTCTGGCAGTGCCAGATCTTGGACCAGAACCACTCGCTCGAGTACGTTCCGCCGCACGTGGACAGGTAGGGCGCGCCGGCCTGTCGGGCGCACTCCGTGATGGCCGCGGCCTCGGCGTGCCCGGTGTGATCCTTCCACAGCCAGGCCTGCGCCGCCGGATGGCGCGCGAACTTCCTGGTCATGGCCAGCGGCAACCCCTTGGCGTCCACGGGGAGAGGCGTCGAGCCGGTGGTGTCCACGCCGATGCCGACAACCTGGTCCGGGGTGAACCCCTTGACCTTGCGCGCCTGCCGCACGACGGATGCGACGCAGGCCAAAAAGCCGTCGATGTAGTCGGCCGGATTCTGGCGGGCCAGGTTGGGGTCGCGGCGGTCGAGGATGATCCCCGCCTCACCGGTCGGATACGGGAACACGTGCATGGCCAGCTCGCGGCCGTCACGCACATCCACCAGCAGGGCGCGGCAGCTGTTGGTGCCATAGTCCACGCCGATCGCATAGGCCTGAGTCTTCATGCTGTTTCTCCGGTTGGGTAAAAGAATGAATTCTACCCCGCACGCACCGCCGCGGCAATGAGGATGTGGACGATAACGGTGGACGATGGGGTGTCGTCTCCTCGTTATCCGTAATCGTCGCCGTAATCGTCGCCGGTTCCCGATCCTCGCGCGGAGGTGCCGCCCCTGTCGCCAACCCATTTCCCGACCCATTACC
>JBAWXQ010000012.1:0-29824 GCA_037144015.1 bacterium
GGTTGTCACCCGTTGCCCGCCTTTTTTGTCCTTGCGTGGCGCGCGCAGAATCGATATCGTTCATCTCTCTTTCGGAGCGCACTCGGCCGTGTGGTGGAGGGCGCAGAAGCGAACGACCCGCGGTTTTTAGCAGGGCAGCGGGCAAAGCGGATTAACCGGAAGCCGGCAGACCCTCGCGGAACGGACACCCGTTCCCGGTCTTTCGCTTCCACGAACGGTTCAAGGAGTTACATGGACGCACCTGCCAGTCTCACCGGCCTCACGATCAAGGATTTGCTCGACGCGGGCCTGCACTTCGGCCACCAGACCAAGCGCTGGAATCCCAAGATGAAGCCGTTCATCTTCGACAAGCGCAGCGGCATCCACATCATCGACCTCACCCAGACGCTGACCATGATCGAGGAGGCGGCCGCGTTTCTGCGCAGCGTCGTGCTCCGGGGCGGCCGCGTCCTGTTCGTCGCCACCAAGCGGCAGGCCCAGGATGTGATCAAGCAGGCCGCCGTGGACTGCAACCAGTTTCACATGACCGAGCGCTGGCTCGGCGGCACGCTGACCAACAACCAGACGATCCGCAAGAGCATCAAGCGCATGCGCCAGATCGAGACCATCGCCCGCAACAACAACGGCGTGCTGTCGGTCCACAAGAAGGAGGCCGCCAACCTCCGCCGCGAGCTCGACAAGCTGCAGAGCAACCTCGCCGGCATCGCGGACATGGATCGCCTGCCGGCCGCGCTCTTCATCGTGGACATCTGCCGCGAGCGCATCGCGGTGGAGGAAGCCCGCCGCCTGGGCATTCCGCTCGTGGCCGTGGTGGACACTAACGCCGACCCGGACCCGATCGAATACGTGATTCCGGGCAACGACGATGCCATCCGCGCCATCAAGCTGATCGCCGACGCCTTTGCCAAGGTGATCCGGGAGGCGTCCGAGCATTACAACCGCGTGGCAGCGGAGAAGGCCCGCCAGGTTGAGGCGGAGCGCGCCGCATCCGATGCCTCGGATCGCGCCTCGCGCAAGGCGCGCGCCGACAAGGACAAGGACGAGGATGCCGACGCGGTTGCAGCCAAGGTCAAGCTGGCCCGCCAGCGGCGCACCGCGGCCAAGGCGGCCAAGGATACCGTGGTCGCCCGCGCAGAGTCCGTCGAGCCCGCGGCGGCGCCGGCTGCCGAGGAAGCTGCGGCCGCCGCGCCGGCGGAATCCGCTGCTCCTGCCACCGAGGCATGAGGCGCGGCATCGGGCTTTGCACAGGTGCCGCCGGCGCATGCTTCTGCCGGCACCTGTTCTCCCCGCTGCTCAACCCGGATGCCCACCACCTGACCCGCGACACGTGCCCCCTTTTCCCACGCATAGGAGATTCACCATGGCAGAGCTCACCACCGCAATGATTACCGACCTTCGCGCCCGCACCAATGCCGGCATGATGGACTGCAAGAAGGCCCTTCAGGAAACCAGCGGCGACATGGATGCCGCCATCAAGCTGTTGCGCGAGCGCGGCCAGGCCATCCAGGTCAAGCGCGCCGCCAAGGAAGCCAACCAGGGCATCGTCAGCGCGGCCACGTCCACCGACGGCCAGACCATGGCTCTGGCGGAAGTGAACTGCGAGACAGACTTCGTCGCCAAGACCGAAGGCTTCAAGAAGTTTGTCGTGGCGGTCGCCGACAAGGTGCTGGCCGGAGACGAGAACGTGGCCGAGACCATGAAGGACGAGCTCGTCGGCATCGTGGCGGCCACGGGCGAGAACGTGAAGATCCGGCGCGTGGCGCGCTACGGCGTCGCCGGCACCGGCCGCCTGGAGTCCTACATCCACATGGGCGGCAAGGTCGGCGTGCTGGTTGAACTCTCCTGCGGCAGGATGGAAACCGTCACGAACCCCGCCTTCGCCGAGCTGATCCACGATCTTGCGCTGCAGGTGGCCGCCGCGGCGCCGCGCTGGCTGGACGGCGCGGCCGTGCCCGCGGACGTGATTGCGTCGGAAAAGGACATCTACCGCACGCAGGTCGTGGGCAAGCCCGCGAACATCATCGAGAAGATCCTCGACGGCAAGATCAAGAAGTTCTTCGGCGAGGTTTGCCTGGTCGACCAGGTCTTTGTCAAGGACGAGGCCAAGAAGCTGACCATCTCGCAGCTCGTGGCCGACACGGCCAAGAAGCTTGGCGACACGGTTGTTGTCCGGCGCTTTGTCCGCTATCAGTTGGGCGCCGCATAACGTTTTGCTGCGCAAAACGTTTCCTTCGGGCGCGGGAAGAGATTTCCGCGCCCGGATTGTTTTCGGCAAGGGAATAGCTCGTGTTTTGCCGCAGGATTTGGCAGCATTCGCGCTGATTTACGTCCACGTAGAACAGGAGGTCACCATGTCGGAAACAGTCGGCAGCAACGAGTACCGGGACCAGCGCCTGGTGAACATGCGGGCGCTGGAGCAGGCCGGGCATCAGCCGTTCGGCGCCGCCTTTGCGCGCACCGGCCGCCTGTCCGAGATTCGCGCCGGGTTCGCGGACGGACAAATCGTGCGCGCCGCCGGCCGCCTCACGACCATTCGCAGCATGGGCAAGTCCATCTTCGCCGACCTGCGCGACGGCAGCGACCGCTTCCAGATCTACGTCAAGCGCGGCGTGCTGGCCGACGCCGCCTTCGACGCCTTCAAGTTTGCGGACCTCGGCGACCACATCGGCGTGACCGGCAGGCTCTTCACCACGCGCATGGGCGAGCAGACCCTTGAGGTCTCGGAATGGACGCTGCTTTCCAAGGCGCTGCTGCCGCTGCCGGAGAAGTTTCACGGCCTGCGCGACACCGATCAGTGCTACCGGCAGCGCTACCTGGACCTGGTCTCCAACCCGGATGTGCGGGCGCGCTTCAACCAGCGCATCGCCATGGTCCGCGAGATCCGCGCCTTCCTGCACGACCGCGGCTACCAGGAGGTCGAGACGCCCATGATGCAGTCCATGGCCGGCGGCGCCTCGGCCAGGCCGTTTGTCACGCACTACCATGCGCTGGGCATGGACATGTTTCTGCGCATCGCCCTGGAACTCCACCTCAAGCGCCTGCTCGTGGGCGGGTTTGACAGGGTGTTCGAAATCAACCGCTGCTTCCGCAACGAGGGGCTCGACCGCACGCACAACCCCGAGTTCACGATGATGGAGCTGTACGAGGCCTACGGCGACCTGCGCACCATGCGCGCGCTCGTCGAGGGGCTCATCCGGCATGTGGCGGCCACGGTGTACGGCAGTCTGAAGGTGGGCGAGGGGGATGCAGCCATCGACCTGGAGGCGCCGTTCTGCGAGCGCCCGTACCGCGACCTGGTGCGCGAGCGCATGGGCGCGGACTGGTTCGACCTGCCGAAAGATGCGGCGCAGGCGCGCGCCGCCGCGGCCGGGCTGGCGCTCGACCCCGCCTGGGACCACCTGCTGATCACGCACGAGGTCTATGAGAAGCTGATCGAAAAGACGCTGATCCAGCCGACCTTTGTCACGCGCCTCCCCAAGGCGCTCATACCGCTGGCCAAGAGCTGCCCGGACGACCCGGCCTCAGCGGATGTGTTCGAGCTGGTCATTGCCGGCCAGGAGATTGCGCCGGCCTACAGCGAGCTCAACGATCCCCTCGAGCAGCGGAAGCGGTTCGAGGAGCAGGCGGCCGGATCAAACGAGAAGATCGACGAGGACTTTCTGGTCGCGATGGAGCACGGCATGCCGCCGGCCGGCGGCATGGGCCTCGGGATCGACCGCCTGGCCATGATCCTCTCCGGTTCCGAGGCCATCCGCGACGTGATTCTCTTCCCGCAGCTGCGGCGGGCGTAGCCTAGGAGATTGTCGGATTTAGACAATGATGGGTTGCGCCGATTTGGCTATAGCAGGAACAAACGGCCCGACTGTGTGCAGGTGGTGATTGCGCTGATTGGCACACCGGAGGGCTTTCCGGTCGCCTACGAGGTCATGCCGGGCAACACATCCGACAAGACAACACGGCCGGAGTTTCTGGCCCGGAGCGAAAAACAATACGGCAAAAGGAGCCGACTCTGGCTCATGATGGCGACGATCTCTATGTCCTGACCCGTAGCGGTGGCCGCCGCGAATCGAAGAGCTGCAAAAGAATTGTGGGGCAGACCTGTGATTGAAATTCCAGCAAACGACAAGGTTTTGGTCACGAACGGGGAAAGCCGGGATAACTTCTCGCCTAAGACGATCCTTCATCACAATCGACCGGCAGTAAGCCGTAAGCCGTAGGCAATGGGTTGGCGACCGGGGGCGGGGTAGCGCGATCGCTATCGGGATCGGGACCGACTGCTGATTTGGGCCGGACCCGGTAGACATGTTTCCCGGTTTCTGCCATTCTTTGCGCCATGACCTTGGCACGTGTTGCCATCCCGGAAGGTGCGCGAGTTCCTTGATGGACAATCACATCACACATGGCCCGGCAGGGTCTCTGTCGCGCGCGATGGCGGCGATCGGCCTGGCCATCCTCGCCCTCGGGGTGCTCTTCGCCTGGTGGATGGTGGTGCGCGCGGACCGGGGGATGCGCGTCGACCTGCTGCGGCAGGCGCAGCTGGTGGCGCCGGCGATCGGCCTGGCGCAGGTTCAGGCGCTTGCGGGCACGGCCGCGGACCTGGAGAAGCCCGAGTACCGGCAGATCACGGAGCAGATCACGACCGCCTGCGCGGCCAACCCTCGCTACCGGTGGTTGTACCTGATGGGGCGCCGCGCTCCCGGCAACATATTTTTCTTCCTGGACTCCGAGCCCGCCGGGGCCCCGGATCACGCCCCGCCAGGGCAAGAGTACGAGGAGGCCTCACTGCCGTTTCGCCAGGCCTTTGACACGGGCCGGGCGGCCGTGGCAGGCCCGTATGCCGACCGCTGGGGGGTGTGGATCTCGGCACTGGTCCCGATGAGCCACCCGCAAACCGGCGAGGTGGTTGCTGTGCTGGGCATGGACATCGACGCGCGGTCCTGGAGAGGGGACGTGGCCATGCGCGCAGCCCTTCCCGTGGGGCTGCTGCTGCTGCTGCTCACCGGTCTGGCCACCGTTTTTGTCTCCACCCGCCGCCGGCAAGCCGTGCGCAGTCGCCGGGGTGCCCTGGGATTGCTGATCGCCGGGCTGGTCATCACGGCACTGGCTTCGTTTCACAGCAAGGCGCAGGTGGAAGCGGATGTGCAGCGCGAGTTTGACTTCATTTGTAATGAAATCCGTATCAACATCGAGTCCCGGCTCCTGGCGTGCGCCGAGATTCTGCACAGCGGCGCGGCTGTTTTTGACGCCGCGAAAACAGTCGATCGCGAGGTCTGGCGGGACTTTGCCCAGAGCCTGCACCTGGAACGGCGCCTGCCCGGCATCCAGGGCCTCGGCTTTGCCCAGTTGATTCCCCGCGCGCAGCTGGCCGCACATGTTCAGACGATCCGGCGTGAAGGGTATCCGGATTATCAGGTCAAGCCGGCCGGCGAACGGGAGACCTACTCCTCCATCATCTACCTTGAGCCCTTTGCGGAGCGGAACCTGCGAGCCTTCGGCTACGACATGCTCACCGAGCCCGTGCGCTGCGCGGCAATGGAGCGGGCGCGGGATGAGGATGCCGAAGCGCTCTCGGGCAAGGTCGTCCTGGTGCAGGAAACCAGCAAGGATGTTCAAGCCGGCGTCCTGATGTATGTTCCGGTGTACCGTCAGGGGATGCCGCAGGAAACCGTGGCGCAGCGGCGGGCCGCCATCCAGGGGTGGGTGTACAGCCCGTTCCGGATGACGGACCTGATGCGCGGCACCCTGATGGGGTGGGAGGCGAAGCAGCGGGATCATCGAATCGCCCTGCAGGTCTACGATGGCGCGGAGATCTCCGCGGCGACCCTGCTGTACGACAGCTGGAGCGCCCAGGCGATGACGCCGGCATCCACCGCCTGGGCGACCCGGTCGACCCCGGTCGATTTTGCCGGCCACCGCTGGACGCTGCTCTTCACGCAGGTCGGCGGACTGGCCGCGGCGGCGGATTACAGCAGCGTGTGGCTCGTGATTGGCGGCGGAACGACCATCAGCCTGCTCTTGTTCTCGCTGATGCTCGCGTTCCTCGGCACGCGCGCCAGGGCCCGGCAGATCGCGGAGCAGCTGACCGCGGAGCTGCGGCAGAGCACCCTCCGGTATGACCGTCTGGCCAGGCAGAGCGGCACCTTCTCCTGGGAGGTGGATGCGCAGGGGCTTTACACGTACGTCAGCGATGTGGCTGTGGACGTCATCGGCTATCGCCCGGAGGAAATCACGGGGCTCCTGCATTTTTCCGACCTGCACCCCGAGGATGGGCGTGAAGTGTTCCGGCAGGCAGCCTTTGCTGTCTTTGCGCGGCAGGAGCCATTCCTGGACCTGGTCAACCCCCTGCTGGCGAAGGACGGCCGCGTGGTCTGGGTTTCCACCACCGCCCTGCCTCTGCTGGATGCCGCCGGCGCCCTGCGGGGCTACCAGGGCAGCGACACCGACGTCACCACGCGCAAGCAGGAGACGGAGCGGCTGCAGCACATCACGGACTGCCTGCTTGAGAGCGAGGCGCGGCTGAACGCCATCATGGACTCGGCCAACGATGCGATCATGATGATCGACAACGACGGCAACGTGTCGTACTGGAACAAGGCGGCGGAGCGCACCCTGGGCTATGCCCGGAGCGAGGTGCTCGGAAAGAACTTGCACGAGCGGTTTGTTCCAGGTCGTTTTCTTCCGACCTACCAGGCGGCGTTCTCTTTCTTCCGGAAAACGGGGCAGGGAAAAGTCTTGGGCAGGACGCTCGAGGCCGCCGCGCGCCGGAAGGACGGGCGCGAAATCGAAGTTTCCCTGTCATTGGCAGCAGTCAGCATCAAGGGCGTCTGGCACGCCGCGGGCATTGTCCTCGACATCACCGAGCGCAAGCAGGCCGAAAAAAACATGCAGCGGCAGATGCGGTTGCAACAACTGCTGGTGGAGATCTCCTCGACCTACATCAACCTGCCGCTGGATGCCGTGAACCCGGCCATCCAGGTGTCGCTGCGCGATCTGGCGGTGTTCGTCGGCGCGGACCGGGCCTATGTCTTCGATTACGACTTCCAGCGGGGGGTCGGCACCAATACCCACGAATGGTGCGCCGAGGGCATTGCGCCGCAGATCGACGCCCTGCAGGCGGTGCCGCTGGCGTCCGTGCCGGACTGGGTGAGCGTCCACCGGCAGGGCGAGGCGATGCATGTGCCGGACGTGTCCGCCCTGCCGCCCGGCGGGCTGCGGGACCTGCTCGAGCCGCAGGGCATCAAGAGCCTGCTGGCGCTGCCCCTCATGAGCACAGGCGAATGCATCGGCTTTGTCGGCTTCGACGCGGTGCGCCAAAACCACGAGTATTCCGAGCAGGAACAGCGCCTCCTGGGCGTCTTCGGCCAGATGCTGGTGAACGTGCGGATGCGCCAGCGGGCAGACGCCGCGCTCCGGGAGACCCACCTGCAGCTCGAGTCCGCCACGGCGCAGGCCAACAGCCTGGCGGCGGAAGCCACCGCCGCGGCCGCTGCCAAGAGCGAATTCCTGGCCAACATGAGCCACGAGATCCGCACCCCGATGAACGCCGTCATCGGCATGACCGGCCTGCTCCTGGATACGCCGCTGAGCTCCGAGCAGCGCGATTTTGCCGAGGTCATCCGCAGCAGCGGCGACATCCTGCTCGCCACCATCAATGACATTCTGGACTTCTCGAAGCTTGAGGCCGGAAAGATGAAGCTGGACGCGGAGGATTTCGACCTGGTCCTCCTGGCCGAGGGGCTGATCGATCTCCTGGCGGAGAGCGTGACGTCCAAGAACATCGCCCTGCTGTGGTCCATCGAGCCGGATGTCCCGCTGTGGCTGAACGGCGACGCCGGACGTCTGCGTCACATTCTGATGAACCTGCTGAGCAACGCGGTCAAATTCACCGAAAAGGGGCAGGTGATTCTGAACGTGGTGCTCGACCGTCGCGAAGGTGCCACCGCATGGATGCGCTTCTCGGTGGTCGATTCGGGTATCGGCATCACCCCGGAAGCGCAACACCGTCTGTTCCATGCATTTTCCCAGGTGGACGGATCGACCTCCCGGCATTACGGCGGCACCGGCCTCGGCCTGACCATCTGCAAGCGGTTGGTGGAACTGATGGGTGGAACCATCGGCGTGCAGAGCGAGGGGGGCAGGGGGTCCACGTTCTGGTTTGTCGTGCCTTTCGCCGTCGCCACATCCGCGCAGCCCGCGAAAACAGCGGGCTGGAAGAGCCTCCAGCAGGCGCGGGTGCTCGTTGTGGACGACCTGCCCGTGAACCGGCAGATTCTCGAGCGGCAGCTTCGCTCCTGGAACATGCTTCCCGGCCTGGCGGAGAACGCCGATCAGGCACTCGATCTCCTGCGGCGTGCCCAGGCCGATGGGCAGCCGTACACGGTGGCGCTGATCGACCAGGGCCTGTCCGCCACGGATGGCGCAGCCATCTTCCGTCGCATCCAGGAGACCCCCGGCCTGCCGCCCCTGCAGGCGATCGGGATCGCGCCCATGGGCCGGCGCGAGACGATCGATGAACTGCGCCGGGCCGGGTTTGCGCTTTGCCTGACCAAGCCGATCAGGCCCTCACACCTGCTGGACGCGCTGATGACAACCCTGGGCCAGGCGCCGGAGACACCCGCGCAGGAGCCCCTGTCCAGCCCCGCTGCGGCGCGGCCGGCAGTCCCGCGTGGCGCACACATTCTTCTGGTGGAGGACAACCTCATGAACCAGCGGGTGGCGCTCAGCCAGATCAGAAAAATGGGGTATACGGTGGACGTGGCCAACAACGGGGTGGAGGCCCTGGATGCGCTGCAGCGCGCCCGGTATCAGCTGGTTCTCATGGACGGACAAATGCCGAAAATGGATGGCTATACGGCGACGGCGGAGATCCGGCGACGCGAGGGAGGCGGGCCGCATGTGCCGATTATCGCCATGACGGCGAATGCGCTCCAGGGCGACCGGGAAAAGTGCCTGGCGTCCGGCGCCGATGACTATATTGCCAAACCCGTGCGCGTCGAGCTTCTGGCCACCATGCTGGAAAAATGGCTCGATGAGGAGAGCGGCCCGCGCTGATGGAATGGGGCAGTGACGCGTTGGCAGCAAGGTGGCAGCGGCGTCTCGCCGCTGCATCCAGCTGGCAGCGGCGAGACGCCGCTGCCACTTATTGACGCCAGCCAACGCGTAACCGACCCCCCTTACGGGGCGCATCCCCGTTTCATTGACTTGCTCTCTTCGCGGTATGGCATTGGCATGCGTGGGTGTAGCGTGCGCCGTCACCGGCGCACCCTGCGCAATGGCCGCGCGTGGACGCGCGGCACTACACAGCGCCGCCGTGCGCCTTTCAGGAGCAAGTCAATGAAACGGAAATGCGCCCCCCTTACGCGCTGATCGTTTGTTCGCTTTTCTCGGACGGCCGCATGTGCTAACGTATTACTCCACGCACAGGAGAATAATCATGAAGCAGGCGTTCAAGTGGATGATGCTGGCGGCGGTGCTGGCCGGTGTTGGCGCGGCCAGGGCGGAGATGGTCTACCTGGTGGAGATCACCGACCTGCAGAAGAAGGTTACCCGCGAGATCAAGACCTCCGCGGAGCTCAAGGAACTCAAGAAAACAATGGATGCCGAGGCGCGCGTTTTTCCCAAGGCGCTGGACCTGACCAAGAAGGAGTGGGAGGCGGTGGACAAGGGCGCGCCGGTCGAAAAGCCCAAGCCCGGCGAAAAGATCGAGCGGCCGCTTCCGGCGACGCCGTTTCCCTCCGGCATGCTGGCGCCGCGCAAGCTGCAGACGAAGGGCGATTTCTCCGACCGCGACAAGGCCCAGAAACGCCTGGAACAGCTGGAAAACGCCGAGATGGACCTCCTCTCCAAGGATGCCAAGAGGAATCAGGGGCGTCAGCTGACGGACAAGGACAAGATCAAACTGGCCCGCGAGGCCGATCGCGCGGCTGCGGCTGACCGGGCAGCGGTCTCGCTGCAGACCCGGATCGACGAACTGATCAAGAACCCGGCCGGTGCCGCGGCGCCCGCCGCTGCCGCCGCCGCTGCCGGTGCAGCGCCTGCCGCTGCGGCCAAGTAATGACGACATCTCGGAAGCTGAGCGCGTGGCGACACGCGAAGCAGGTCGGCGGCCCATGAAAAGCGCCCGGATCGTCCACTGGTCTCCCGCCCGGCCCGCTGCCGCTGTGGCTGCATTCCTGTGCCGGCCGGCCTTCGACCCGGCGGCTGAATCCGCCGCAGCCACGCTCCTGGCCGACATCCGCACGCGTGGCGAGGCCGCCGTCGTGTCTGCCGCGCGCCGCTTCGATGGCGCCCGCCTGACCGCGGCAACCCTGCGCGTTACTGCCGCGGAGCTGGACGCGGCCGCGCGCGAGGTTCCTCCCGCCATCCGCCGCGCCGTGGCCGAGGCGGGCCGCCGCGTGGCAGCCTTTGCGCGCGCCGGCCTGCGCCGCGACTGGCGCATGCCGACCGGTCGCGGCGGCTCCCTCGGCGAACAGTTCATGCCGCTGGACCGCGTTGGCGTCTATGTTCCCGGCGGCACGGCGCCGCTGGCCTCCACGGCCGTGATGACCGCCACGCTGGCCCGCGTGGCAGGTGTGCCGGAGATCGTCGCCTGCACCCCGTGCGGCGCGTCCGGATGCGTCAACCCCGTGCTGCTGCATGCGCTGCAGCAGGCCGGCGCCACCGAGATCTACAAGGTCGGCGGCATCCAGGCGGTCGGCCTCATGGCCTTTGGCACGCGCAAGATCCGTCCGGTGCAGAAGATCGTCGGCCCCGGCAATGCCTATGTCACGGCGGCCAAGCGGCAGGTGTTCGGCTACGTCGCCATCGACCAGGTCGCCGGGCCGAGCGAGATCGCCGTGCTGGCCGATGCCTCGGCCAACCCGGCGTGGGTGGCCGCGGACCTGCTGTCGCAGGCCGAGCACGGCTCCGGTCACGAGCGCGCACTGCTGGCCACCGACTCCTTGAAGCTGGCCCGGGCCGTGCAGGCCGAGCTGGACGCGCAGATCCCGAAGCTGTCGCGCGCCGCGCTCGTGCGCCGCGTGCTGCCACAGGGCGTGCTGCTGGTGGTGACGCCGGACCTCGACGCGGCCGTGGAGCTCTGCAACCGCTTCGCACCCGAACACCTCGAGCTGATGGTGCGCCAGCCGCGCCGCCTGCTGCCGCGCCTGCGCGCCGCGGGTGCGATCTTTGTCGGCGGCTGGACGCCGGAGCCGGCTGGCGACTTTGCGGCCGGCCCCAGCCACGTGCTGCCCACCGGCGGCGCCGCGCGGATGTTCTCCGGCCTGACCGTCGAGGACTTCCGGCGCCGCAGCAGCGTCATTGAATACACGCGCCGCGACCTGGCCGCCGCCCTCCCCGTGATCGAGGCCTTCGGCGCCGTCGAGGGGCTCGACGCGCATTCCCGCTCGGCGACGATACGTTTTGAGGATTAGATTGTAGTGAGGTTCTTGAATGGTTAGAAGACCCATAGGCATCGATCTTTTTGCCGGTGCAGGCGGTATGTCGCTTGGGTTTGAACAGGCAGGGTTCGACGTTGCCGCTGCCGTTGAGATCGATCCCATTCATGCGGCCGTTCACCATTTTAACTTTCCCAATACGGGCATGCTCGCCAGATCCGTTGTTGGCCTGAGTGGGCAGGCCATTCGCGATGCGTGTCGAATCGGAAAGAGGCCAGTCGATGTGGTTTTTGGCGGGCCGCCGTGCCAAGGTTTTTCCCTTATCGGGCACAGAATGCTCGACGATCCGCGAAATCGACTCGTTAATGAATTCGTTCGCATTGTGGACGAACTTGGCGCCAGAGCCTTTGTTTTTGAGAATGTTAAGGGGTTAACTATAGGCCGTCACAGAGACTTTCTGGAGTTCCTGATCGGAGCTTTCGGCGTACTTGGCTACAACGTAAGGATTCCTTGGAAGGTCTTAAACGCACTGAATTACGGCGTTCCCCAGGATCGCCAAAGGCTTTTTCTTTTGGGGGCAAAGAAGGGGTTGCCGGTGCCGAATTATCCCGAAGAGAATACAGTCGCAGAAGCCGACTTATTTTCTGGGCAAGGGAAGCGAAAGACACCGACCTGCGGTGATGCGCTTGATGACCTTCCCGACGTGGAAAGGCTAGACGATTTGGCCAACTCGGACTCGGTTAGATGCCAATTAGGAAAGAAAGCGTCGCGTTATGCACGTAATTTACGCTGTGTGACCGGAGATTCCTGGCATTTCGGCTACGTCCGAAATTGGGATTCGACGATTCTGACCTCCAGCATGCGTACGGTTCACACCGAGATATCCAGAAGGCGCTTTGCTGCCGCCAAGGAGGGTGAAGTGGAACCCGTATCGCGATTCTTCAAACTTTCTCGCGACGGTCAGTGTAATACGCTTCGCGCCGGTACCGATGCCGCGAGAGGTGCCTTCACGAGTCCTCGACCGATTCACTATGCATATCCAAGATGTGTAACGGTGCGCGAGATGGCCCGCTTGCACGGGTATCCTGATTGGTTCAGGTTTCATGTGACCAAGTGGCATGGGGCGCGGCAAATTGGGAATTCGGTTCCGCCGCCACTCGCGCGGGCGGTCGCCGGCGAAATCATGAAATCGCTGGAACATATACCGGTGCTTCCTGGCGATTTTCTGGACTTGGGCGATCCGGCGATTCTTTCGATGGATATGCGTGCTGCAGCCAAGTATTGGAAAGTGCCTGTGCTGATCGGAAAGCGTGACCGAAATAACGGATGCCGAAAACGCAAACAAACGGAGATCGAGGCAAGCGGTGCACTCGTAGCGAGAAAGGCGTCATGAAACCGAAGAAACAGGCCAAGAATCGGTATGCTTCGCTTATCGAAAGCATTTTTGCCAGGCATTATTCCGACCGGAAAACGGAAGTCCTCTTTCGCAGGGATGAATTGATCGCGACGGCTAAGCAACTGCGCATTGTGCTTCCTAAAAATATTGGAGATGTGATCTATTCCTTGCGGTACAGAATGCCAATGCCGACGTCGATAACGAAGACTCAACCGGATGGCAAGGAGTGGGTGATCGAGGGACGCGGTAAGGCGCAATATGCATTTCGGTTGGTCACGGTCAACCGGATCTGTCCCACCGCGGCATTGAAGGCCATCAAGATTCCTGACTCCACACCGGAAGTCGTGACCGCGTACTCGCTGTCGGACGAACAAGCGCTTCTTGCCAAGGTTCGGTACAACAGGCTGATCGACATCTTCATAGGCGTTGTCGCCTATTCCCTTCAGAATCACTTGCGAACGACTGTTGCCGGGTTGGGGCAGGTCGAGATCGACGAAATCTATGTGGGCATTGACAAGCGTGGGCGACAGTTTGTGATACCGGTCCAGGCAAAGGGCGGGAGCGATAATCTCTCCTCTGTTCAGACGCGACAGGACATCGCTTGTTGCGCCGAGAAGTTCCCGCAATTATGTTGCCGTCCGGTCGCGGCCCAGTTCATGGAAGATGATCTCATTGCTTTGTTCGAGTTGAGTTGCACGGGCGGCGAGGTCGAAATCGTCGAGGAGCGTCACTATCGGTTGGTGCCCGCGGATCAGATCTCGCCCGAGGATCTTGCGGAATACGACAGGTAAGTCTTGCCATCCTCAGTTCCCGCGTTCTCGGAACCCACGCCATGCCCTACATCGCCAAAAACGTCGCCGACCTGCAGGCCTACACGCCCGGCGAGCAGCCGCAGGACGGCGGGATCATCAAGCTCAACACCAATGAGAACCCGTATCCGCCTTCCCCCCGGGTGGCGGCGGCGCTGGCGTCGTTCCCGGCCGAGCGCCTGCGCCTCTACCCGGACCCGCGCGCCATGGCGCTGCGCCGCCGCGTGGCCGAGATGCACAACTGCCGCGTGGAGCAGGTCTTTGTCGGCAACGGCTCGGACGAGATCCTGGCGCTGGCCACGCGCGCCTTTGTGGAGAACAGCGGCAGCATCGGCTACTTCGTGCCGTCCTATTCGCTCTACCCGGTGCTGGCCGCGATCCGCGGCGCGGCACAGCGCCCCGTGGACCTCGGCCCCGGCTTTGCCTGGCGCATGCCGGCCGGGTTCCGCGCCTCGCTCTTCCTGCTCACCACCCCCAATGCGCCCACCTCCCTGCAGTATGACCGCGCCGCGGTGAGCGCGTTTTGCCGTGGCTTCGACGGCGTGGTGCTGCTCGACGAGGCGTATGTCGACTTTGCCCCGGACAACTACATGGACCTGGCGCTCGCGCCGGGCAACGCCAACACGCTGGTGATGCGCACGCTCTCAAAGTCCTTTTCGCTGGCCGGCCTGCGCCTGGGGTATGTGATCGGCCCGGAGCCGCTGATCGAGGCCATCGACAAGATCAAGGACTCCTACAACCTCGACATGCTCACGCAGGCCGTGGGGCTGGCGGCGCTGAACGACCCGGACCACATGCGCGCCAACGTGCGCCGCATCCAGGCCACGCGCGAGCGGCTCGGCGCGGCGCTGCGTCAGCGCGGCTACGAGGTCCTGGCGTCGGCCACGAATTTCCTCTTCGCCCGCCCCCCTGACGGCAATGCGCGGGCGGCCTTCGACCGGCTGCGCGAAAAAAAGATCTTCGTGCGCTACTTCCCCGGCCCGCGCACCGGCGAGTTCCTGCGCATCACCGTGGGCACCGATGCCGAGATCGACGCGCTGCTAGCAGCCTGTCGGATTTAGTTTTGCGGAGGCACAAATCGTCTGCCGACCAGGCTGCTAGTTTGGGGGACGCCACCGCCAAGCGCTGGATAACTTTGTGCCGACCCGGCTGCTAGCCGGCGCGGCTGCGCCGCGAAAAACGAGGGGGTAATTTGAAGTTGCAGGGCAGTTGTGGCAGTGCGGCCGGCGCGCCGGCCGCAGGCAGGGGTTTCTCTGTGGCCTCTGCGCTGCCCTGTGCTCTCGGTGCCTTTGACTACGGAGCCCGGGCATGATCAGCCTCGCCGCGCCGGTCTTTGCCGCCCTGCTGCCGCTGGCGCTGCTGCCGGTGCTGTTTCACCTCTTTTTTCGCATCCGCAAGCAGCCGCGCACGTTTCCCTCACTGCTCTTTTTTCAGGCTGCCGACCCGCGGCTGAGCTCGCGGCGGCGCCTGCGCGAGTGGCTGGTGCTGCTGCTGCGCACGCTGGCGCTGGCGGCGCTCATCCTGGCGCTGGCGCGGCCCGTGCGCCAGGGGTGGGGCGGCCGCGACGCGCATGTGACGGTGGTGATCGACAACTCCGCCTCCATGGCGGCGGCGGATGGCGACGGGCAGACGCGGCTGAGCCGCGCGCTGGCCGCGGCCACGGCCGTGCTGCAGGATGGCTCCGTGCGGCAGGGCGCCGTGGTGTCCACGGTGCGCGACCCGGCTGTTCCTCTGCCGGCCGGGTTTTCCGACGATCTGGCCGGGGTGCGCGCGGCGCTGGGCGCGATCCGGGATTCGCACGGCAGCGGCGACGCGGCCGGCGCGCTGCGCCAGGCCGCGGCGCTCTCACGCGGTGTGCTGCAGGGTGCGGTTGAGGTGCACCTGTTCACGGATCTGCAGGCCACGGAGTGGGGGACGGCGGCGTCGCCGGTGGCGTTTGCGCGCGGCACGGCCGTGGTGGTGCACGACGTGGGGCGCGGCAGCGACCGCGCCGGCGTTGTGGCGCTGCTGCCGCCGACAGCCCGGCCGCGCCGGCTGGTGGCCGGCCGTACGTGGCGGTTTGACGCGCACCTGCGGAACTATGGCACGCGCGAGGCAGAGGCCACGGTTAACCTCGCGCTGGGCGACACGCGGCTGCGGCAGGCCGCCACCGTCGGCGCTGGCCAGACGCGCGAGGTGCGGCTGCCGCTGCCGGCGCTGCCGCCAGGCGAGCACCGGGTGCGCGTCTGGCTGGACGGCCCGTCGGCCGCGCCTTCGGCCGAGGCGTGGCAGGTGGTGCGCGTGTCGCCGCCCGACGACGTTTGGCTGGTGGGCGACGCGCGCGATTCTGGCTTGCTGGGGCTTGCGCTGGCGCCGGCCGCGGACGGGTTGCTGACCGGGCTGCGCGTGAAGGCGGTGCCGGATCTCCTGCAGCTGCCGCGCAGCGCCGGCGCCGATGCGCCGGCTACAGGCATCGCCGGCAGTTCGCCGCCGGTATTGGTCGTGGTGTCGTTCCGGCAGCTGGCGGATCGGGCGGTTGCCGCATCCTGCCGCGACTTTGCCGCCCGGGGCGGCACGCTGCTGGTCTGCCCGGAGTCTGCGCGGGACGGCGCGGCCAAACCGGCGCTGCCGGACTGGTGCGGCGTGGATGCGGGAGCCGGAAAGGCGTCGGAGAAGGGCGAGCCCGTGGTGGTGCTTGCGGCGGATGCCGCGCTCTGGGACGATGTGCGCGACGAGCGCGGCCATGTGAGCCTGCGCGGCGTGCAGCTGCGGCGCTGGCTGCCGCTCACGGCGCGGCTGCGCGAGGGCGCCACTGCCATGGCTGGGACCACGGACGGCGCGGCTGTCCTGACGCGCACGGTGCTGGGGCGCGGCCTGGTTTATGTGTCCGGGTTCGCGTGGGATCTTCACTGGAGCAACCTGCCGCGGCGAGCCGTGTTCCTGCCACTGGCGCTGGGCTTTGCCCGGCCGGCGCAGCCGGATGAGCCGGCTGCGCGGGTGATCCAGGCCGGAGCGCCGCTCGACGCGGAGCGGCGGCTGACAGCAGCCGGCGCCGGCGTACGCCTGCGCACTGTGGCAGGTGATGCAGTGGCGTGGTCCGGACGCGCGGACGCGCTGGCCACGCCGGCGCGCGCGGGCGTGTATCGCGTGGAGGGGCTGCCGCAGCCGCTCACGCTCGCCGTGGCGGGAAGTCCGGGCGAGGCGGCGCCGGCCCGGGTGCCGGCGCGAGGCCTGGCTGTTCTGGCCGGCAGCGACTACCGCACGCTCACCTGCCGCAGCGCGTCCGAATCGGCCGGCGAGGTGCAGCGCGCTCGGCACGGGCAGAGCCTGTTTGGGCTGTTCCTGGCGCTGGCCGCCTGCTTCTGGCTGCTCGAGCTCTGGCTCGTGAACCAGCGCCCCGCGGCGGCGGGGAAGGTGTAGTACGCAACCAAAAGAGCCGCCGGAACAATCTTTCTGTTTGTAATTGAGTTTTCGCAACCCGCGGGCAGCGGGTTGCACAACTAGGAGACTGTCGGCAGAAAGCCCTGGACCGATCCGAGGCCTAAATCCGACAGTCTCCTAGGGCGCGACGATCGCAAGGACGGCCTGGCGGATGGCGGCGATGTGTGCGGGGGTGGTGCCGCAGCAGCCGCCGATGATGCGGGCGCCGGCGGCGACGAGCGCCGGGGCCAGCCGGGCCATGTCGGCGGGTGTGTCGGGGAAGACGTCCGCGCCGTTGACGTTTTTGGGGAGGCCGGCGTTGGCGTGCACCAGGATCGGCGCGGCAGGTGCGGCGGCGCGCATCTCGCGCACGATCTCGACCATGCGCTCCATGCCGTTGCCGCAGTTGGTGCCGATGATGTGCGCGCCCGCTTCCAGCAGGGCCGTGGCAGCGTCGGCCGGAGAGACGCCCATCATGGTGCGGTACTCGTCCCGCGTGTTCCGCTCGAAGGTCAGCGTGCAGATCACTTCGCAGGCGGTGTGCTCGCGGGCGGCCCTGACCGCCAGGACCGACTCATCGATGGCGCTCATGGTCTCGATGCAGAGCGCATCGGCGCCACCTTTGGCAAGGGCCACGGCCTGTTCCCGGAAGGCCTCGTAGATCTGCTCCTCGGTCACGTCGCCCAGGGCCAGCATCTGCCCGGTGGGGCCGACCGAGGCGATCACCCACCTGTCGGGGCCGGCGGCGCGGCGCGAAATGCCGGCCGCCGCTTCGTTGATCGCCGCGACCCGCCCCTCCAGCCCGAAGTGCCGGAGCTTGAAGGAGGTGCCGCCGAAGCTGTCGCTTTTGATCATGTCCGCGCCGGCCCGGATGTAGCTGCGCCCGATGTCCTCGACGTCTGCGGCATGCTCGAGGTTCCAGAGCTCCGGGCACTCGCCCGGCTTCATCCCCTTCTTCTGCAGGAAAGTTCCCCAGGCGCCATCCGAAACCAGGATGCGGCCGGTTGCGAGTGCTTCCGTGATCTTCTGTCTGGCCATGAGCTTTCTCCTTCGTGACCGGTTTTGGCCTGATATGGCGCTATACGATTGCTGAGCCTGCCCTGCAGGCGACAGGCTCTAAACTTGCATGATATGGGGAAGCACGCCTGCCGTCAACGCTGGCAGGGCATCCCAAAGTAATGGGTTGGCGACAGGGGGCGGCAGTTCCGCGCGAGGTGCAGAGGAAGGATGGGGGTGCCTGTCTCACAATGAGCGGGCACCGGCGGCAGGGCAGACGCAGCTAAACAAGAAGACGCGACCATCGGGTCAATTGCCGCCGCGGCAGCAGTTCCTTGAGCATCTTGCAGCATCAAGTGAAAGGACACCGAGACCCCAGCGCACAGACGAATTTCATGCTGTTGCGGCGGCCGGCTCGCCGGCCGAGGACAGGCATTTCTCTGTGGTCTCTGTTGTTCTCTGTGCTCTCGGTGTCCTTCATGTGTTCATTCGTTGGGTTGCGGGCTGACGCCCGGCTTCCGCTTACCCTCGCATGAAACCGCCGCCCCCTGTCGCCAACCGACTGCCATCTCACATCTACGGCTAAGGTCGACTCGTCATCCGCGAACGACCCTTGCACGCCTTGCCCGCTTGGTGTCGCAGCGCGCCGCCCTTCAAAAAGCGTGATCGAGAAACACGTGAAGATGCGGCCTGGAGGGCGGAGCTCCGCGACGCCAGGCGGAGGAGCCGGACCAGGCGTAGGGCAGCGTGACCCTCGTTGCGCCGAAACGGGGGGAACGATCGCTTTCGGCGGTCAGAGTCCGCCGCTACAGGGGGACTCAGAAGAAACGAATCGTGCGTAGGGGCGCCGCTTGCGGCGACCGCAGGGCCGACAAATGTAGGGGCGCCGCTTGCGGCGACCGCAGCCGGCGGTCTGCGCAAGCGAAGCCCCTGCAAAGATTCGGCGCAAATACGTCGCATCGCAGGAACTGGCTAAGGCGGGTTGGCACCCGCAACCCAACCGGGGTCGGGATCGAACAGGTGCTAAGCAGGCCGGAAAGGGTTATGAACGGTTACCGAACCAATTTTGCGACCATGCTGCAGGTCTTCGCTGATCAACCACGAGCATTTGGATTCGCTGGCCGCCGCGACGATCAGGGCGTCGTACCAGGCGTAGCTGGTTTCCTCGTGAATGAGCAGGGCGCGATCGAAACTGGGCATGCCGGGAAAATGCTGGCACAAGGGCCGCATCACGCCGTTCAAGTACTCGCGCGCCTCGGTAACGCCCATCGGATGCTCGAACTTCTTGAGGGCGACATTCATGAATTCCTGAACCACCTGGGAACCGGTCATGCCGCGCTGCGTGAGAAGCGCCTGTCTGACCCATTCGCGGGCGATCCGTTGCTTGTCCGGCGACGTCCGGTCGAATGTGTAGACAAACACGTTCGTGTCGATAAAAAACAACCCCTTCACGCTAGCGGCGTTCATGCAGTTGCTCCCGCGAGAACTTGCGGCCGGCGGACACATGGTCGAGCCGGTGCATCAGGGTGTCAAACGTGTCGCTGGCGGTTGCCTGCGACACATATTGGTCAAGCCACCGCCGGAAGATGTCGTTCAGTGTGCGGTGCTCAGCGCTCGCTTGCCGCCGGGCTTGCTGCAGGAGCCCTGCATCAGCTGAAAGAGTAATGTTTTTCATGGGATTATTTGTACACGAAAACAGTGCGCACGTCAATAGTTTTCGCGACCGGGAATGCAACACAAAGCAAGGAAGGGCTGTATGCGAGCAGAATTTACGTCTAGGTCTGGCGGTTTTCCGTTCATAGCGGCTCTGCGCGCAGACGGCTGCCGCGCTACCGTGAGCTTTGTGCGATTTTCGATTTTTCGCGCTTAGCCATTGACGTTCGCCCCCTGCTCGGGCATGTTTTAGCTCGTCAACACCGGCGCCCGGCGGGCGCCACAGCCGGTGTCCGGCGATCATCTCGGACGGAGGCAGCCATGATCCGGAATTTCAAGTTGGAGCAGGGGCGCGTGACGGAAGTAACCGACGGCGGCCCGTCGAACATTCTGCTCTGCAGCGACCTCAGCGACGCCGAGCGCGCGATGCTGGTCAACCTGCACCAGATCGACGAGCACAACCTGACCTCGGCGCTGGACCGCGACGAGCTGCCGCGTGTCGAGCTGGACGCCAATCACCTGGCGGTCATCTTCAAGCACCCCAAGCGCTACAACGCCAGGGACAACTTCGTCTTCCACATCAACTCCATCGGCCTGTTCCTGTACAAGGAGCGTCTCATCGTGATCGCGCCCGGAGAGGTGTCGATGTTCGAGGGGCGCGCCTTTCAGAAGGTCCAGAGCCTGCAGATGCTTTTCCTCAAGATTCTCTCCGCCTGCGTCACGCACTTCTACGGCCACCTGCAGGTGATCAACGAAATCGCCAACGAGCTCGAGCCCAAGATCATGCGGGCCATGGAAAACCGCAGCCTGCTGCAGATGTTCTCCATCGAAAAGAGCCTCGTCTACTACATCAACGCCATCAGCGCCAACGGCCGCGTGATCGAGCGCCTCAAGACCAATGCCAAGAATGCGCAGACGGACGGGCTTTCGCCGGAGATGCTGGAGTTCGTGGACGACGTCGCGATCGAGAACGCCCAGTGCCTGGAGCAGGCGCAGGTCTATGCCAACGTGTTCACGGGGCTGATGGATGCGCGCGCCTCGATCGTGAACAACAACCTGAACGTGCTGATGAAGCGCCTGACGATCATCAATGTGGTCTTCATGCCGCTCAACGTGCTGGCCAGCATCGGCGGCATGTCCGAGTTCTCCATGATGACCGGAAGCAACATCCATAACTGGTACCTGCCCTACATTGCCTTCGTCGTGGGGCTGGTCATCATCGGCTGGATCACGCACGTCATTCTTCAGCGGTTCGAACACTCCACCGCTCCTGAATAGATCGTTCCGTCGTAACATGCGATGCAGTTGCGTCGCATCTATATTTATGCAACGGCAAGGACACAGAGGGCACCGGGATCATATGAGAGCACAGAGTCAGTTTCTGGTTGCCTGGGCCGGGAAGCCGACTGCGAAAAGAAATTCCTCTGTGGTCTCTGTCTTCTCTGTGCTCTCGGTGTCCTTGACGTGTTCATTCATTGGGTTGCGGGCTGACGCCCGCCTTGGGGAGTCATGCAAGTCGCCGCGATAACCATCGGAAAGGCCTTGCTGGCGTGTGTGTTTCTCGCGCCGCTGGCCGGGTGCGAGGAGGCGGTCTTCCCGTATCGCACGGAGGCTCTCTATGCCGTGGACCCCAGGCTCGTCAGCCATGTCGAAATCGCCGCCTGGCCGGTGCCGGTGCCGCTGCCCGCCTTTCTTGCGGTGCGGCCCGACGGCGCCCTGATCGTGGTTGGCGGGCGCAGCGGGGCGATTCTCGACACCAACGGCACGGTGCAGGCGCGCTTCGGGTGGCAGGGGCCGGCGGCGACCGCCGTGGCTGCCGGAGCGGACGGGCACACGTTTGTCGGCGCCGGGAACTGCGTGGTCGCGGTGGATTCCTCCCGGCAGGCCACGGCCTGGGATTCGCTTGGCGAAACGGCCCGCATTGCCGGCATGGCGGCGAGCTCGAACCAGGTCTGGCTGTGCGATGCGGCGCAGCGCGTGGTCTGGCGGTTCGACTATGAGGGGCGCCTGCTGGGACAGCTGCCGCCGCCCGGGGCGCCGCGCGAGCTGTCGTTTGTCGTGCCGTCGCCATCGTTTGCCGCCGCCGCCGCTACGGGCGGTTGTTTCTGGGTCGTCAACCCCGGCCGGTTCCAGCTGCAGCGCCATGCGGCCGACGGCCGGCTGCTCGACAAGTGGGCTGCGCCGGGCATGACCACGCCCGGGTTTTCCGGCTGCTGCAACCCCGCCTTTCTGGCCCTGCTGCCCAATGGGGACCTGCTGACCAGCGAGAAGAAGATACCGCGCCTCAAGATCTACAGCCCGGACGGCACCTTCCGCAGCGTGGTGGTGCCGCCGGCGTCCCTTCCCGGCGATGAGGGGCGGCCGGTGACCGTGGACCGCGCCGGGCGTGTGCTGGTGCTCGATGGCAGCCGGATCCGCATCTTTGCGCGCAGGGGTAACTCCTGCTTGCGCTGATGCTCAGCTCATTGTACAGTGGTGTACAGATTGAAGGAAGCGCTGTATGACAACGGTGACATTTACTGAGTTTCGCAAGCGGGCGTCGGGTCTTCTGTCTGCGGTCGAGAAAGGTGACGTGTTTGTGATCTTGCGTCATGGCAAACCAATTGCGGCCTTGGGCCCCGTGGGCGCGGAACAGTCTGGCGAGCCATCCTGGCGGCGCCCCGGCCTGCGGCTGGCCATCTCTGGTGCCAGGCTGTCGAAAGCCATTCTCGAGGAGCGGGAGGAATCCTGACGTGAAGACGCTCTTTGATTCCTCGGCTTTCGCGAAGCGGTACGTGGATGAGAGCGGCAGCCAGGAGGTCGACGACATTTGTCGAGCCGCGACCGCACTTGCGCTCAGCGTCTTGTGCGCCCCTGAGATCGTCTCCGCCCTCAACCGCCGCGTCCGGGAGAAACGACTCTCACGCCAGGACTACCTCGCGGCAAAGACCGCCTTGTCCGAAGATCTCGCAGACGTGGCTGTCATCAACCTGACGGCGGCGGTGATGGCCCGGACCACGTTTCTTCTTGAAACAAACCCGCTTCGCGCCCTGGACGCGCTGCACATCGCCTGCGCCTTGGAGTGGGGTGCGGAGCTGTTTGTGTCATCCGATCGCCGGCAGGTCCGGGCGGCCAGAAGGAGCGGTTTGTCGGTTAGGTTTGTTGGCATCGACGAAGCTGTTCGGTAACAGGGTCCCGTTTGGCTCATTTGGAAAACAGGAAAACAGGAATTGGCCGCGCTTCCTGATTTCTAAATGCATCCGAAACATGCTATACATGAGGCCCTATCTTGCCTACCTGCAGGGGCGGCGCCTGTGTTGTCGGGCGCATGCTGGAGTGGAGATTGCTGAAACGTGAGCCGGGAAGAAAAAGAACCTGCCGCCGCCGCGAACCTCAGCCGGCGCAGCCTGCTGGCGTGGTTGGCGCGCGGCGCCGCGGCCGCAGCGGTGCTGGCGCTGGTTGGACGCGCCGCGCGCCGCCCGGCCGCAGGCGCCACGCGGCAGGTCTGGCAGATCGATCCGGCCCGGTGCACGCAGTGCGGCCGCTGCGCCACCCGTTGCGTGCTCCAGCCCTCGGCGGTGAAATGCGTGCATGCGTTCGCCATGTGCGGCTATTGCAAGCGCTGCTTCGGGTTCTTTCAGCCGGATGCCGCCACCCTGGATGAGTCCGGGGAGAAGCAGCTCTGTCCCACCGGCGCGATCCGCCGCTCCTTTGTGGAGGACCCGTACTTCGAGTACACGATCGAGGAGGAGAAGTGCATCGGCTGCGCCCTGTGCGTGAAAGGGTGCGGCAGCTTTGGCAATGGTTCACTCTTTCTCCAGATCCGCCACGACCTGTGCGTGAACTGCAACGAGTGTCGCATTGCCGTGGAGTGTCCGTCCGGCGCGATTACCCGCGTGCCTGCCGAAACCCCCTGCATCCTGAAAGATTCGGAACACAACCCCGCGCGCGCCAACCGCCCGGCCAGGGTCCGGATATGAGCGTGTGGGAGATTTGGCCACGGATTACGGGCCGGGCGGAAGCTCTGTTCTCGAGGACAAGGACGATGGACGAGGACGATTACGAAAGGGGTCGCCCGCCTTTGCCATGGTCCAGCCGTCCTCGTCCGTCGCCCTCGTTTTCAACGCCGCATCGCGCCACGGGGGGGCGCTTCCACGGCGCGGGAATCGCGGGTTTGGCTGCATGCCTCCTCGCGTCCGCCGCGCAAGCGGTGCAGCGCTTTCCGCAGCCGCAGTTCGACACCGGCCACGTGGTGCCCGTGGCCGGACATCCGTCGGTGCTGCAGCTGCTGCCGCCCTGGGCGGACGCGCTGGTTCTCGCGGCGCTGCTGCTCCTGACGGCGTGGGTTGTGCTGCGGCGGCGTTCGGTGCGGCTGGTCCTGTCGCTGGCCGTGCTGAGCCTGCTCTGGTTCGGGTTTGTCCGGCACGGCTGCATCTGTCCGGTGGGGGCGACGCAGAACATCGCCAGGTCGGCCTGCGGCGCGGGCGGGCTGCCGTGGCTGGTCGGGTTTCTGTTTGCCGCGCCGCTGGTGGCGGCGCTGCTCTTCGGCCGTGTCTTCTGCGCCGCGGTCTGCCCGCTGGGCGCAATCCAGGAGGTGGCGATCGTCCGCCCGGTGCGCGTGCCGCGCGTTGTGGATGCCGTGCTGCGGCTGCTGCCGCTGGGCCTGCTGGCCGTGACCGTGCTGTTTGCCGCCAACGGCATCGGGTTTGTCATCTGTGAAACCGACCCGTTTGTCGGTTTCTTCCGGCGCTCGGCCCCCTTGTCCATGCTGCTAACCGGTGTGGCGGTGGTGCTTCTCGGCACGGTGGTGGCGCGTCCATACTGCCGCTACTACTGCCCCTACGGCGTGCTGCTGGGGTGGTGCTCCCGCTTTGCCTGGAAGCATGCCCGCCTCACGCCAACCGACTGCGACAACTGCCGGCTGTGCGAGCCGGTCTGCCCGGTCGACGCCATCCAGCTGCCGCGCGCACCGGGCGCGGGGCACCGTTCGCAGGCGGCGCGCCGCCGGCTGCTGGCCCTGCTGCTGCTGGCGCCGGTGCTCGTGGCCGGCGGCGCGCTGGCCGGCCGGCTGGCAGCCCCGGCGCTGGCCGCCCGGCACCCGGCGGTGCGGCAGCAGGCGCACCTGGCGGCCATGGCGGCCAATCCGGATGTACGCTACCTCGACGCCGAGGCCTTCCGGGCGCAGGGCGGCGAGCCGCGGCAACTGGCGGCCGACGCGGCCCTGGTGCAGGCGCGCTTTGTGTTCGGGTCCTCGCTGGGCGGCGCGCTGCTGGCGCTGGTGCTGGCGTGGCGGCTGGTGGCGCTGGCCCGGCTGCCGGTGCGGGAGTTCTACGCGATCGACCCGGGGCGCTGCGTGAGCTGCGGCCGCTGCTTCAGCGTCTGCCCGCGGCACCAGGAGTGGCGCAAGCACCGGGGGCGCAGGGGTCGGTCGTAGAGCCTTTCCGGTTAACAGACATGTTTTTCGCCTCTATCCTGGATCGTCCACGTGGGAAGGACACAGAGGCCACAGAGGAAGAAAGAGAGCACAGAGAGAAATTCATGCTGCGGCCGGTGAACCGGACGCAGTCGGGCCTTTCTCTGTGGTCTCTGTTTTTCTCTGTGCTCTCGGTGTCCTAGACGATTGATTCGTTGGGTTGCGGGCTGACGCCCGCTTTGCGCGAGGATTTGGATAGGTCATGGCAACAAGCGAAACCAACAGTGCGCGGACCGACATGTGGCGGCGGACGGCGCGCGGGATGGGCGCGGTGGCGGTGATCTTCAGCCTGGTCGTGGGCGTCCTGCTGACGGCCGACTGGATGCGCGCGGGGCAGGCTCAAACCGTGCGCTCGGATCAGCTGGGCGCGCTGCTGGCCCGCGCGCGGCAGGCGCCGGACAGCACCACCGTGGCGCTGGCGCGCGAGATGGACCGCGTGGCCCGGCATGCTTATTTCAGCAGCGTGGCCTTTCGCGACGCCGGCGTCTGGATGCTGGTCTCCGGGCTGCTGATCGCGGTGGGATGCCTGCACGTCGCCGCCCGCCTGGGGCGGCGGATTGAGGACCCGCGCCGTTTCGCCACAACGGACCAGGCACGTGCCGACCGCGAGGCGCGCGTGGCCATGCTTGTGGCCGGCGCCGGCGGGCTGGCGGCCCTGGCCGCGTGGGCGCTCGGGTCCATGTCATCCGCGCCGCCGCCGCCGGCGCCGCTGCCTGCGGCCTCGACCGGAGCCGTGACGGCTGCGGCGCCTGCCGCCGTGCTTTCCGCAGGGTCGAACGCCCATGCGGTTGCGGTCTTCCAGTGGAACGGCTTTCGCGGCCCACGCTGCGGCGTGGCGCCCGGGTCCAATGCGCCGGTCGCCTGGGATGGTACTTCCGGCACAGGCGTGTTGTGGCGGGTGGCGCTGGCCAAGACGGGCATCAGTTCGCCGGTGTTGTGGGGCGGGACCGTTTTTCTGACCGTGGCCGATGAGACCAATCGGGAAGTCGTGGCTTACAGCGCCGTGACCGGCGTTGAGCGCTGGCGGCACGGGGTGGCAGATGGCGGCCAGGGCGAGGCTGTGCCAAGCACCTCGCCGGACACCGGGCTGGGCGCGGCCACGCCGGCCTGCGACGAATCCGGCGTCTATGCCGTGTTCGGCACAGGCGACCTCGTCGCCTATTCGCATGACGGAAAGCTGCTGTGGCAGGTCTACCTGCGGCGCCCGGCCAACAGTTACGGGCACGCCTCCTCGCTTTGGGTTGAAGGCGGCAAAATCTGCGTGCAGTACGACCAGTCGGAGAACGGCCGCGTGCTGGTGATCGATGCAAAAAGCGGGAAGACCATCTGGGAGCAGCCTCGCACGCAGGGGCCGTCCTGGAGCTCGCCCGTGGTCGTGGCCGGTGCGGCCGGCCGGCCCATGCTGCTGGTCAACGGGGCAGGGGTGCTGACCGCCTTTGACCTGGCGGACGGCAACGCGCTGTGGGAAGTGGAGGGCGTGTCAGGTGAGGTTGCGCCGTCACCCGCCTTTTGGAACGGACGGATCATGGTGGCGAATGCCTCCGCCCGGATGGTCTGCTACGAGCTGGCCGCCAAGCCGGTCCAGGTGTGGGAATATACGGAGGCGCTGCCGGATGTGTCCAGCCCGGTTGCGGCCGACGGGCTGATCTTCCTGGCCCTGAGCAGCGGGCAGATCGCCTGCGTGGATGCGAAGGACGGCAGGGAATTGTGGAAGCACGACTACAGCGCCGGCTTCTATGCCTCGCCCATTGTCAGCGGCAGCCGCGTCTATGCGCTCGACCGCGAGGGCACGATGCGCATCTTCGCGGCGGAGCGCGCGTTCCGCGAGATCGCCTCTTGTCCGCTTGGCGACGCCGCGGACGCCACGCCCGCGCTTGTTGACGGGCGCATCTACATCCGCACCCGGGGCGCGCTCTGGTGCCTTGGCGCAAGATAGGTTGATCACGCCATCGTCCGGAGCATGGCCGGGGTCACGCCATAGCGCAGCGGCTTGCCGGTGCGCCAGGCCTGGAACTCCTCGAGCATCGTGTCGGCCATGCGCAGGACTTCGCGCCCCATCAAAAACCAGAACTCTGCGGTTTTGCGGTTTTGCGGTTCCCTCTCTCCCTCCCGACCTGCCTGCCTCCAGCACCCGGGCCACCCGATCCGCAGTCCACCCCAAAATGTAAAACACCCAACCGCAAAGTGTTGAAGGCAACGCATCACCTTCCTGCCGCCCCCTGCCGCATTCCAGTTGCCGGCGCCGCATCCCTGTGCCATGCTTTCTCCCGTCCTGCGCCTGCACCCGGAGGAAGTTTGTGATGTCCCGGCCCGTGATTCTTGTGAATAGCGACGTGGATGCGGAGGGGCCGCACGGCACACGGCGCGTCCGCCTGCCGGCGGCGTACGTGGATGCCGTGGCGGCTGCGGGCGGACTGCCGGTGGTGGTCTCCCCCACGCTGGCGCCCGAACTGTTGCGCCAGCACCTGGCGCGCTGCGACGGCGCGCTCTTCATCGGCGGGCAGGATTATCCGCCGGCCTGGTATGGCGAGGCGCCGCAGGCGGAGACCCGCGAGTTGCACCCCGTGCGCGCGGCGGCGGATCGTGAGCTGGCCCGGGCGGCGCTGGCAGGCAGCAAGCCCATTCTGGGCATCTGCGGCGGACACCAGCTGCTGAACATCGCCTGCGGCGGCCGGCTGGTGCAGCACCTGCCACAGGCGGACGCGCACCTGGGCGACAGGCGGCACGCGGTGACCATCGGCGGCGGGCGCATCCTGCGGGCGCTGTTCGGCGAAGCCCGGGTCGAGGTGAACTCGTTGCACCACCAGGCCGCGCATCCGGACGCGATCGGCGCCGGGCTGGTGGTCACGGCGCGCGCCGACGACGGCACCATCGAGGCCCTGGAAGGCACCGACCCGCGGCGGTTCATTCTCGGCGTGCAGTGGCACCCCGAGCGCGACGCCGACCTGGATCTCCGGCGGAAGATCTTCGAGGCGTTTGTGCAGGCCGCGGCGGCTCACCGGCCGCAGTCGGGTGTCTTTCCATGGTCCCGTCGATAGATTCCCAAGGCGGGCGTCAGCCCGCAACCCAACGAATGAACACGTCAAGGACACCGAGAGCACAGAGAGGAACAGAGACCACAGAGAAATGCCTGACTGCGGCTGGCGAGCCGGCTGCAGCAATATGAAATTGTCTCTGTGCTCTCTTTCTTTCTCTGTGACCTCTGTGTCCGTTCACTTGATCATGCAAGATGCGACGCAAATGCATCGCATGTCACGCCGGAAAGATCTAACAGACTGAACTTCCCGGAACGGGAAACTAGAAGGGTCGTGCTCCATGCGTCGACAGGTCCGGCTGGTCATTCCCGCGGCGCGGGCAGGTGCGGCGGTGCTGGATTTTCTGGCCCATCGCTTTACCTATCACACCCGCGAGCAGTGGCTGGAGCGGATGGCGGAGGGGCGCATCACCGTGAACAGCCGCCCCGCCGCGCCCGGGCAGGAGCTTGCGGCCGGCGACGAGCTGGCCTATGACGCGGCTGGCATTCCCGAGCCGCCCATGGATGACCGCATCCAGATCGTGCATCTTGACGATGAGCTCGCCGTGGTAAACAAGACCGGGAACCTCACCTGCCACCCTGGCGGCCGCTACTTCAACCACACGCTCTGGGCGCTGCTCAAGTCCCGCCACGACATTGAGAACCCGATCTTCGTGAACCGGATCGACCGCGAAACATCCGGGCTGGTGGTGGTGGCGCGCACCGCCCCGGCTGCCCGAAATCTGCGCGCCCAATTTGCGGGGCGCACCGTGGAAAAACGCTACCTGGCGCTGGTCGAGGGTGCGTTCCCGGCCGCCTGCGCGGCAGCCGGATGGATCACGGCGGACTTCACCGGCGAGGTGCTCAAGAAGCGGAAGTTTGTGCCGGAGCCCGGCGCGGCCGGCGCGCCGCCCGGCACACCGCCCGCGCCCGGCGCGCAGTGGGCGGAGACGGCGTTCCGGCTGCGCACACGGCATGGGCCGGTCAGCTTGGTCGAGGCCTGGCCGCACACCGGCCGGCTGCACCAGATCCGCGTGGCGCTGCAGGCGCTCGGCTTTCCGCTGGTCGGCGATAAGATGTACGGCGTGGACCCCGGCTTTTTTCTGCGCTTCTGCGGCGACACGCTGACGCCGGATGACGTGGCGCGGATGCGCCTGCGGCGCCAGGCGCTGCATGCGGCCGGACTGAAGTTTCAGCACCCCGGCACCGGGCGCGCCATGGCCTTTGACCTGCCGCTGCCGGAGGACATGGCCGCGGTGATCCACGCGATATGATGAAGCTGCCCCAAAACTACGTCTCCGTATTTGCGAAACCGTGTATTTTGCCGCCCCTGTCGCTTTCGACTATGAGTTTCGACTACGAGTGACGACTAAGAGTCCGTCAGTCGCCACTCCTAGTCGGTACGCTTAGTGCGGGGTACAGATCGACGACCTGCGAACCGCAGAACCGCAGATTTTTGATTTTTGATGGGGGGGCGGTCATCGGTGACTATGACGGCGACGATAAACGAACAGGTTCCGTTTGGCTGAGTTCCCGATTGGAAGCGCGTTAGATGGCAACGCGGGGAGTGGGAACCGGTTGACGATAGCGGGCGACGAGAACGGTGCACGAGGAGAGGGCGCAGGACAATCTTCCACCGCTCGCGTCGCCCGCTCTCGTCAACCGGCCTTTTCCTTCTTAGTACACGCCGTCGTAAATACGATGACGCATCGTTAGTTCGTCCTCGTCCGT
>JBAWXQ010000013.1:0-29117 GCA_037144015.1 bacterium
CGCGCAACAACACGCCCGCACCCGCCACGGCGCAGACGGAGACCTCGCGCGGGACTTCCACGCCCTGCTCTTTCAGCGCCAGAATCATGTTGTCCGCCAGGGAATCGTCGGCGGCGATAATGGCCGTGGGGCGGTCCGGATCCGCGCGCCAGCCAGCGGCCAGTTCCCGAACCACAGGCGGAATGGCAGAATCGGGCACGATATCGGCAGCCAGCGTCTGCCATCGGCAGTCCGGGATTTCGGCAAGCGCGCCAAGGGCCGCCTCTTTCCGTTCGTTGAAGTCCGACGATCGCATGGGAATCTGTCGAACTCCGCTCTTGCCCACTTGCGCCGACCTCTCGCTCTTCCATTTGAGATAGAGAATCCGGTCGCTCTTCCATTCGAGATAGAGAATCCGGCGGTGGCCCAGGTCCGCGAGATGTCGCACCGCGCTCCGGGCGCCTGCCGCGTTGTCACACGCGACAAAGTCCAGCGGCAGGTTCGGCGAACAGTAGTCCACGACAACCCCGGGAATACCCCAGGTCGTGAACTGCCGCAGGTAGTCATCGTTCTCCACACCCAGGAACAGCACCCCGTCCGCCATATGTTCCGCGATCCGGGAGGCCGGGATCAGTCCTTCCTTCAGGACGGAGAAGATGTGCAGGTCGGGATGGGCCCGGGCGCCGGTAATCCCTTGCATAATCTGAGCGCTGTAGCCGGGCGAAAAGAGCAGCGAGCAGGTCGCGGGATAAACGACACCCATCTTCTTGAGAGGCCGCCCGACAGGGGACAATTCCTTGTTCACATAACAGCCGCGGGAACGCTCACGGACAACAACTCCCTGCTGGGTCAGAAGGTCCATGGCGAATTTGATCGTCGTGTAGCCGACATTCAGTTCATCGGCCAAGTCGCGGTACGACGGCAACATGGCGCCACGTGACAGACGCTGGAGAACGATTTGATTGCGGACATGTCCGGCAACACGCGCAACGACGCTTGTGCCATCTGGCGGAAGACGAGTGATACATCAGTCATCGTGGGTCTCTATCTCCACGCATCCGGCCCTTGAATTCGCCGTTGAACTCCTGCTTCGTGCCCCAGGTGAGTATGCCAAACCGGAGCTTGGCGCCACCCGCGGCCTTATCCATATTTTCCGGGGTCAGCGTTTCAGCCGCATTCTCCTGCCGCACCAGATAGGCCGGCATCATCTGGCGGAGTTCCGGTGAGTAGCCCTTGCGCGCCGAGCGCCCGAATTCCTCATTCTGCTCGTACCAGTGGTAGGCCTTGGCTTCGACGTCATTCCAGATCCCCATCCACGCCGCCGTGACCGGCTGCTGCCGCGCGCGGTTCACAAACCGTTGCAGGAACGAGACGCTGGTGAAGCCGTGTTCGGCGAAGCCGATGACTCCCTTGGCGCCGAGCCGATCGACAATCAGTCGCCCAAAAATGTCGGCGTTGCTGTTATCGGCAAACGGATCGCCCTCGCAATCGAGCACATAGCACCCCAGAAAGAAGACCCACTGGAGGCGGACTTCGTCCTTGCGCCATTTTTCGGCCAACACGATCTTGTTCTCCGGTTGCGCGCCGGCGGCAAATCCGTCCCAGCAGCTCGCGGGCTGGTCCGCCACGAGATAGACCAGGTAGTCGGGGCGGCTGAACACCGAGGGATTCTTCCCCGTAAAACTGTTGAGGATCTGCAGGTGGTCGCCGGTCCGCGCGTGTTTCTTCATGTCCCAGCCGTGGCCGCTGAAGAGGAACAGCGGCGCCGGCGCGCGCACCAGGCACTGGTCCATGCTGCCGTCCAGCGCCTGCACCAGTCCGGGCATGCGCCACGCCGTGTCGCCGTTGCGGGAGCGGCAGCGGGCGGAGACGACCAGCTTCTGCACGCCGGTGGCGACGATGAACGCACCGTTGGCCACGGGACGCCCCAGCGTCTTGGACGCGCCCAGGTTCTTGCGGATGTCGTACAGCGCGCCGCCGGTCTGCAGCGCCGCGGGGACGGCGCGCAACTTCGCGCGCGTCGCCTCGGGCGGCGTCTCCCAGTCGGCAAACGGCGGATAGTCCAGCAACGCCGCATCGCCCAGCCCCAGCGCGAACTGGTGCGGCGTGTGGCCGCCGCCAAAGACGTCCGAGCCGGGGTGCGCCAGCCCCGCGCTGACAAACCCCGCGGCCGTCAGCGCGCGGCACCAGGCCCAGCCGTCCGGCTCCTCGTCGCCGGGCGTTTCGCGGTACTGCGTGAAGAGCGCGTCTCCGTCGAAGGCCGCGAAGCTCGCCGGCTGCCGGCCGCGCGCCGGATTCAGCGACTCGTGGCGGTTCAGGTCCACCACGTCCGACACGAAGTACGCGGTGTTGCTGCCGGTCATGGGAATGCGCCGCAGCATGATGGTCTCCCCCTCGGGCTCCAGCACGCGGCCGACGGTGTTGGTCTCCACAGCGCCGAAGAGCTGGCTGAAGGCATTGGCAAACGCCGCGTCGCCGTCGTCCGGCTCGTTCAGAAACGAGCGGTAGACCCGCACCGGAAAAACGCCCGCCCCCCGCAGAATCGCCGCAGGGCCGTCGAGCCGCGCGCGGATTTGAAACCGGCTGCAGCCCGCGTTGGTGTGCGCCGGCCCCGGCAGGGAATCGACCAGCAGGATGTCCTTCCACCGCCAGGCGTGAGCCGCCTCGGAACCGGGACCAAAGAACGCGGCATCCGGCTGCGCGGTGTCGTTCGGCTGGTAGAAGTCCACC
Source organism: bacterium (assembly GCA_037144015.1). GTDB lineage: Bacteria > Verrucomicrobiota > Kiritimatiellia > RFP12 > CAIWXQ01 > CAIWXQ01. Next base: position 2,710 of record JBAWXQ010000013.1, read on the forward strand.
CGCACCGTCAACTGCGTGGATACAGAATCCGCCATCTGCGCCGTCGTGGCATCCACCAGCCCGGTCGCCCAGGTGCGAACCCAGAACGAAAGCTTCTGCACAAATCGCTCGGCAAACAGGAGCGTAGTTGCATCGGCGGACGGCGTGGCAGGCGGGTTCTGGACCTCGCGCGGCTGCGACGCGCGCGCCGGGTAGGTCCGCAACTGGTGGGCGACCACGCGGTGGATGTGGTGTGCCAGCAGTACCACGAGCGCACACACGAGAAACACGGTGCTGATTCTTCTGAAGGTGAACTTGCGCATGTGCCATCCAGGGAAGCCAGTGGCGCGACGGCCGGGAAAAAAAGGGAGCGATCGTCCCATAGCCACCTTGCACCGTCAAGACTGGAGACCGGGCCCAAATCCTCGCCTAAGACCGACCCCCTTCGCTTGTAAACATGCCTTTCGCCTGTTGCCCGCTTGGCGTCGCGGAGCTCCGCCCTCCATTTTTCATCATCGATCTCTGCTCTATGCCGCATTTTGTCGCGCCAGCGTTCGATTCTTCGGTCAAAAAATCCGCGACAATCTGCGGCCATCCGTAGCTACATTTGGCATTGAAACCACGGACCACACGGAAGGAGATTTTTTAGCTACGGATTGCCGCGGATTTTTGTTTCCGGCTGGGGAGCGTTTCCCCCATGTAGGCTTGTCGTTCATAAAAAGATGCGATTGCGGTCGCGACGCAGATTTCGCAGATTAACGCAGATTGAGAGTCTGCCGTTCGGTTCACGATTACGGGCGACGATTACGGTGGACGGTGTCCTTTCTCCCTCGTAATCCGTAATCGTCGCCCGTAATCGTCGACCGATCCCCTGTCTACCGTGGCGCCACGCCTCCTCGACAAGGTGCACGACGAAGTTCTTGCCAATCACCGGTCACCGATCGCGACGTGTCTTCTCCTGAAACCTGAACCCCGACACCTGAAACCTCGCGCCCGCTGTCCGCGGGCGCCCCCACCGTCCGCCCATCAATGAACTCAAACCCGACGCGGTGGATCCGCGCCCGGTTCGTAGGTGTACCGCACCATATGGGTCGCGCCGCCGTCCACGCACGCCATCACCATCCCGTCGCGGTTCAGCGAGAATAGATGCACGTCGGCCCCAATCCGCTGGCTGCCAACCATCACGCCGCGCAGGATCGCCGAGCGGTATTCCGAGAGGAAGAGGGTTTCGCGCGCTTCGCTCCCGGAGATGTATCTAACCTATCTATAGATCGGCACCAAAATAGCGAGCGCACGTTGCGGTGTCAAACGGGGAATCAACCACGCCTTGCAGTCGGTTCGCGACAGGGGCGCGTGGCAGGTGTATGCCCGGCATCTGGCCGGCTGCCGAACCGCCGAGTCGCGGCGCACGCGGCGCGCGAAGCACAACACAGATCCGTAACCGGAACCGCACGCGTGCCAGCCGTCAGACACCCCTCGGCGCGGGGCGTTCAGCATCCTGCGGGTAGGCAAACCAGGCACTCCCGCGCCGACGGCTGCTGGGGCGCGGCTCGGCGTCCCCGGGCGGCGGCGGCGCGCCAGACCGGTGCAGCCGCTAGGCGACGCGGGCCGAACTGACCTGACGGTCGTGAGCGCCCGCGGCAACAACGCGGATGCACTGGTATCGCGCGTCGCCGCCGCCCCCGAGCCGCGCCCCAACGCGCTCACCGGCATCCTTCCGCACACCCTCGCGTGGAACTGCCGCCCCCTGTCGCTAACCGACTACATCCGCCTTCCTGTATTGCCTTGCCCGCCATCCTGTACTATCTTGAAGACCGGTAATCCGGAACAAGAAATGCCACGCACAACCGTCAAACGCTACGAACGCTTCGAACGCTTTCTGCTGCGCCTGATCCAGCTCCCGGGCGCCGATCAGGGGCACCCGTGGCCGATCCGCCTGCTGCTGCTGGCGCTCAAGGGCGCCTCGCACGCGTTCCGGGCCGCGGTGCAGAGCCGCCTCTTCCTCTACGATCTCGGCATCCTGCAGCGCTATCCGCTGGGGTGCCAGGTGATCAGCGTCGGCAACATCACGGTGGGGGGCACGGGCAAGACCCCTGTGGTGGAGGTCTTTGCGCGCGAGCTGCAGCAGGCCGGACGCAAGGTCGCCATCCTCAGCCGCGGCTACCGCAAGAAGGAGCTCCCCTGGTACGAGCGCCTGTTCCGCGAGCAGCTTGACCCGCCGCGCGTCGTCAGCGACGGCCACCATGTGCTGCTCGACAGTGAGATGGGCGGCGACGAGCCCTACATGCTGGCCGTCAACCTCCCGGGCGTGGTCGTGCTGGTGGACCGCAACCGCGTGAAGAGCGGCCGCTACGCCGTGCGGAAGTTCGGCTGCGACACGCTGGTGCTCGACGACGGCTTCCAGTACCAGAAGCTCAAGCACCGCCTGGAGCTGGTGCTGGTGGACTGCACCAACCCGTTCGGCAACGGCAACCTCCTGCCGCGCGGCGTCCTGCGCGAGCCGGTGCGCAACCTGCGGCGCGCCAACTTCATCTTCATCACCAAGTCCGACGGCCGCACCGGGGAGCTGCGCCAGCGCATCAACGAGCTCTGCCACGGCGCGGAGATCATCGAGTGCCGCCACGAGCCGCGCTGCCTGCGCGACGCCTTCTCGGCCGAGGAAAAACCGCTCTCGTTCCTGCAGGGGCTGCCGGTCATGGCGTTCTCCGGCATTGCGGTGCCGCAGAGCTTCGAGAACTCCCTGCGCAACATGGGCGCGCGGGTCATCGAGTGCGAGCGGTTCGCCGACCACCACCGCTTTGCCGCGCAGGAGGTCATCGACGCCGTGAACCGCGCCGACGAGATCGGCGCCAGGGCCGTGATCACCACCGAGAAGGATGCCGTGCGCCTGCCGCGCCTGGAGCACCCGGCGGTGCCGATCCTCTATCTGCGCGTAGATATCGAGATTCTCCAGGGCGCCGAGAGCTTTGCCCAGGCCGTGGCGCACATCTGCTTCCGGACCGGGCGGGACAGCAAGCACGCCGAAAAGAAGGCGTAAACGGCTGGTTTTTACGGCAAAGCCGCTGGCAGACGAATGACCCACGACGATCCATCTTCCGCCGCGCCCGCCCGCGTGCTCCGCTCCGCAGCCGTGGTCGGCGCCATGACCGCCATCAGCCGCCTGGCCGGCCTGGTGCGCGAGCAGCTGATGGCCTATGCCTTTGGCACCGGGCTGGCTAAATCGGCCTTTGTGGTCGCCTTCACCATCCCCAACCTCTTCCGGCGCCTGTTTGGCGAGGGCGCGCTCTCCGCGGCTTTCATCCCGGTCTACATCGACACCCGCGAGCGCGAGGGGCCCGAGGAGGCCAACCGTCTGGTCGGGCGCGTGGCCGGCCTGCTCGTGGCCGTGCTCGGCGTCATGACCGCACTCGGCATCCTCGTGGCGCTGGCGCTGCAGCAGTGGTGCGTGCCGCCGGAAAGCCGCTGGGCCGCGATCCTGCCGCTGCTGCGGATCATGCTGCCGTATGCGCCGCTGATCTGCCTGGCCGCCCTGGCCATGGGGGTGCTCAATGCCTTGCGCCACTTTGCCATGCCGGCCCTGGCGCCGGTTTTCCTGAACCTGGTCTGGATTTTTGCCCTGCTGGTGATCTGCCCGCTGCTGCCGGACGATCCGCTCATCCGGATCCATGCCATCGCCTGGGCCGTGGTCGTGGCCGGGGTCGTACAGGTGGCGGTGCAGCTGCCGGCGCTGGCCCGCCGCGGCGTGACGCTGCGCCTGCTCTTCTCCTGGCGCGGTGATGCGCGCATCCGGCGGATCCTGCTGCTGATGGCGCCGATGATGGTGGGCGTGGGCGCGTTCCAGATCAATGTGGTCGTGGACGGCTTTCTGGCCATGTGGGCCGCGAAATGGGCGCCGGCAGCCGTGCAGTACGCGGACCTGATTGTCTACCTGCCGCTGGGGCTGATCGGCAATGCCTTCGGCACCGTGCTGCTGCCGACCTTTTCACGCCAGGCCGCCCGGGACGACCACGCGGGGTTGCGCGCGACCCTGGAAAGCACGCTGCGGCATGTGCTCGTGATTGCCACCCCGGCGGCGGTCGGCCTCACGGTGCTGGCGCTGCCGATCGTGGAGCTCCTCTACCTCTGGCCCAACGGCAAGTTCGGGCCGCAGGATGCCATCTGGACCATGCGCGCCCTGGCCGCGCTGGCGCCGGGGCTGCTGTTCTTCAGCCTGCAGAAGGCGCTGACGCCGGCCTTCTACGCGCTCCAGGACACGCGCACCCCGCTGCGCGTGGCCCTGTGGGGCGTGGGGATGAACTTTGTGATGAATGTGATTTTTGTGCTGACGTGGCCGGACGGGTGGAAGCACGCCGGCCTGATGGTTTCGACCGTGCTGGTCAGCCTGATCAACACCGTGACGCTCACCCGGGAGCTGCACCAGCGCATCGGGGCGCCGCGCACGCAGGTTCTTGTCCCGACAGCCACAGGCGTGGCCATCGCCACCGCTGGCATGGGCCTCGCGGCCTGGGAGGCGCACCTCTGGCTGAACAGCGCCCTCCGCCCCATGGTCCACCCGGCCAAGCTGCTGCAGGTCCTGACCCTGGGCGGCGCCATGCTGGCCGCCATGGCCGTCTATCTCCTGCTCACGTATCTCCTCTGCCGTCCCGCCCTGCGTGAAGTGCTGGCGGATTTCCGGCAGCGGAAAAAGGCCGAAGACCGGAGTCCGGAAGCCGGAGTCCGGAGACCGGAGTCCGGAGACCGGAGTCCGGAGTCCGGAAGCCGGAAGCCGGAAGCCGGGTAAGGCGGGCGTCCGCCCGCAATCCATCGGGATCCTCATGCTCACGTCCAAGCCATTGCACATCCTCATCGCCTGCGGCGGCACTGGCGGCCATGTCTTCCCGGGCCTGGCCACGGGGCAGGTGCTGCAACAGCGCGGACATTCTCCCGAGCTCTGGGTCACGGGCCGCAGCGTGGAGGCCGACGTGCTGCGCAACTGGAACGGCCCGGTCTTCCGCACCGGCGCACAGCCGCTCGGGTGGAAGACCCTGCCGGCCTTTGCGGCCACGCTGTGGCGGGTGTGGCGGCAGATGCGGCGCGCGCGGCCGGATGTGGTGCTGGCCATGGGGTGCTACTCCAGCGTGCCACCCGTGCTGGTGGCGCACCTGACGGGGATCCCCGTGGTGCTCCATGAAGCCAATGCCGTGCCCGGCAAGGCGGTCGCCTTCCTTTCGCGCCTGGCCCGCGTCACGGCGCTCAGCTTTGCGGCCACCGCCCGACATCTCCCCGGACGTCGCACCGTTGTCACCGGCATGCCGATCCGCACGAACCTGGCCGGACAACGCCCATGGGAGGGATTTGCATCCGCAGGCCCCGCCCTACCCAACAACGAGAGCAGTGAAGGACGGCGGCAGCCGGACTTCACCGTTCTCGTCACCGGCGGCAGCCTGGGCGCGCATGCCGTGAACGAGCTTGCCTGCGAAGCCCTGCTCCTGCTGCACCGCCGCGGCGTGGCCGTGCGCGCCATTCACCAGTGCGGGCCGGCGGATGAAGCCAGCCTGCGCCAGCGCTACACGGCTGACGGCGCCGCCGTGGAAGCGCACGCCTTCCTGCGCGAGATGGGGCGCGCCTATGCCAGCGCCGACCTGGCCATCTGCCGCGCCGGCGCCGCCACCTGCTTCGAGCTCTGCCTCTGCGGCGTGCCGGCCATCCTGATCCCGCTCCCCACGGCCGTGCGCGACCACCAGCGCCTCAATGCCGAGGCCATGGTGCAGTCCGGCGGCGCCCTGCTGCGCGTGCAGTCGGAGCTGACACCTGCCACGCTGGCCGCAGACATTGAAGCCATCCGCGCTGATCCCGCCCGCCGCGCCAGCATGCGCGATGCGCTGCTGAAACTGGCCGCGCCGGATGCGGCCGCGAAGCTCGCGGACGTGGTGGCAACAGCCAGGGAGCCGTGAGTCTGGCAGCAACCGGAACGACACGGACGCCGGATGGCCGCGGTGCTGAACCGGTCAAAGACGGTCACCGATTGTTGCGACCACCCCCGTGGCCAGTCTCACACGTTCGAACGTGTGAGACTTCGGTCCCTGCGTCGACGCCTTGTCCTGACGCCGCTTTCCCTGTATCGTTTATCTTGTCTGTGTTGCTTCCATCCGCCAGATGCATGCGCCATGCGCGGCCCAGGCGAACCGCGCCGCCAACGTGAGGTCGCCGCGCTGAAAGAGACATCATGCGAACAGTAAAATCAACCAACCCCGCGAAACGCACCGCCCCCCTCCAACCCCGCAAGCCCCGCGCGCCGCGAGCGCCAGCGGCGAAACCGGTCCTGACCGGCCGCTTTGCGGCACTCGACTTTGAGACGGCCGACTACGGGCGCGACAGCGCCTGCGCGCTGTCCGTCGTCATTGTCGAAGGCGACCGCGTTGTCGACACCTGGACGCGCCTGATCCGCCCGCCGCGGCAGGGGTTTGTCTTCACCTACCTGCACGGGATCTCGTGGCGCGATGTGCACGACAAGCCAACCTTTGGCGAACTGTGGCCCGAAGCCGCAAAACGGATGGAGGGGGTGGATTTCGTGGCGGCGCACAATGCGTCGTTCGACCGCTCGGTGCTGCGGGCCTGCTGCGAACTGTCCGGTCACAAGCACGCGACCAGCCCTTTTCTCTGCACGGTCAAAGTCGCCCGGTCCGCCTGGGGCATCTTTCCCACCACGCTGGCGGATGTGGCGCGCCACCTGAAAATCCCGCTCAAGCACCATGACGCCGCCTCCGATGCCCTGGCCTGCGCGCAGATCCTGATCCGGGCAAGGGAAAAGGGACACACCTACGAGGATCTCCTGCAGCAGCACGCGCTGAAACCGGCACGCAAAGCCAGGCAGCACGAATAGTAAGGCGGGCGTCAGCCCGCAACCCAACGGACGTACACATCAAGGACACCGAGAGCACAGAGAGAAACAGAGACCACAGAGAATGGCCCGACTGCGGCCGGCAAACCGGGCGCAGCAGAACGAATTTCTCTCTGTGCCCTCTTTTTTCTCTGTGGCCTCTGTGTCCTGACAACCACACTTCCCCCCGGAGCCCGCCATGCCCATCTACGAATTTTCCTGCGAGCCGTGCCACACGCTCTTCAACTTCCTGGCGAAGCGCGTCAACACCACCGCCACCCCGCCCTGCCCCAGGTGCGCGGCAGCACTCAGCCGGCAGGTTTCCGCCTTTGCCCATCTGCGCGGCGGGAAAAACGCCGACGGCGCGGCGGATGACGGATCGCCGCCCATGGACGAAGCCCGCATGGAACAGGCCATGGCCGCCATGGGCTCTGAGCTCGACACCCTGGGGGACGACACCGACCCGCGCCAGGCCGCCACCCTGATGCGCCGCTTTGCCCAGGCCAGCGGCATGAAGTTCAACGGTGCAGTCGAGGAGGCCCTCAACCGCATGGCCTCCGGAGAGGACCCCGAGGCCGTGGAGGCGGAGTTCGGCGACGCGCTCGAATCGGCCAACCCCTTTGCCAGCGACGCCGATGGCGGAACAGCCCGGACGGATCAGCTGAAGCGACTCCTGCGCGCCACCGGCCCCAGAAAAGACCCGAAGCTGTATGACTTGTAGAGAAGGAGGGTTCAGGTGCAGGGTGGATGGTGCAGGGTGGCTGCTTGTCGAATCGGCCTTCTGGCGCCAACAAGCCTGACGCCTCCACCGTCCACCTTCCACCGCGCCTGAACCCTGACCCCAAGACCATCCCCGATGCCAGCAACCACACCCCCCCCCCGCACCATCGGCGAGTTTGTCGCCGCCGGAGCCGCCTACCTTGCGCGACACCGCGTGGACTCGCCCCGCGTGGCGTGCGAACTGCTCGCCTGCCGCCTGTTCAGATGCGCGCGCCTGGAACTCTTCCTCCACTACGCCGAGACGCCGGCGCCGCGCCTCGTGGAGGCGTGGCGCCGCGGCCTGAAGCGCGTGGCGGACGGCGAGCCGCTGCAGTATGTGCTGGGCGAATGGGATTTTCGCCGGCTCACGCTCACCGTCGACCGTCGCGCCCTGATCCCGCGCCCGGAGACCGAGCTCCTGGTGGACCTGGTGCTGGAGGCAAAAGAGTTGTGGAATTCCCCCATGAGGACGCAGAGGTCACCGAGCAAGCCGGAGAGCGCAGAGCCCCCTCTGTGCGCTCAATCCCGCTCTGCGCCTTCTGTGTCCACACCCACGTCTTCTGCCCAGCACCCGTTGATCCTCGACGTCGGCACCGGATCGGGATGTATCGTGCTCAGCCTTGCGACGGAGCGCCCCGCCGCCCGATACATCGCCATGGATGCGAGCGCGGAGGCGCTCGCACTGGCGCGCGAAAATGCCGCGCGCTGCGGACTGGCGGACCGGGTCGCGTTCCGCCAGGCCACCGGCTGCGGCGAGTTCCCGGCCGGAAGCGTGGATGCCATTGTCGCCAACCTGCCGTACATTCCCACGGCGGCAGTCGCCGTGCTGGAACGGCACATTCGCGACCATGAGCCGCTGCAGGCGCTCGACGGCGGCGCCGACGGGCTCGACATTGTCCGCCTCGTGGCACGCGATGCCGCCATGGTGCTGCGCCCCGGCGGCGGGCTGTTTCTCGAGATCGGCGACGAACAGGGGCCGGCCGCGCGCGACCTGCTTGAACACCTCGGATTCAGCGACATCGCCATTCTGCCGGACCTCGCCGGCAGGACGCGCTTTGCGCGGGCCAGGCACGGCGCCTAGCAGCTTGTCGGATTTAGCGGGCGCATCGCCGTTTCATTGACTTGCACTCTTCGCGGTATGGCATTGTGTGCGCTCGTGGGCGCACTAGCGTGCGCCGTCACCGGCGCACCCTGCGCAATGGCCGCGCGTGGACGCGCGGCACTACACAGCGCCGCCGTGCGCCTTTCAGGAGCAAGTCAATAAAACGGAAATGCGCCCGGATTTAGCCTTTGCTCGTCACAAACCTTGTGCCGGTCGTCTGACGTGATATCCTGTTCTTGTGAGATGTCGCTCACATGCACGCGCCTGGCGCATCCGCTGCGCTGCGGCGGCTCTCCTGCTGGCGCAGACAGGCCCGGTTTGCGCCGTACTGTACGATGTCACCGATGACCCCGGCTACCATACCAGCGCCCCAACCGGCGCGCTCGCCAGCAGTGGCTGGCAGTTCGAGGGTCAGTTCAACGGCTTTCTCGGCACAGCCATTGCGCCGCACTATTTTCTGACGGCCCGGCACATTGGCGGCGACACCAACACGCTTTTTGTGCTCGACGGCACCGACCATCATCCCACAGCCTGGTTTGACGACCCCTCGCCCGGATCGGACCTGCGCCTGTGGCACGTGGCCGAGCGCCTGCCACGCTACGCCCCCACCTATACCGGAACCAACGAGGTCGGCTCGACCATCGCCGTGTTCGGGCGCGGCACGCAGCGCGGAACCATCCTGGTCACCGACGGGCTCACCAACGGATGGCTCTGGGGATCTGCCGACGGCACCATGCGCTGGGGCTCCAACCGCGTGGAAGGCATCGCCTTCGGCGCCGGCGCGCCCTATCTGTACGCCACGTTCGACCATGGCGCCGGCCCGGATGAGTGCCACCTGTCCACCGGCGACTCCGGCGGCGCCGCCTTTGTGCTGGCAGACGGCACCTGGCAGCTGGCCGGCATCCACTACGCCGTGGACGGCCCGTTCAACACGACCAACAGCGGCGGCGGGTTCAACGCCGCGCTCGATGACGCCGCCGGCCTGTACTACAAAAACGGGGCCACCTGGGAGCTGATCACCAACCACGTGGCCAGCGGCTTCTACTCCTCGCGCGTCTCCGCGCACTATGCCTGGCTGACCAACATCATCCCGGATTTTGACAGCGACGCCAATGGCCTGCCAGACGGGTGGGAACAGCAATACGCGGGCGGCATTCACGCCCTCTCGCCCACAAACGACCTGGATGCCGACGGCAGCAACAACCTTGCGGAGTGGATTGCACGCACCGATCCGACCAACCCGGCTTCGGTTTTCCGCACCGAGGCGCTAGCCTGCACCGGAAACCTCGCGACCGTGACGTTCACCGGGTGGTCCAACCGCCTGTACAGCGTCTACTCCTGCGATGCGCTGCCGGCGAACAGCAACTGGAATGTAGCGAGCACCCGCGCGTTTCCCGGGGCAGACGGCCCCACCACCTGGACGGACACCAACCTGACCGCGGCCGTCACGGCGCGCTTCTACCGGGTGGAGGTGGCGCTGCCTCCCTAGATTTCCCGTTCAGGGAAATCCAGTCACTGCAGTTTCCCGTCTTCGTCCTGCATGCCGCAGCATTTCTTGTATTTCTCGCCGCTGCCGCAGGGACAGGGATCATTCCGCCCGATCTTGGCCTCTTCCCGCCTGAGGGGAACCGCCGCGACATCCGTCCGGTGCAAGGCCTTCATGAACAGCTTGCGAACCAGCACGTGGCGCGTCTCGACCTCACGGTCGAAGGCCGGGTTTCCGGCCTTCGCTGCCTGAAGGAGCTCTTCGATCGCAGGCTGCCCGGCCTGCGGCTCGGAGTCGACATTCCCGACCTTGCCGCCACGGTAGTCATAGACCACTTCGGGCATGCTGTCGTTTGCGGCCAGTTTTTTGACGTCAGCGCCCCTCGGCTGCCCCACGAACGTCAGCCGGACTTCCGCACAGTCGCAATCGGGGTCGACACAGTACTGATCTTCCACCGTCCACGTACAGTCCCCCAGCCCGAACGATGACAGCTCGGCGTAGGGAAAAATCTCGTTGTAGCCAACCTCGCAGTCGTCACCGTCCATGATTTCTGGCGGAAACTCCACTTCAAGCGCCGAGACATCGACCGTCTTCAGGACGTCCCTCTTCACCAGCGTCAAATAATCGAACAGGTTTTGCCAATCCTGCTCCTCCAGTTCGCACATCACGGCCTTGCCCAGGGAGCGCGCTTCGCGGGACAGCTCGCCAGCCTCCGGGTCGGCCACGCACCGGTCCCAGACGTCGAGCGCAAAGATAAGCGCGGGGTGATCGTCCGTGGGAACCTGCTCGCCGCTGAATGGCCGGCAGTAGAAGTCGATCTTGGCGCATCCACACGTCGGATCGCCGCATGTTTCAAGGAAGATGGCCACCCGGCGTCCGGCCCATGTCCCATGGGTCAGGGGCAGAATGATCGGCTCGCCGGTCTCCACGTATCTGTCGATGGCCAACTTCATGGGCACAGATGCTACCCTGCCGTCGCCCGAACTGCAATGCCGCGCTTCAGCCCAAACCTGCGAACGTACACGCCCGGGACACCGAGAGCACAGAGAAAACCAGAGACCCCAGAGAACTGTCAGCGCGAAGTGCGCGAAGGAACGCAACGTGGCGGTGCGGGATCAGGCCTCAACCGAGCGCTCGACAATGGCGCCGTCCACGATTTCGAGGATCCGGGTGGCGAGGGACGAGATCAGCCGGTGGTCGTGCGAGACAAAGATGACCGTGCTGCCGGTCTGCGACAGCGCGAAGTTCAGGGCTTCAATCGACTCCAGGTCCAGGTGATTGGTCGGCTCGTCCAGCGCCAGCACATTGCCGCGCTCCAGCATCATTTTGGCCAGGATGAGCCGGGCCTTCTCGCCGCCGCTGAGGACCCGGACCGGCTTGAACACGTCGTCCTTGCAGAACAGCATGCGGCCCATGAAGGAGCGCAGCTCGGTTTCGGTCCGGCTCTCCTCCTCCGCGTACCGCCCCAGCCAGTCAAGCGCCTGGCAGTCCGGGTCGAGGACCTCGCCCGGGTCCTGCGGAAAATAGCTGAGCTCGACAGTATCGCCGAGGACCACGGAGCCGGCGTCCGGCGGCAGGAGGCCGCACAGGATCTTCAGGAGCGTGGTCTTTCCGGCGCCGTTCTTGCCGATGATGGCGATCCGGTCCCGGGGGGTGATCGTGCAGGAAAAATCCCGGAACAGGCAGGTGTCGTACTGCTTGGAGACCCCGCGCGCGGCGATGACCTTCTCGCCCAGGCGCCGCTTGTGCGTGAAGCGGATGAAGGGTGACTCCCGCGAGCTGGGCTTCATCTCGTTGATTTCGATTTTTCCCAGCAGCTTCTTGCGGGACGTGGCCTGCCTGGACTTGGATGCGTTGGCGCTGAACCGGGTGATGAAGGTCTTCAGGTCGTGGATCTGCTTCTCCAGCCGGGCGTTGGCCTTCTCCCGCAGCTCGCGCTGCTCCAGGCTCGCAATTGCAAAATCGTCGTAGTTGCCCGTAAACATGCGGATTCCGTGATAATCCAGGTCCGCGATGTGGCTGCACACCTGATTCAGGAAGAAGCGGTCGTGCGAGATGACGATGACCGTCCCCTCGTAGCGGTTCAGCAGTTCCACCAGCCATTCGATGGATTCCAGATCGAGGTGGTTGGTCGGCTCATCCAGCAGGAGCACGTCCGGATGGGCAAACAGGACCTGCGCCAGCAGGACCCGGAGCTTGAATCCGCCCTGCAGGGTGCGCATTTTCCTGGCGAACAGATCCTCCGCAAACCCGAGCCCGGCCAGCAGTTTGGCGGCGTCGGCCTCCATGGTGTAGCCGCCCGCCTCGCCGAACTCGTGCTCGACCTCGCCGCTGCGCGCCTGCTCGGCATCGGACAGGTCCTCCCGCGCGAAGCAGGCCTCGCGCTCATGATGCAGCTTCCAGAGCTTCGGGTTTCCCATGAAGACCGTGTCCAGGATGGGGATGTCGTCGAACTCCGCGTGGTCCTGCCGCAGGTAGCCGAGGCTGCACTCCCGGCCGATGGTCACCTCGCCGCGCGTGGCGGACTCGATCCCGGCCAGGATCCGGATGAACGTTGTCTTGCCGGAGCCATTGGCCCCGACCAGCCCGTAGCAGTTGCCGGGCGTGAACTTGACACTGACATCCTCGAACAGAATATCGGCACCGAATCTCTTGGTCAGCATCGTAGTTGCGATCACAAGGCTCTCCAGGGAACAGCCGGCCCGAGGCCGGAAAAATGGCAAACGAGGGCGCAGGATAACAGAAGGGCGGGGACAACGCCATGAACGTCCGAGAAGTGCGCAACGGGCGGGCGGGCGGACGGGTGGGCGCGTTCTTGGTGGCGGCATGACCTTCTGTATTCAATCAGGCAATTCTGGTGTCACACGGCTCCGGCATGAGGTAATATTGCCGGCGTACCCGTCAAACCTATGCGCACTCAGACTGAAGAGATCACCTCGGCGGTTGCCCTTGAAGCAGAGTGGCATCCGCTTTCGGTGTGTTCACCTGCCATTGCCTACCAAAAGGTCTACGCGACTGATCGAGGCGTCCTGTTCAACGGGGACTGCCTGGACATCCTTCCGCACATCGAGGATGACTCCATTGATACAGTTTTCGCGGACCCACCGTTCAACCTGGCCAAGGAATATGGGGCGCATGTCAACGACGATATCCCCGAACGTGAGTACGTCGCCTGGTGCAAGGCGTGGTTGGTCCACTGCGAACGGGTTCTGAAACCCGGGGGTGCGCTTTTCGTCTACAACCTTCCCAAGTGGAATGTCCTGATCGGCAGTTTTCTTGCCAATGAGGGCATGGTTTTTCGCCATTGGATCGCGGTTAGCATCAAGTTGAGTCTGCCTATTCCTGGGCGCCTTTATCCCGCGCATTACAGTCTGCTTTACTACACCAAGGGTAAACCGCGAACTTTCCGGAAGATCCGGACGCCTATCCTGACTTGCCGGCATTGCGGCGGGGAGATCCGCGACTATGGTGGGCACCGGAATGCCATGAATCCCAATGGCGTGAACCTGACGGACATCTGGGATGACATTCCACCCGTCCGGCACCGGAAGTTCAAGAGTGAGAAACGGACTGCAAACCAACTCTCGACGAAACTCCTGGACCGAGTCGTTCGCATGAGTACCTGCGAGGATGATGTTGTTCTTGACCCGTTCGGCGGGAGTGGAACGACGTTTGATGTCTGCGAACGGCGACGCCGGTTCTGGATTGGCATCGAAAAATCCAGTTGTGATGCGATTGTCGATCGGCTTTCTTCGGCACCGCTCTGCCCGCATGATTCCGAGGACTTTTTTGAGGAATAACGAGACCATGTCACGACAGGCACTTGCGGATATTCTCGCGGGTGGTTTCGCCGACCGCCTCTTTCCTGCGGATCGTCAACTCATCCCGGATATTGACGATTTCTACGAAGTCGAACTGGCTTTTTTCGAGAACCAAATCCTCGACTCGGCTGGGTTGATTCGTAATGGAGCCTACTTTGCACGTATCGGCGGGGAATACACGCGGCATTTTCTGATGTGCACTGGCGAACCGTTGCGTCTGCCGGAACACTCGTCGTCTCGCCTGAAGTCGTTCTTCTCCAAGAACATTTTTCGGACAGGTTATGCCACGCATGGTTTGTTCCCTTACCGCGGGAAGTTCCACCCGCAGATGGTCAAGGGACTTCTCAATGTGATGGGGCTCAAGCCTGGCGATTTGGTGCTCGATCCAATGATGGGGTCTGGGACCGTCGCGGTAGAAGCTTCCCTCATGGGTATCCGATCTGTCGGCATCGATGCAAGCCCCTTCTGCCGGTTCATGGCCCAAACGAAGGTTGATGCCCTCACGATGTCTCTTCGGCGCGCACAGAAGGCCCTGACGAATTTCGACGAGGTCTTTGCCTATTTCAAGAACCGGGTCGGCGTCGCAGACCGTGGACGAAAAGTGCGGAAACCGGACGGTGCGGGCGGGTTCATGGGTGTTATGGAATCGGCAGTGGAATATGTGACCGCCGCTGATCGAGACAGTCTTTCGATCAAGAGCAAGGATACCTCTGATACCTACAACTTCCTGTTGCTGGCGTATCTTGACGCCGTTGGTTATTCTGAGCGCAGTGAGCGAAAATCTCCACCTGAGCAGTTCAAGGCCATTCTGGAGCGGTACCTGTTTGTTGCCGAGAAGATCCAGACCGTTCTTCGCGGTGTGGAAGGCGAGATGGCCCCGGCAACGCTCCTCCAAGGCGACGCGAGGAACCTCTCTCTGGCCGATGCAAGCGTTGACGGGGTTATCTTCTCACCGCCCTACAGTTTCGCCATCGATTACCTGGATAACGACGCCTTCCACCTGAAGTACCTGGGTGCAGATTGCCAGGAACTTCAACATGTCATGGTCGGTTTGAGAGGACGGAACCTGCAGGAGAAGTTTGCTTTCTACAAGGCAGACATGGGGCGTGTGTTGGCGGAATGTTCGCGAGTTCTTCGGCCGGAGCGAATTTGCACTATCATCGTGGGAACGAACAGTAACCAGTTGAGCAAGGTCCTAGGAGTCGCACCGGATGAGGTGCCGGGGCTTCATGAGTTGGTGACTGAAATGGCCGCGACGCATGGGTTGAAACTTGTGAGAACACTGAGTCGTTCGATCATGGGGATGTCCAACACGATGCGCCGGGAGTATATTCTTCTTCTGCAGAAGACGTGACCGTTACTGCAGGGCCCGTCCATCGGTCCCTTTTGGTATCCGCGGGACATCCCGACTTGCGGCATCGTGTTCGATGACTATCACCGCGAGAATGCCTTTCGTTATCGGAATGGCACTCCATAGGGGGTAGTAGGGTTCGACTTCGTCAATGTTTCCTACCCTGTCGGTAAGGTACCGATACATCTTCCGTGTCGGAAGAATCAGAACTCCGCCGATCAGTGTTCCCTTGATCATCCCAAGGCACATTTTGTTGAGGGCGCGATGACTGGACGAAATATTTCCAGTCTCCCATTCGAGAGCAAGTAGCCTACCGGCCATCGGGCACGTGGCGTCAACACCGCCCTTTAACTTCACTGTTCCGACGTTGATTCCCGTCTCAAGTTCCCAGCCGAACTCATCTCTCAGTCGTGACATGCAGGCCGTCTTGATGGGTGTTACGCCGTTCCCCATTCCCCGTTTCTTGCCAGGTTCGTCGTAGAGTGTGAATGTGCCTGAACCGGGTGGCCAGTCGATGGCCTTAATGGCCTTGCAGATCTCATCATAGTGGTTGATCCACTCGGTTGATTTGCTCACGGCGCCAGCGTCGAGGAGGATATCGGTGCGGACGATTTTCATCGGCGACCGTCCTTCTCGATACCCGTGCACAGTTTAGAGACTGTCAGGTCGAGAGCCCGAGCGAGTTTGCCAATGTTCTTCAGCGAGACATTGCGCACGCCGCGTTCTATGTCAGCGATGTAGGTGCGGTGGAGATCGGCGCGTTCGGCCAGGGTCTCCTGGGAGAGGTCCATCTCCATTCGGCGCTTTCGAACCGTTTGGCCGAATCGGGTGAGTATGTTTGATTTCTGGCACTTCACAGCGCGAGAATCATCGGGCCATGCAGATTTTACGTCTATAGACTATAAGTGACATTCTTCGTCGTGCCAACGCGTCCTGCCTATATTCATTCGAGATGTCAGGGCACGAGAGATGGGAATGTGGATAGCGCGCGGAGGGCTGTTTTCTTCGCTGGCGATCCGGAAGCGCACCTGCGCCACAGACCCTGCCGGGCCGTTCATTTCCCGTTCGTCGGATTCCGAAGACCCTGTTGGGGCGCAACTCTTTCAGGCGGCGGCGCGCCGCGCCTGTGCGGCGCATGCGGGTGCCATCCCATCAGCAGGAACAGCACCGCAAACCCCAGGACGTAGGCGACCGGCACATGCCATCCGTGCCGCAGCCACCCCCAGACGGACCGGCCCTGTGGAAACAGGTTGGTCAGCGCCACGCCCGCCGATGACCCGAACCAGGTCATCGAGCCGCCAAACCCGACCGCATAGGCCACAAATCCCCAGTCGTACCCGCCCTGGTCGAGCATCAGCTTTGTGAGCGGAATGTTGTCAAACACCGCGGACAGGGCGCCCAGCGCGAACGCGCTCCCCACGCTTGCTGGAGGCAGCGACTCGACCGGCATCAGCGACGCGCACCAGACCAGTGCCACGAGGAAGAGGCTCCCCTTGAGCGCCCGGCGCAGCTCGTGCCAGTGTGTTTTGCGGAACATCGCCCCGGCCAGGATCGCCAGCCAGACGCCGGCTGCCGGCAGACCCACGAGGATGTTGGCCGTGATTGCCCCGGCCAGAATTCCGGCCACGATCAGCAGGCGGCCGCCATCGATGCACGGTGCCTCGTTGCCGCGCACAATCGGGTGATGGCGCTGCTGCTGCCGGGCAGCCACCACGCCAAAGAAAAGCAGGCTCGCGCCGGCGCCGACATAGGCATGCAGGACATCGCGGGGCGAGACGCCGCCGAGCCACAGCATGGTGGTTGTGGTGTCGCCCAGCACGCTCCCGGCGCCGCCTGCGTTGCTGGCGGCCACGATTGCCGCCAGAAACCCGACATGCACGTGGCCACGGAAGACGACCATGGCCAGGGTCCCGCCGATCAGGGCCGCCGCAATGTTGTCCAGAAAGGCCGAGAGCACGAACACGGCCACCAGCAGCAGCAACCCGCCCGTCCAGCCGGACGGCAGCCAGCGGGGCAGTGCGGCGGGCAGGTGCGAGTCCGAGAAATGCCGCGCCAGCAGGGCAAACCCCATCAGCAGGCCGAACAGGTTGAGCAGCAGCATCCATTCGCCGAGCAGGTGCTGGGGCAGGCTGAATGGCGTGGCGAGCAGCCGGTACGCCGTGATGATCCCTGCGCCCGCGACCGCCACCTCGAACGTCCGGCGATGGAGCACCGCCACGCCGGCCAACACCAGCGCGAACAGGATAAAGGGAACCGGAAGGCCAGCAATCATCGTCACCCGATCACGGCGTTGAACACATACCCCACGATCACGATCCCCAGCGCCACGACGCCGAAGAACGTAAGCAGCAGCCGCAGCGTCAGCACCTTGCGCAGGATGATCGCCTCGGGCAGCGACAGGCCGATCACGGCCATCATGAAGGCCAGCACCGTGCCCAGCGCCGCGCCCTTGCCCAGCAGGGCCTGCACAACGGGGACAATTCCAGCCGCATTGGAGTACATCGGCACCCCCAGCAGCACGGCCAGCGGCACACACCACCAGGACTCACGCCCCATGAAGGATGCCAGAAAGTCCTGCGGCACATACCCGTGGATCCCCGCACCCACGGCAATGCCAACCACCACGTAGATCCAGACCTTGCCGACGATATCGCGCACGGCGTCGCGGCCGAAGCGCAGCCGCGCGCGCCAGGCCAGGCGTTCGTCCGCATCCGCTGTCCCGACTTGGGTTTCGTAGACCCATGGCTCCACCCATTTCTCCAGGCGCAGCCTGCCGATGGTCCACCCGGCCACGATGGCAATCGCCAGGCCGGTCCCGGCATACAGCAGCGCCACCCGCCAACCGAAGGACGCCCACAGCAGCGCCAGCGCGATCTCATTGATCAGCGGCGCGGCGATCAGAAACGAGAACGTCACGCCGAGCGGCACCCCGGAGGTGACAAAGCCGATGAACAGCGGCACGGCAGAGCAGGAGCAGAACGGCGTGGCCACGCCCAGCAGCGCGCCCAGCACGTTGCCGGCCGTCTCCCGCTTCCCCGCCAGCCAGCGCCTTGTCCGTTCCGGCGTAAAGAACGACCGCAGGATCCCCACGCCGAACACCACAAAGGTCAGCAACAGCAGGACCTTCGGCACCTCAAACACAAAAAAACGCACGGCCGCGCCGAGATGGCTGTCCGGGGCAAGGCGCAGCAGCCCATAGGTCACCCAGTCCGAGGCCGGACCGAGGAACCCAAACGCTTCGCAGGGACATGACAGGTTCATTGCACTGAAACCTTCAGCTACGGGCCTGCCGTAGCCGGGACGCAGAAAGAGACCGGGATTTCCGGAACGGAAATCCGGCCGCGCTACTTCATTTTGCGCACCAGACGGTACTGGCCTTTGTACTGGCGGGAAAGCTCGTTCATGAACGCGCCGCCGTCCTTGTCGATCTGGTAGCCGATGCAGCTGACCTGCGGCATCTTAAGCCCCTTGGGCTTGTAGACGCTGTCGTACAGCAGGGTGACGTGCTCGACAAAATCGGAAAGCTTCCAGTTGCCGGGCGGCGGCAGGGCCGGAGGCTGCGGCATGGCCGGCGCACCCCCGGCGTGGGGCGGCGGATCATGCACCGTGATCCAGTGGCCGGGCTGCGCCGGAGCACCGGGGTCTGCACGCGGCGGCGGCGCCCCTTCGCGCAGCGGCCCGGACGGCGCCGAGGACGGCGCGCGCGCTGGCGTCGGCGGCACCCACACCTGCCTCGCCGGCATGGCGGCCGCGGCCTGCTGGTATTCGGCAACCTGCTGCTGGGCTGCAGCGATGGCGCCGGCGTTCTGCTGCTGCCACTGGGCCACCATGGCCTGTTGGGACTGCATGGCGGCCGGGTCCATGATTTTCTTCACCACGGGCAGGCCGTCGGTAATGATCAGAATGGTGTCGGCGCCGTCGCGCATGGCGGCCGCAAGCGCCAGGTCCAGACGCGTCGTGCCTCCTGCGGCCTGCTTGCCGCCGCCGCCGGAGAAGTTTCCGGCATCGAGGCCGAGGTTTCCCTCCGCGTTGAGCGGCTGCAGAAACAGGCGTGCTTTCTTGCGGGTTTCGTTGCTGGCAAAAACCATTTTTGATTCCATCGTGGAGCAGCCATCCGCAAAGGCAATCACGTTGAACAGCGTGCCGTCCTTGAGCGACGAAACCACGTCGTTGACGCGCTCCTTCACGCGCATGTACCCGGCCACGCCGCCCTTCTCCGTCTCGACCATGCTGATCGAGACATCCACCAGAATGGCGATGCGCTCCCCCTTGGCCTGGATGCCGAAGAAGTTGACGGACGAGACGCCCTCGCCAAAACCCGACGTGCCGTAGCCGGTGCCAAGCCCCGCGCCCAGGCCGCGGCCGGTGACCGCCTTGAACTTGGGCTGGAACGTGGTGGTCACGAGCTTCGAGTCGATCTTGATCTCCGGCAGCGCCAGGTGGGTGGACTCCCGGGCCGCCACGAGGCGCGGCGCCATCGAGGGTCGGCTGGAGCTGCGCTGCTGCCGCGTGACCTTGACCTTGAGCTCGATCTTGCGCGGCTCGTAGTTCTTGGATGGCGGCGGCTGGCCGGTGAAGGTCGACTCCTTGTTGTAGAAGATGTGGCTGATCACAAAGTACGCCGCCACCAGCAGCAGCAGGCCATGCAGGGCAAAGCTCGCGAAGAAGCTGCGCCCGACCGCGCTGGACAGGCTCGCGGTCCTGGCGCGTCGCGAAAAAAGGTTTGGCAGCCATTTCATAGTCGGTTTCCCCCGCTGCGCAACCACCCTAGCTCGAACCGCCGCCGAAGGTGACATCCTTGATGCCGGCACCGGAGCAGGCGTTCATGACGTCCACCACGCGCTCGTAATCCACGCCGTTGTCGGCCATGATGGTGATCAGGCACTTTGATTTCGCCCCTTCGGAGGCCAGGCGGTAGCGCACGAGGGTCTTGACCAGGTCCGGTAGATCCCGCCCCTCGAACATGCGGCCGTTCAGGGATACGATCCCCTTGGAGTCCACCTCGATGACCTGCTCGTCGGGCATGTCCACCGGGCCGGACTGGGACATGGCGCCCGGAAGCGTGATCCCCAGGTCCACCTCCTTTTGCCCGAGCCGCGTGGTCAGCATGAAGAAGATGAGCATGAACATCACGGTATCGATCATGGGCACCAGATCGATCTCCGCGTTCTTCACATGCGAGCCGCTGCCGACTTTCATTTCTTCTGGTCCTTCATGTACAGGTCGTGCTCGTAGGTCGCAAAAATCACGTCGGCCACGCCGGCGGCCGCGCAGGCGGTCATGGCGCGCTTGACCAGCTGGAACTTCACCGTGCGGTCGGCGCGCAGATAGAGGCGCATGTTCGGCTCGGTCTTCAGGTGCTCCTTCATCGTCAGCTCCAGCCCCTCGTCGCTGACGAGCTGGCCAAACACCAGGAACGGTTTCTCCTCGGTCGAGAATTCGCCGCTCGGCGCCCGTCCTCCGATCGGCACGACGTTCACCGTGCCGCGCCGGCTCGGGTCCTTCTGCTCGGCGCCGTTCGAGGCGATGGGCAGGCTCACCTCCGTGGGCGCGTCCACCTTGGTCATCGTGGCGGCGCACATGAAGAAGATCAGCAGCAGGAACACGCAGTCGATGAGCGGGACCAGCTCCACGCGCGCGTCCTCGATCTCGTGTGATTTTTTGACTTTCATGTCAGGAGCCTGTCGGCCTTCGCCGCGGGACAGCAGGGAAAACCTAGAACTTGCTTCCAGCGCCCATCTCGGCCGACGGCGTTCCCGCGGCCGCCGGTTCGCCAAACGAGGCGTTCCCCTGCCCCATCATCACGTCGAGAATCTCGCTGTAGCCGCTCTCCGCATCCTTGACCACCGTGTTGAGGATGTTGCGGTACAGGAAATAGAACCCCATGGCGGCGATGGCGATCAGCAGTCCGGTGGCCGTGCAGACCAGCGCCTCGGAGATGTTCTTGGCGAGCATCTCGGGCTTGCCCATGCCGCCGCCGCCGATCTTCGAGAAGGCGCCGATCATGCCGCTGACCGTGCCCAGCAGCCCCCACATCGGCGACATCGTGGTGAGCAGCGCCAGGAAGTTGACATAGAACGCATACTTCGTCTCCTCGCGGCCGACGGTCTCGGAGATGGACTCCTCCATCTTCTTCCGCGAGCCGAGCGGATCCTCGCTGCGATACTGCCGCAGCCCCGCCATCAGGCCGCGCGTAAAGAAAGTGTCGGTGGCGGTGGTCGCGTTCCAGACCTGCTGCACGTCGCCGGAGGCGGCGGCGCTCTTGATCTGGGCGACCAGCGCCTCCGGGACCATCTTGCCCCGCTGCACGCGCTGGAGGTTGAGCAGGGCCAGGCTGACCGTGGCGAACGAGCAGGCGCCCAGCGGCCACATGGCCCAGCCACCGGATTTGATCAGGTGGATGAGCGTGACCTGGTTCTCCTCCCGCAATCCCGTGGACGCCGCCGGCGCCGCCGTCTGGGCCATAACGCAAAAGGCCATGCCTGCCACGATAAACATGATCATCAGGCTGAAGCGCATCGATTTGCTCATACCACGATTCCCCATCTTCTTTTTCCTACACATCGCCGCAGCCACGACTGCCCGCGGCCAGGGCGCACTTACGAGATTGTTGCCTCGTCCAATCACTTTGCCGTTGATCCCGCGCCGGTCTTCGGCTTGGCCGGCGGCCGGGTGGACGGCGGCGTTTTTGCCTGGGCCGGCGCAACCGCCGGCGCCGGCTGGGCCGCTGGCGCAGCCGGCGGCGGCTCGGCGGCCGGCGGATCATCCGGCCCTTCGGCTGCGGCGGCTCCGGCATCCTTCCGGGCCCCCGGCTTATCCGTCACGGCGGACGGCGTGACATCCGGCTCCTCCTCCTCGGCCGCCACAGGCGGTTTCTCTGCGTCCTTCAGGAGCTGATCGACCAGCTTGTTCATGTCGTCCGAAGTCTTGAAAAACACGTTCTCGATGGCCGACTTCTCCTTCTCCCGGGTCAGCCCGTTCGCCATGATCAACTTGAGCCGCTCCAGCGCCCCGGCGCTCCAGTCGGTGCGCGGAAAGAGCCGGGCGACCTCGTAGTAGACATCGCGCGCCCGGTAGGGATCGAGAAGCTCCTCGTAGCCGCGCGCGGAGAGCAGCAGCGCGTCCGGGAAGGTCTCCACGTCCTTGTTCTCGAAGCAGACGGACTTCAGCACGGCGTCCATGGCCTCGCGGTGGCGACCGGCGCGAAACTCCAGCTCGCCCCGGATGAGCCAGTAATGGCCGAAGGCGGCGTCCCCCGGCATGGGCTCCGACATCTGGTTCACATGGAACTGCGCGGTCTTGACCTTGCTCATGGCCAGCAGGCAGCGGCACCCCTTGAGCACGCCGACCTGCCCCACGCTCGACCATTGCGCGCGGGCGCAATCCTTGAGAATTTCGTAGGCGGCCTCGTACTGCTTCTGCGCCAGGTCGCGCCGGGTGGCGTCCTCGCCGGCGGTGCGCGCGGTGCGCGCGGCGGCGCGCATCATGTAGGTGCCCAGCTCCAGCGCCAGCTCGGCGGCGTTGTTTTCCGGTATGGCGAGATAGGGGAGCACCGGCTTGACTACCGGCAGCAGGATCCGCACCGCCGAGGGCCAGTCGTTCAGGCGCACGGCCTTGGCAACCTCGTAGCGGTCATATTCCATTTCAAACTGGGCGCGGAGGATGCCGGCATAGGCAATCCTGCCGCCGGGCGCGTTGGGCACGCCGCCCGCGACTACAATGTCGTCCTCGGTGCGCCCCACCAGCGTCACCTCCAGGTTCTCCTTGTCCCGCCAGATCCGCACCTTCAGCGGCGGCGTGGAAAAAACGGCCTCCGGCGCCGGCGACGCGGCAGCCGCGGGGCGCGGCGCGGCCTGCGCGAACGCATCCGATACCGCCGCGGCGCACGCCAGCACCAGCGCGACGGCCTGCGCACCGGTCATTCGAACTGTCTGCCTGGAGGCCAGCGTCTTCATTTGTCTGCGGACTCCCCGCCCGTCAGTTTTGCCAGAAACTGTCTGGCCTGCCCGTACTCGGGATACTGCGCCAGGTCGTCCGCCTTGAGCATCTCCTGGATGGTCTCCCGGGCCTTTTCGTCAAAGTAGGCGCGGTGCAGGCACTCGGCGCGGCGCAGATACGCCTTGGCGGTCCAGTCCCGGTACTTTCCGTACATCACGTAGATGCGCTCGTAATAGGCCGTGGCCTTGGTCAGGGCGGCCGGCTCCCGGCGCGCCTCGGCGCACAGGCCGCGGCCGTACAGCGCCTCCGGCCAGAACCTGCCCCAGGTCCGGACGGAGAGCACCGACTCGTAGCACTTGTCGGCATCGTCGAGCTTGTTGTCCTCGCGGTAGAGGCGGCCCAGCAGCATCAGCGCCTGCGCCGCCTCCTCGTTGCTGGCGAAAACCGTCCGGATCACGTCGAGGTGCTTGATGGCCTCGTCGCGCAGCGTCTTCACCTTCTCGGCCGGCGCCGTGCGCAGGAGCTCGATGTTGTTGCGCGCCAGGAACAGGCGCGCATTGAGCGCATAGTCGGTCTCGGTGAACTCGGCGATGATGTTCTGGGCGACGGCCACAGCCAGGTTGGTCTGGTGGCGCTGGATGGCGCCGTCGAGCATGCTTTCCAGCACGGCCGGGCTGGCGTTGGTGATATTCTCCGGCTGCAGCAGCTTGTCGAGCGCCTGCTCGCGCTCCAGCGGCTTGATGTCGGGATGGAACATCAGCACGCGCGTGAGGCGCAGCGTGCCCACCTGGTCGTTGGCGCTGCGCGCCGTCCGGAGCGACTGCTGCAGCTCGTTCCATGCGCCGCGCGCCTGGTCGGCCGGCAGCCGGTGGGTCGTGGCCACCCACTCATCGAGGATCATGTCCACGCCGATCTGCTTGCGGTCGGCGCCGTACTTGAGCACGGCATCCTTGTAGTAGCGCGCGGCGCCGACCGGCTCCCCGGTCTCGACCAGCGTGCGGCCGATCCAGTAGACCGCCAGCGGGATGTTCGAGTCCGGGCGGTTGCGCTCGATGTAGCGCCGGTAGTGGGCGGCGGCGTCCTTGAACTTCTTGGCGTCCCACAGGATCTGCCCCGCCTGGAAGGCGCAGTGGTTGTAGTGCTCGATGTTGATCACGTCGTCCTTGAACTCCGTGGCCCGCTGGTAGTGGCGCACGGCGTCGTCCACCCGGGCCTGCGCGCCGGCGATGTCGCCGCGGGTCATCCACGCCTCGGCCGCCAGCTTGCTCTCCGGGTGCGCCTGGATGAACGCGGCCAGACGCCCTTCCGCGGCGTCGAACTGCCCGGTGGCGTAGTTGCAGATGGCGCGCCGGAACGAGGCGTCCTCGACGTACATGGCCTCCGGGTGGTGCGACAGCATCTCGTCGAACTCCTTGGCCGCCTCCTCGTAGTTGCTGTTGAACATCAGGGACATGGCGGTCCAGTAGATCGCGCCGGACAGCAGCTCGGTTCCAGGAAAGCGCTTGCGCAGGTCGCGGAACCTGGCCACGGACAGGTCAAACTGCTCCTCCATGAAGTGGGCGTACCCGGTCAGAAACAGGCATTCGGCCGCAGACTGGTGATTGGGGCGGTTCTGCAGCACCCCGCCGAGGTGCCGGATGACCTCGGCCCAGTTCTGCTCTTTGGCGTACATCTGCCCCATCATCAGCGTCAACTCGTCGTACCACTGGCCGCCGGGATATTTTTCCATGTACTGCCGGCCGACTTCGTAGGCGCGCGCCCAGGGCAGCAGGCGCGACGAGCAGGCAAACGCCAGGTAGAGCGACTCCTCCGCCTTTTCCTTCCCCCCCACCACGCTCAGGTGCAGGAACAGCTCGCGCGCCTCGCGGTAGCGCATGGCCTCCATGTAGCCGCGGGCGATGCGGTACTCGAGCTCGGCGTCGTAGTTCTCAAGCTCGGCCATCGCCTTGATCTCCGCCTCGGTCTCGCCGACCCACTCCTGCAGCCGCATCAGCCGCCGCGGATCGGTCAGGTCGCGCTTCTCCAACTCCACGCGCTTCTGCAGGAACTCGAGGAAGGCCTCCGTGCGCACGAGCACCTCGTCGTGCGGATAGACCAGCCGGTGCACCCAGAACGCCTCGCGGTAGCGCTCCTCCGCGAACAGCGCGTCGCCGGCGCCCAGCGCCGCCATGTTGAAGGCGATCGAGCGCGCCGCCAGCGAATCGCGCTGCAGCAGGAACGGCACCATCGGGTAGATCTTCTCCAGGTTCAGCGTCTTGAGGTAGGCGGTGGCCAGATAGGTGGCGGCGCGGTTGCGGCGCAGGCTGTCCGGGGCCCAGCGGAAGGCCTTGTAAAGCGGCCCCCGCGCCGCGCCCCAGTCATCCTTCACCAGGTGGCACTGGGCGATGGAATAGTAGACGTCGGTGCGGATGTCCGCGCCGAACTCGTAGCGCTTGAGCGCATCGTAGTAGGCCTTGATGGCCTCATCCCCCTTGCCCGCCAGGCGCTTGCAGTCGGCAATGTAGACATAGGCCTCGGAGGTGTGCGCCGAGTGCGGGTACTTCTTGACGTAGTTGAGGAAGGCCTTTTCGGAGGCCGGGAAGTTGGCGGTGAAAAAATAGCAGAGCCCGACGTTGTAGTAGGCCTGCTCCAGCCCCATCTTGATCGTGTTGTCCTTGGTGTCCGTGAAGATCTGGATGAGCTGCTCGAACTCGGGGATGGCGGCGTCAAACTCGCCCGCCGCAAAACAGCGGTAGGCCTTCTCGCGGATTTCGCGCACCGAGGCCTGCGGCCCGGTGCTGGCGCTGCCCGCGCCCTGCGCGCCGGCCAGCGCGGGCAGCAGCAGGCCGAGACAAACCAGGACGCCAAGCCCGCACAAGCTCCATCGCCCCCGCGGGAATTTGCCAGTCACACGTGCCATGATGCCCCGTTCCTAAAGCACAGCCGGAAGATCAAAGCATTCAAGCAGATACGCCCGCCTCGGGCCAGTCAAATATTTGGTCAATGCCGTCAAAGTGGCCGCGGCGTCTCGCCGCGGCGAAGTTGACCCCGAGAGCAGCGGCGGGACGCCGCTGCCACTTTGTTGGCTGTCGCTTGGCGGTTGTATCCCCCCAACTAGGAGACTGTCGGCAGAA
>JBAWXQ010000014.1:0-29041 GCA_037144015.1 bacterium
AACGCCCCCTAAAAGTGCCAAGTCATTCTTTGGCGAGATCAGGAAGTCTGAAGGTGTAAAAACCTACGCAATCATTTGCTTTTCCAGCAACAACGCCACCCGCAGCGGCCAGTCCGGAACGCCTCCTGTGGCACACTCCGGCAAAACCCCGCACCCCCCCGCCGCCCCTTCCGCCCCGAACCCCCCATCCTGGCGACCCCCCCGAAAAGGAATACCGTCGGGGGGACGGGGCTCGCCGCGCGAGATACCGCGCGCAGTGGGTGTTGCCGACCGAATTCTGACCGTACGCCATTCCCGAATTAAACCTGCGTAAAACGCCGCAGATTTCCTGCCCGATCCACTGGACCGATCCACGGCATTGACATCGGGCAGGCAAGCCCTGATGATCCACGAATGCAATTGGCAGCGTCTACACACAAGGACCCGAATTCTGGAGCGAAGCTCATCACGGACGCCGCGGAGCTGGAAGCCGCGGCAGCGCAGTTGCTGCAGGCGGATGCCGTGGCCGTGGACACGGAGTTCTTCTGGGAGCGCACCTTTTATCCGGTCCTCGGCCTGGTGCAACTGGCGACCCGCGACAACTCCTGCTGGCTGGTCGACGCCGTGCGTCTTCCGGACCTCGCGGCGCTCGGGCCGGTGATGGCCTCTTTGTCCGTCACCAAGGTGCTGCACGACGCGCCGCAGGACCTGGGCATCCTCGCCCGCGCCACCGGCACCCTGCCGCGGCAGATATTCGATACGCGCCTCGCGGCGGGGTTTGCCAATTTCGACCCGACCTGCTCGCTGCAGGCCCTGCTGCAACAGATGCTGGGCGTCGAGCTGTGCAAGGCCGAGACCCGTTCCGACTGGCTGCGCCGCCCGCTCAGCCCGGGCCAGTTGCGGTATGCGGCCGAGGATGTGCTGCACCTGCTGCCGCTGCGCGAGCACCTGCTGGGGCGCTGCGCCGGCGAATCGGTGCGCGCGTGGCTGCAGGAAGAGATGGCGCGTCTCGAGGATCCGTCCGCGCTCCAGGATCGAGATCCGCAGGGGATGTACTTGCGGGTCAAAGGAACGGCCCGCCTTCACGCGCGCCAGCTGTCGATCCTCCGGGAAGCGGCTGCCTGGCGGGAGTTGGAGGCGCGGCAGCGCGACTGGCCGCGCGGTCACGTGCTGCCGGACGATGCGCTGGTGGCGATCGCACGCGCTGCGCCGGTCGATCTCCCTTCTCTCGCCAGCGTGCCGGACCTGCCGCGCAACATGCCGGAGCCTGTGCGCGCCAGCCTGCTGGCTGCCGTAACGCGCGGGCGTGCCGTGCCGGACGCGGATTGTCCGCAACCGCCCCGGGCCGATTTCCCGTCGCGGCGCACGCGCAAGCCCCGGACGGACCTTCTGCTGGAGCACATCCGCGTCGCCTGCGCCGCGCAGAGCATTCACCCGGCGCTGGTGGCTTCGCGGTCCGATGCCGAAACTTATGTGGAGCAGCTCTCTGAAAATGCTGCCGCCAGCCATCCGCTTTCCCATGGCTGGCGGAAAAATCTTGTCGCCGGGTTTGCCTAGGAGACAGTCGGATTTAGGCCTCGGATCGGTCCAGGGCTTTCTGCCGACAGTCTCCTAGTTGTGCAACCCGCTGCCCGCGGGTTGCGAAAACTCAATTACAGACAGAAAGATTGTTCCGGCTGCTCTTTTGGTTGCGTATTACACTGTTTTCCGGTGCTTGGCGGTTGCGTCCCCAAAACTAGCAGGTTGGTCGGCACAAAACTTGTGAAGGTACGGCGCTAAATCCGACAAGCTGCTAGTACGAAAGGATCTGTTTATGCGACTCCTGTCTTTACTTGCTGCGGCCTCGGTCTGCGTTTTTCATGCTGTGGCGGATGGCGACTGGCCTGCGTGGCGCGGACCGCTGCAGAGCGGCGCGCAATTGCAGAGCGGCGCGCTGACCGACAGCCTGCCGAGCAACACCTGGAAGGCGGTCTGGGAAAGTGCGCCGATTCCGGGCGACACGGAGGGCGGGTTCGGCAGCCCGGTCGTGGCGGATGGCCGCGTCTACCTGTTCTGCTCCTGGCGCACGTGGACAAACCTTTCCGTGCGCCTGCTGACCGCAGGGCAGGCCGCACAGCTCGGCCTGGTGCCGCCCGCGTTATCCGATGCGGCCCTGTCGGAGATTGAAGCGGCCCGTGCGTCGCCGGAACGCCGGGCGCTGAGTGGTGCCGACGTCGGGAAGTGGGCAAAGGAGTGGGTGGCAGCGCATGCCGCGGTGACGCAGCAGGTGGTCTTCGCGCGGTTTGCCGAGGATCGCATCAGCCGCGGCGACGCGGCGTTCCCGGTGGATGGGCTGCGCTGTGTCACGCAAATCGTCGACCGCACATGGCCCAGTCCGGAGGCGCTGGATGCCTGGTTCAAAGAGGCAGGCATCACCAATACGCTTGCCAGGCGAATCGATCAGCTGATTCCCAAACGGACGAGCAGCATGGAAGATGTGCTGCTGTGCCTTGACGCGGTGGATGGACGCCTGCTGTGGAAGCAGGCCTATCCGGGGCGCGTGAGCGACTGGGGCGCATCCAGCACGCCCTGCGTCAGCCGGGGCCGCGTGTACGTGATGGGCAGCGGAGGCATGGCGTACGGCTTCGACGCGCGCACCGGCGGGCTGCTGTGGACTAACGCGGTGGCGCGCCGCGTCGTCAGCTCATCCTTTGTCATCGACGGCGACCGGTTGTTTGTCCAGGCGGGTCCGCTGACCGCGCTTGACCCGGCGACCGGCGCGGTTCTCTGGACGCAGAAGGCTGCGAATAACGACAATGCCTCTGCAGCTTTCTGGAAGGGCTCCGGCGCGGAGCATGTCATCGCCGGCGGGGGGCGCCTGGTGTGCGTGAACGCCGCGGACGGCACAGTGGCCTGGAGCGTTCCGGGAGGGGATAGCAGCACGCCGGCGGTTCTGGGTGATGCCCTCGCCGTGCAGAGCGGCAGCGGTCTGCTGGTGTACAGGCTGTCGACCACCGGTGCCGTCCTTGTGGCCAGCATCCGAAACGCGGGCTCGCGCGGCGCCAGTGCGGCCGTCGCAGATGGCAAAGGGTACACGACGTCCGAAGCGCAGGCCACGTGCGTCGATCTGGGTACAGGGGCCGTGGTCTGGCAGGTTCCTGGCACGGCCGAACAGTTTGCCTCGCCGGTCGTGGCGGACGGCAAGCTGGTGTCGCTGGGGTCAGACGGACGGCTGTTTCTGTTCGATGCGGCATCCGGCAGGCTGCTCGGCTGCAAAAAGGTCGATGCGCTGCGCTGCACCTCTCCGGCCCTGGCCGGCACGCGGGTTTACATCCGCACGGTGAAGGGCGTACGCTGCTATGATCTTGCCAGGGAATTGCCCCCAGTCTCCCGCTGAACGCTCGCGGTTTCGGGGCTGACCTTACCCCGTAGATTGACCCGTCCGAGTGTGGTACGCTGTGTCTGCGCCCGAAAGGGCCCAGGAGCTGAGGCTATGAAGCGAGGAGTCCATGATCGGGGCCATGACGAAGACGCTGACCCGCGGCTGGACGATGACGACCCGCTCAAAGAGAGCGCCGCGGCCCGCCCCAGACGCGCCGGCCCCCGCATCTGGCCGCGCGTGCTCCTCTGCCTCGCGTTCATTCTGCTGCTGCTTGCCGGCCTGCTGCCGCGCCTGCTTTCGCTTTCGCCCTGCCGGAGGCTGATCCTGGACAAGGTCAATGCCCGGCTTGCGCCGGCGTCGCTTGCCGTGGAGGACTGGTCGCTGCGCTGGTTTGGCGGCATGTCGGTCTCCGGGTTCAAATTCCAGGATGCCGCGCATCACGCCGACGTGCAGGTGCTCAGGATTACCTCCTCGGGCGGCCTGTTCGGCATGCTCCCGGTCGGCCGTGTGAACCTCGGAACCCTTACGGTGGACGCACCGCAGGTGACCGTGCAACTGCCGGACCATGCGCCACCTGATGAACCACCGCCGGTCGCACCTGCCGTCCGTGCTGCGGCCAGGCCGGTGGCGCTGCCCGTGGCGGACCTGGCCGTCAATCTGGTTGTGCAGGGCGGACGGATCGAAGTCATTGGCAACGGCGCTGCGCCGTTTGCTCTGGAGCATGTCCGCCTCGCTACGGACATCAAATCCGTTCGCGATCCCGTCACCTTGAAGTTCGCCGCCTTTGTTCCCTGGAAGGAGGACGCGGGGGTTGTTTCAATCGAAGGAAGCCTGCCGCGCATGGAGTATTTTGTGTCCGGCGGCACGCCTTCGCCGGAACATCTGCGGTTTGGCGTGAAGCAGCTGGACCTGCAGGGATTTCGCCCGTTGCTGGAGGCGATGACCGGACAGCCGTGGATGCGCGGCGGCGTGGCTGACGGCACGATCGACCTCGCGTACCGCGGGCGCGAGGCGGCGCAGCTGAAGGCGGATTTGGCCGTGGCCAAGCTTTCGATTGAGCCGCCGGGCCGGCCGGTCTCGCCGCCGGGCGACATCCGTGTGCTGGCGGATCTGGACTATGCCGACGGCCGCCTGAAGATCGGGCAGTTTTCCTGCGCTTCGCCCTGGGTGGCGATGCAGGCTGACGGGCAGTTCGCGGTGACGCCAGACGCCGGCGGCCGGCGCACCGGCAGCGTGGAGGCTCGGGCCGAGGCAGACCTGCAGTCGCTGGCGCGCGATTTCGGCAGCCTGCTGGGGCTGCGCGATGATTTCCGCGTGGAGCGCGGACACCTGCGCGTGGACGCCGCGCTGGCCGGCACGACCGAGGCGCTGGAGATCAAGGTTGGCCTTGTCACCAGCAACCTGGCGCTGCGCTCCGGTGCGGAGCTGTTTGTGCTGCAGCCGGCACCGACCGCGCGGGTCAACCTCATCCTGCCATACGAGCAGCCATTTGAGGTGCGTGAACTGCTGGTTGACATGCCGTTCATGCGCGTCACCGGCAAGGGGCGCATCGACAGCGCCGCGCTGCGTGTCGGGATGGACCTGTCCGCGTTTACCAAGGATTTCCGGCGCGTGCTGACGAACTGCCCGGCCATGTCCGGCGTGCTCGACGCGGAGCTCAAGACCCGCACCGAAGGCGGGCGAATGGTGCTGGATCTCGCGGCCACGGCCGCGGGGGTGCGCGCCGAGATGGGCGCCGGGCGAATGCTGGCGCTCAACCGGGGGACGCTGAAGGTCTCCGGCCGGGCACCGCTCATCAACAACAGGCCGCTGCCGGACGTGAGCGATATTCAGGTGACGTTCGACAGCGACGCGGGGGTCATCAGCGGCTCGGCGGCCCGGTTTGTGGCCGCGGCCAGCAATCAGCCGCCGGTGCTGGTGGACGGCCAGTTCAAGGCGGAGGTTGATCTTGCGGCCGCGCGGCGTGTGGCCGGCCCGTTCATGCCGCAACTGCCGGCGGATGCCGCCGTGGGCGGCAAGCTGGTGGCTGCGATTTCCGCGGCCATGGCCGGCGGCCAGGCCAAGGTGCGCATCAACACGGTGTTGCAGGAGATGCGGCTGCTCACCACGGCATGGGATGTGCGCGAGGATGACGTGCGTCTGCGGATGTCCCTCGATGCGGACACGGCGAAGCGCTCCCTGCGGCTGTTCGACACGCATCTGGCGGCGCGCCTCGTCACGCTGGACGTGCCGGAGCTGCAGGTGCAGCTGCCGTATGCCGGCCAGGCGATGGCCGTGAAGGGTGGCGTGACCGGCGGGGTGGATCTGGCCGTGCTGTCCGGGTGGCTGCGAGCCGGCAAATCCGGCCCGCCGCCGCAGCTGGAAGGCCGGCTGACCTTCCAGGGCCAGGGCGTCAGCGACCGGCAGGGCGCGTCCGTCACCTGCAGCGCGGCGCTGGATGCGTTTCGCCTGGCCACCACCAACGGCACCCCGTTTGTCGAGCCGCATGCCGAGATGTCGATCAAGGCGGCGCTGCCGGACGATGCCCGGAGCCTGACGCTGGAGGTCCTGTCGCTCAAGTCGACGCTGCTGGACGCGGAGACGAAGGGAACCGTGGAGGCGCTGCAAACCCGGCCGCTGCTGGATGTGAGCGGAACCCTCGGCGTGGACTTCGGCAGTGTCAACAAGCTGCTGCGTGCCCGCGGCCTGCAATATCCGGTTGTCGCCGGGCACAAGCTGCGGCCGTTTGCCATCAGCGGACCACTGGACGCTGGCGGGGGGCGCACCATCGCTTCCTACGGCAAAGCCAGTGCGGCGGTATACCTTGAGTCGGCCAGTGCGTTCGGCCT
Source organism: bacterium (assembly GCA_037144015.1). Lineage (GTDB taxonomy): Bacteria > Verrucomicrobiota > Kiritimatiellia > RFP12 > CAIWXQ01 > CAIWXQ01. The sequence goes on from JBAWXQ010000014.1 coordinate 6,169, forward strand.
GACCGCGGGTGCCTCCGACCTGGGCGCGACGCTGGCCAACGGCATGCTGCGCGTGGATTACCAGCCGGCGGTAGGCCAGGGAAAGTTGGTCTTCACGCCCATGCTGGAAGTCACGCGCACACCCATGGTGCTGTCGTTTCCGGCCAGGACGCGGGTGCTGCAGAATGTGCCGCTTACGCAGGAGATGCTGGACCAGGGGCTGGCGCTGATGCTGCCGCTGCTGCATGGCAGCTCCGTGCTGGGCGGCTCGGTCGACCTGACGCTGCAGGAGTGCCGGATCCCGATGGGACCGACGCTGACGAACGACATGACGTTCACTTCCGCGCTGACCCTGCGCAATCTGCGGCTGGCTCCGGCTGGGGCCCTTGCCACGATTCTGGATTTGTCCGGCCACAGCGGCAAGGAGATCACGGTCGCGCAATATGACCTGACGGCGGAATGCCGCAACGGCCGCGTCAAGCCCTCCGACCTGGTTCTCAACGTGGCTGGCAGCAAGGTCACGCTGTCGGGCAGCGTGGGCGTGAATGGCTCGCTGGCTTACACAGCCGTGGCCACGCTCTCCCGGGGGCTGGTCGGCAAGGAGCTGGCCAAATATCTGGAGGGAGAAACCATCCGCGTGCCCATTACCGGCACCATCGGCTCACCGGCCTTTGACCGCAAGGCCGTCGACGCCGAGGTCAGGCGGCTGATCCGCGACGCCGGCAAGAAGGCCGCAGTCGGCGCCCTGGGCAATTTCTTGAACGACCTGAAAAAATAGGAGCGATCCGCATGTCCAACCTGTTGTTCGCAGCGTATGCCGGCAAAAACCTCGAGCCATCCAACTCCATCGGTGCAAAATGGATGCGGCTGCTGGACGGACTGGAGCTGGCAACCGCCGTGAAGGGAAAACGCACCTGCATCAAGATGCATCTCGGCGGCGGCATGGGGTTCACCACCATTCACCCGTTCTTTACGCGCAAGCTGGTGGAGAAGCTCCGCGCGGCCGGGGCCAAGTCGGTCTTCATCACCGATTCGCCCGGCGCCGTCCGTGACGCTGTGGAGCGCGGCTATACGCCGGAAACCGTCGGCTGCCCGCTGGTGCCGCTCTCCGGCCAGTCGGACCGGTACTTTGAGATGCGCACCGTTTCCCCGGAGTTCGGTGAGTTCCGCGAAGTGGAGATCGGAGGGGAGATTCTGGCGGCCGAGGCGCTGATCGACTTCTCGCACGTCAAGGGGCACGGCGCCTGCGGCTTCGGCGCCGCATCCAAGAACCTCTCGATGGGGTGCGTGACGCAGCGCTCCCGCCGGGCGCTGCACGCGCTGGAAGGCGGCCTGGACTGGAACCCGAAGGCCTGCACGCGCTGCCGGAAGTGCGTGGAGAACTGTCCGAACGAGGCCATCACCCTGGACGAGGGGAATGAGTCCAAGCTGGATGTCTTCTACCACAACTGCAAATACTGCCAGCACTGCGTGCTGATCTGCCCGCAGAAGGCGCTGACCATGATGGGCGGGCGCTACCGCGACTTCCAGCGCGGCATGGCCCTGACCACCAAGGCCGTGCTGGAGAACTTCCCGATCGAAAGCTGCGTCTTCATCAACATGCTGATGAACATCGCGATCTTCTGCGACTGCTGGGGCATGACCACCGCCAGCCTGGTGCCGGACATCGGCATCCTGGCCGGCCGCGACATCGTCTCCATCGAGCAGGCCACGCTGGACCTGATCCGCGCCGAGAACCTGATCGCGGGCGCGCTCCCGCCGAACTGGAAGCTCGGCCACAAGGGGCACCTGTTCGAGCGCGTGCACGGCAAGGACCCGCACGCGGTGGTGGAGTTCCTGGCGGAGCTGGGCATGGGCGAGCGGCGGTACACGCTGCAGGAAATCTCCTAGGAGACTGTCGGTCTTAGGCCTCGGATCGGTCCAGTGCCTTCTGCCGACAGTCTCCTAGTTGAAGATCACGAACTTGCGCATGGCGAAGTTGATCAGCAGCGCCATGACGATGTTGCTGCCAAAGGCGACGGTGGTCAGCATCCCGAAGCGGCGGATCAGCCAGCCCATCAGGGATGTGCCGATCACCAGGCTCACAGCCGAGACGGCGTAGAACAGCGCGAACTCCACCATCCAGTGGTGGCGTCCGGACTTGAACACGAAGAGGATATTGAGCAGGTACGCCACCGAATTCGAGAACAGGAACCCGATGACATTGGTGATCATCGAGTTTCGCGCCCGCCGGTGGAGGTCAATGGCCGGAACCGACAGGCGCAGGTGCCTGACAAAGGGGTCGTTCGGCTGCAGGCAGGGGAACAGCTTCCATCCGACCAGGTGAAAGATCAGGATGTGCGTGGCTGTGGCGACCCCGCCGCAGAGTGCATACTTGATAAACTGCACGGCAGGGCCGGCATCCGGGCTCAAGAGGGTTTTCCAGTCAAACATGTGCACAGGCGTCCTTAAACGACGGATGATAGGCACCCCCCGGCCGCGTGGCAACATGAATCAACCTGTACGGGGTGGGGCGCATGGTAGAGTTGACGGGGTTAGCTACGCACGGGTGAAAAGGTGGCCCGGGCGCTCCGCGCACGGGCTGCCACGGGCCTCGCGCATATTCGGCATCTGCCCGCCACCTGGCACGCACGCCGCGGCGCAGCATCTTTCTCACGGCCGGATATCTCCCATCGCGCGGGCCGGAATCCAGCCGCGCCGGCCGTCGGCATCCACCCGCACCCAGTCCCCGGAGCTTTCCAGGGGCGTCACCTGCCGCCCGGGTGTGATGTGGAAGAGCACCCGCGCGCTTCCGGAAGGGCAGAGCCGGGCAGTTGCCAGCTCGCGCACATCCCGACGACCCGGACTGGCCGTCGCGCTCCAGCGCTGGCAAAGGAAGATTCCTGCGGCAAACAGGACCACCCCCGCGACAATCGCCAGTCGCGGGCGCCATTCGTAGAGCAGCCCCGCGACCAGGACCGCCAGCAGGGACACGGCTGACAGGGGCAGCAGGCGCCGCGCGTGGCTGATGGTGACGGCCACGGCCGCATCTCCCGTGTCGGCAGCGGTAGCCGCATTGGGCAGCACCTCCAGGTGCTTGACCGACGGGACCGACGCCGCCGATTGCGCGGACACAAGCGTCAGCTGGAAGGGGCCGGCCGTGGCCTCGCGGTACATGCCGGCAACCGGGTCGAAATAGGGGAAGCGCGCCGCGCCGATGCGGGTGGCATTGGTGTTCAGCGGCACCACCACCTGCCGCATCTCCAGCTTCCCGTTCTCGTCGCGCGTGAGCTCCTGCGGCGGGTAGACGCGGAAGTTCGGATCGGGCGGGGGCAGCAGCACGTGCGCGTCCCGCATCCAGCCGTCCCCGGAAACCGAGCAGGTCAGGTTGACAAGATCGCCGGGCGATGCCTGTGCCGGCTCGAGCCGCCCGGTCAGGGTGAACTGGCCGACCGCGCCCTGGAATCCGGGCGGCATGTTGGCCGTCGGCAGGGGCCGGAAGTCGACCGTCAGCAGTGGCAGGCGCACGGCTGCGGGAACCGTGGAGACGGACGAGAAGAAACCGCTGCTGTGTCGTTCGACCAGGAGCGCGCGCAAGATGCCGGAGAATTCCCTCCGGATGGGCAGCGTGGGACGACCGCTGGCGGTAAACGAAAGAACATCCACCGTGCGCTCGCCGCTGCGCCCCTGGCGGCGCTCGTCTTTCTGATAGGGGGTGAGCTTGGCGCAGGCGTCGAGCGGCACCCCTTCAAGCGACAGATCCTGCAGCTCCGCGCCCGGCGAAACCTCGATCTCCAGCCGGATCTCAAACGGCTGTCCGACATAGGGGCGCTCCGGCGTGATGTGAAAACGAGCCCCCAGCAGTTCGCCGCCTTGCGCCGAAAGGGTGCAAAGCAGGCCGAGTGCCGGCAGCCGGATCGCGCGGCGGAGCGCGCGGGCCGCCGTTGCCGGCCGGCATAGACCACCTGGCAGGAGTGTCTTCACGGCGTCCGCTCCGGGGATGTTTTGCAGGCCAGGGTCCGCTCGCTCCAGGAGCGGTCGTCCATCTGCTCCTGCAGCAGCGAGAACGCGGTGCTGCAGCTGAACACGATCAACAGCAGCAGGCCGAAGAAAATGCCAGGCTTGGCAAAGGAGAGCACGCGCGTCGCCCCGGCTGTTCCGGCCGGGCGTGCGAGCAGCCGGAGCAGCAGGGACAGCCACAGCAGCATCCAGCCGCACAGGGCGATCAGTGCGCGCACGCGCACCGGCTCGTCGTAATGCCAGAAGAAGACCACATGATCCCACGGCAGGTCTGCGTCCGGCTGGTCGGACTGGAGCGCCAGCGCCTGGCGCAGGTTGACCCGGAGCTCGGGCGTGCTGCCGAGATGCCGCTCCGCCCGGCGGAGTGCGGCCACGGCGTTTTCGCCGTCCCCGGCCAGCAGCAGGGCGGTGCCGAGGTTGAACAGGAGCGGGCCGTTGCGGACGCCCGCGCTCACCAGCTGGTTGTAGGTGCGGGCTGCCTCGAGAAACTCCTCGGCGGTGCGCGCCGTGGCCATGCGGGCATTGGCCTGCTCCCAGAGGAAGCAGGAGGAGGCCTCGTCCGCGCGAACGGGCGCAGCAAAGAGGCGGAGGATGGTGAATGCCAGCAGCAAGTGAACAACGCGGGCCCTGTGGTTCACGGCACGTCCTCCTTTTCTTCTGGAGGATGGTCGAGCGCGGCGGCAATGTGTGGCAGAAGGACCATGGCTTCGTGGATCACGCCGGCTGTCTCCGGTGCCGATGTGCCCGGTCGATAGAGCGCCTGATCCAGGCGCGCCAGGAGCGCGCCGCAGGCCGCAGCCGTGGTTTCCGGCACGCCCCGGGCCTGCAGCAAGGCCTTTGCCTCGCCGGCGGTCAGGGCGCCGCCGGCCACGGTCAGTCGCGCGGCCAGGAACGAGCGCACGGCGTGGCCGACGGCGGCTGCATCCGGGGACGGCGCGCTCCCGGCATGACGCAGTGCGGCAAGGGCCTGTGGCAGGGCGCGGTTGCGCCGGTGTGCCGCGGAGAGCGCGCTCCGGTGACGGTAGAGCAGCTGGCAGCACCAGGCCATGATCACGGCCAGCGGGCCCGCGGCCAGCATCGCCAGCAGGAGACGAGCGGGCGGCAGCATCGGCTCGGTGCGCGAGCCGGCATCGACGACGGTGATGGCAGACGGCGTGGTCGTGGTGCGCTCCACGGCCAGGCGCGTGATGTGCGAGGCGTTGGTTGTGCTGTCGCTGACGATCTGCGTGTTGCCGCGGGCCTGCACGGGAATGGGCTGCGTGCGCAGGGTTTGATAGGCGCGCAGGGTTGTGTCGAACCAGGCCACCCGGATCGGCGGAAGCTCCAGGGTTCCCTCCCGGACCGGGCGGAGGCGGTAGCGGAAGCGCTTGCCGGATGGAATGGCGCTGGACTCGACATTGTCATCGTAAATACGGAAGTCAGCGGTCAGGTCAGGCTGCAGGTTCAAGACGGGATGACGCATGTTGCCCAGGCTGAGCGCGCCCGTGACATCCAGCGTCAGGGTCAGCGGATCGCCGACTTTGCAAACGGAGGCATCCAGTTCGGCGTGCACGGCCAGATTGGTTCCGACAGAGCCGATGAACCAGTCCGGGCGGTTGGTCTCCGGCGGCGGCACCACGCGCACGGTGACCGCCGGCCCGACGCAGGATACCTGGCGCAGCAGCGGCTGGCCGCGTGCGTCTGCGCCCGTGATCACCGCGCCCTTGAACGCCACCGGCCCGAAGGTATAGTCGCCCTCCTGGTTCGGGGTATACGGGAGAGCCAGCGTATACTCGCGGTAGGCGCGTCCGTTGCGCGGGAGGGCGCTTTGCGCCAGCCGGAAGCGGATGGGACGCGGCTGGAACGGGTTAAAGGCGCCGAACGGGTCGCTGAACAGGTCTGTTTCACGGCTCTGGTAGTCGTTGATGTGGAACGCCGGCGCCCGGGGATCGCTGGTGACGAGCGACTGCAGGACCTTCAGAAGGCCCGGTGTCTGCAAGCCGGGGATATCCGCCTGGCTGAGAAAGGCGCATTCCAGCCGCGGCGGATTGGACGGATGAACCGGCTCGACTGTTTCGTTGGGCGGCGACAGCGCGGCGATCGCCACGGACAGCGTGATGGTGAACGGCTCATCCACCAGTACGGCCTCCCGGCTGGCGGTGATTCCGGCCACGACGAAATCCTGCTGCTCCTGCCCGGTTACCTGCACGTCCGGGCCGCGGCCGACGTAGTGTCGCTTGTCGAAAATCAGCGCGATCGGCCCGGTCGCAAAAACACCCGCCGCGCGCGGCTTGACCTGAAAGGCGAACAGGCGCGCCCGGGTGTCCGAGCGCGTCACGCGGCCATTGACCAGGGAGAAGAAGCGCTGGCTCTGGCTTCGTGAACCCAGCAGCTGCACTTCGGCCTTCAGCACCGACAGCTCCGGGGTTGGCAGGCCCTCATCTGCGCCATTCACGGTGACGTTGAGAAGAAAGCTCTCGCCAAGGTAGATTTGCGTCCGGTTCGGCTGGATGTCGAGCGTGACCTCCGCGCGGGCAAAAGCCGCCGCCAGCAGGCACACCACAACCAGCGCGGCGCGGCGCAGGCGATGTCGCCCACAAGATCGAGTTGGCGCGGCACTGAACATGGATAGACAATTTGGCACGTGTTGCGTGTGGGTCAGCTAACGGCGTTTGAATTCTTCAAAACCGCGCCGTGCTTCACGTATGGCCTTGAGTTTCGGGTCGGGCTTAATCGCGATGCCAAGTTCTTTGCAAAGCGATTCCATGACCATAAACACGTGATATGTACCTATGGCGAGGCAGGTCGGTCGCACTTGATTACGTTGCAGCAATTTCAGGAATGTGGCAGGAACTTGCGCCCACAGGTCTTCGATGGTGTCGTCTGTGGTCAGCAGTTCCACGCCTAGGACAAATCTGGACGTCGATTCGGCGGCCAGCAGCATGTATGGCGTTCGGGGGCGCTCGCCTCTCTTGCCGACACGTGTATACGATGGGAAAACGTCCAGTTCGATGGTCATTTTATTTGGCGGCAACGTACGAACGGAATCGAGAAGCGCGTTGGGAATCGAGATTCGATAGGTTGTTTGCGGTGGTGGACAAGTTTCATGCATGTCCCGCCACAGGGATGGATGCCCATCCGCGGTGCGTTCCCGGATGAGATATCGTTGTTCGGGCCCGCCAGTCCCGAGCAGATGTTGGTCCTTCTGCACACGCGGCGCCACCTCCAACAACTGCTCCAACGCCAGTTCAAGCCACCGGGCCTCCTGCGCGTCCACGGGCCAGGAAAACCAACTGGGCTTAAAACTCAGGAAACGGGGCCAGGCATTGGATCCCTTGCAGGTAATACCCAGTTCTGCGACCCGCTGTTTTTCGACCCGGTCCAGTTCGCTCTTCTTGCCGAATACGGCCTGAACATGCTGGACTCCCATAAGAACGTCCGCCCGATCTTGGCCGATCCGGCTATCGTGCATCTGCCAGAATTGTCCCAGCGCCTTGGCCCCAGGATAGACTGCAATCGCGAAGTATTCACCCAGCGTCCCCATGACGCTGACAAAGACCGTGTTTCCGTTTTCCGGGTCCTTGACGCCGAAGAGGTTGTCTTCTTTCATCCCCAGCCACGGTTCCATCTTCCGAACCATTGAGGCCAGTTCGTACAAGCGCTTCCAGGTGTCGAGCGCAACCACGTTCGTGTTTGATGTTGTTGTGTCCGTTTGCATGAAGTTATCTTTCTGCTGTGTTGTCCAGAACTTGGATCCAGTTGGTATCCGACGTGACAGGTTACTCGATGTCGTCGAAAATGCGGGGCATCGGGCCTCCGTGATATGGAAACGGTCGATGGGCGCGGCGCGAAAATCCACGCACTGAACAATACTCCGAAAGAGATGGGAGGGCAAGATGGTCGCATTATAGCCGCACAATGGCATCACAATACTAGCCACTGTGGCGGTTGTAAAGAAACAGAGTCCGGGCGCGCAGCGCCCGGACTACCAGTCCCGCTCATTGGGCAGCATGGGGACCTTCTCCATCTGCTCCCGCTTTTTGGCCTCGTGCTCTTTTTCCCGCTGCAGGGCGCGCTGGAGCAGGTCCTGCACGTTTTTCGGAGGCTGTTCGCGCATCTCCGGCTTGGGCTGCTCCTGCGGCGGATCCTGTGGCTTCTCCTGCGGTGGCGGTTGCTGCTGCGGTTGCGGCGGCTGCTCCTGCGGGTTTTCCTGCGGCTGCGGCTGCTTTTGCTTGGGAAGAAGCTCCCGGATGCGCAGGAGATTTTTGAGCGCCCGGCCCTGGCTGGGCGGCGTGGGCTTTTCCTGCAGGGGGATGGTTTCCTGCGTCAGGCGCTCGATCTCGGCGCGGTCTTCCGGCTTGAGGGTGGGGGCGTTGGTGTCGGACTGGGCGGCCTGGACAACCTGGTCAGCCCAGGCCGGGAAGCGCTGCTGGAAGGCGCGGGTCAGCTCCAGCGCCTCGGGCTGGTCAGGGCGGTGCGGCACGACGGGAAAATCGGCCCGCGCGAGGCCGTTGCTCTGCAGGGCAATGTCCTCGTCAAGCAGTGCCGGCGGCGCAACCATGCCGCGCCAGAAGAGGTAGACCGGCGGTTCGGTCTGCGACAGGAGCTGGCACGCGGCGGGGTCAAGGTCGCGCATCTGCTCCGCCGTTCCCTGCATGGCGTCGCGGGTGTTCTCCACCAGCTGCTCGAACGCGGCTCGCTGCTGCGCGTTGGTCAGGGCGGGAGACTGCAGCACGGCGCGCTTCAGCGGCACCCAGAGATCGTTGCTGCGGTCTTGCCGCTCGGCCAGGGCTTCCAGCTGGGGGATCTGCACCGGTGCCTCGTTGGTAAAGGCGGCAGGGGTGTCGCGCAGCAGGGCGCGCTGCTCCTGCAGCAGGGATGCGATGAGCTGCTCCGGCGGAGTTTTTTCGTGCTGCCGGAGAATGCGGGCGATACGGGCCTCCTCGCGCAGGGAGGGGAGCTGCTGCGTGGCGCGGGCCAGGTTGCGGCTGCGGCGCGCTTCCTGCGGCCGGTTGCGCAACGCCTGTTGAAAGGCGGAGCCGGCGGTATCCGTCGCGCTGAGCTTCGCTTCCGCGGCTTCGGGGCCGTTGGTGGCCGCGGCGGCCCGGAAGGCGACGGCACCCAGCAGCTCGGCGGCGCGGTCGCCGGTGCGCGGCGCATGAACAAGAGGCTCGAGAAGTGCAATCGCGGCCTGCCCGTCATGGGCCTCCTGGCGCGCCAGCGCGGCATTGAAGAGGTAGGTCTGGGCTTCCTCGGCATCGGCATTGCGCGCGGCGGCCACGTAGGCGTCCGCGGCCTCCGGATACTTTCCATGACGGTAGAGCGCCTGCGCCGCGCGGGCGGCTGCGCGCCCTGCAGCCGCGCCCACGGCGTTCGTGGCGGAGGGAATCGCCTGGGCGGCCGGCGTCACCGTGTCGTTGGAAGATGCGAGCGACGTGCTGTGCGCCAGGCAGGCAGCAAGGGCCAGCATGATCGACACCGCGCGCGCCGGCGCGGCCGGCAGGATGTTTTTTCCCGTTGCCGGGCGGCGCCTCGCGGAAAGGCGTCCGCGGCTGAGCAGGGCGGCTGCCAGCAGCAGCCCGAGCGCGGGGAGGAGAAACCACAGGTAGCGCTCGATCCGGCGGCGGGCCACCCGTTCCTGCTGGTCGCGCGCGGTGATCTGGCGCAGGTGCTGCCGGAAGATCGAGCCCAGCGTGGTCTGGATTGTGCTGGCGGTTCCCAAGGGGACGTAGCGGCCGCCGGATTCGCGGGCAATGGCCGCGAGCGTCTCCTCCGTCAGCCGGGTGCGGACCTTGTCGCCACGGTAGTTCAGGGTGCCGCTGCCGGCGTCATCCGGCACGGTGGCGCCGGCCGTGTCGCCGATGCCCACGGTGAAGATCGGCACGCCGCGCCGGCGCGATTCCCTTGCCGCATCAAGCGCCGCCCCGGCGAGGTCTTCGCCGTCGGAAATCAGCAGGATGGCGTTGTGGTCGTCCTGTGCTGGCGCCAGGGCATCGAGCGACTTGCGGATGGCATCGGCCAGGTCGGTCTCGCCGCGCGGCGCGCTGTCGATCCCGATGCCGTCCAGGGCCTGGCGGAGAAAGGCATAGTCCGTGGTGAGGGGGCAGAGCAGCACGCCTCGACGGCGAAAGGCCAGCAGGGCGGCCCGGTCCCCCTTCAGCTCGCCGATGAGGTCCATGACATCCACCCGGGCGCGCTCCAGCCGGTTGGGGTGCACGTCGCGCGCCAGCATGGATCGCGACACGTCGATGGCAATCACGAGGTTGCGGCTGCGCGTGATGACGCGCTCCTCGCGGCTCCCCCACTGCGGGCGCGCAGCGGCAACCACCAGCAGCGCCACCCCTGCCAGAGACAGGCCGAGCTGCAGGAGGAACCGGAGCTCCGAGCGCGGCGGCATCAGCCGCGGCTGCAGCGCAGGAGAGATCAGCCGGCTGAGGTTTTTCCTCCCCTGCCGGGCCATCCAGAACCAGGCCGCGCCCAGCAGCGGAACCGCCGAGAGCAGCAACAGGAGCCATGGGTAGACAAAGCGCATGGTGGGAGAGGGTTAGGGGCTAGGGGTTAGGGGCTAGGGGTTAGGGGCTGGAAGGACACAGAGGCCACAGAGAAAGAAGGAGAGCACAGAGAGAAATTCATGCTGCTGCGGCCGGTTCGCCGGCGGCAGCCAGTCTTTCTCTGTGTTCTCTGTTCCTCTGTGCTCTCGGTGTCCTTGACTTGAATTCTGAATGCTGAATGCTGGATCCTGTATTCGGTATTGCTCACAGCAGCCTCCTTGCCGCCTGCATCTGCAGCGTCAGGGACAGAATGACCAGCAGGGTGCCGGCCAGAAGGAACCAGAAAAAATGTTCGTTGTACTGCTCGTAGACATTTCGGGCAATGGGCGTGGTGACGATCGTGTTGATGTCCTCCATGGTGTGCTTCATGCCGTCGAGGTTGCGCACATTGAAGTACTTGCCACCGGAGGCCCCGGCGGCATGCTGGAGGAATGACTCGTTGATGGTGACGTCGTCATAGGCGATGACCTCGCGTCCAAAGGCGTCGCGCACGCGGAACGGCGCCTTGCCGGTGCTGCCCACGCCGATGGTGAAAATCCGGATGCCGGTCTTTTTGGCGGCATCCAGCGCCTGCTCCGGCGCGATGATGCCGGTGTTGGAGTCGCCGTCCGTGAGCAGGACGATGATGCGTGATGCAGGCTCCGCGTTGGCGAGGCGCGCCGCGGCCGTGGCCAGGGCGTCGCCAATGGCGGTGAGCGTCTCCTCCATATCGACCGGCCGTCCCTGCTCGTCGGTGCGGCCGCGCGGAATTTCAACGCCGCGCAGCACGTGCAGCAGCGCCTCGTGATCGGCGGTCAGCGGCGAGCGCGTCGAGGCGTAGCCGCCAAAGGTGACCAGCCCGATGAGGTCGTCGGGGCGCTGCGCAATGAAGGCGGCAAAGGCCTCCTTGACCACGTCGAGGCGGGTCTTGTAGTTGACCCCCATGGCCGTGCGCTCCGAGAGATCAAGCGCGTACATGGAGCCGGAGACGTCCACGACCATCTCGATGGCAATGGCGTGGATGCTGCGCTGCGTGCGCGAGAGGTAGGTCTGCGGTCGCGCCGCGGCGATGATCAGCAGCAGTGCGCCGGCCAGAAAAAGCAGGGGCGTCAGGCGTGCCAGCGCGACGCGCCAGCCGGCTGTGCGCGCCGGAAGGCGGCGGGTCGGGGCGAACAGGATCGCCGCGGGCGCGCCGCGCCGGAACAGCCGCCAGGCAGCCAGCGCCCAGGGCGCCAGCAGCAGGAAGGCAAGGGGTGTGGCAAAGCGGAACATAGGCGGATCGTTGGACACAGAGGCCACGGAGAACATGAGAGCGCAGAGAGAGATTCATTCTGCTGCGGCCGGCTCGCCGGCCGCAGTCGGGCATTTCTCTGTGGTCTCTGTTCCTCTCGGTGCTCTCGGTGTCCTTGACTCGTTTATTTGTTGGGTTGTGAAGGTCTGCGCGGCCTGACCTCTGACTTCTGACCTCGGCTCTGTTCCTCCGCCGCATCCCGCTCGACATATTCCTTTGCGCCGCTCACGGCGTCATCCGCCATCTGCGGCGTGGCTTCCTGGCCTGCGAACTTGATCAGGTCCGCGGATTCGAGGAACTCCTTGAGCTGCGCCAGCGAGGCGGGGCGGAAGTGCGGGTGGCGCGCGGCGGCCTTCAGGAACTCCTGCGTGGTCTGCTCCGGCGCGCGGATCAGGTGGGCGCGCTCGATGTAGCGCCGCACAACCATGGTGAGCTCGATGTAAAAATCCTTGTAAAGGCGCTTCGCCACCAGGCCGCGGTGCAGCAGCCGGTCCAGTTCGGCAAACGCGCGCTCGCGTGGGCTCATGCGGACTTCGCGGACGCGGCGCTGCAGCGCGCGTGCGCCGCGGAACAGCAGCACGGCTGCCAGCAGTGCCAGGATGACCAGCGCCGCCCACCCCAGGACTTCGCGCGGCGTCGGCGGAATCCGGTATGGGCGCAGCGAGACTTCCGGCTCGCCGCTGACCGGGGCCGGCGTGGCCCCGGGCGCAAACACGACGGCGCGCGTGGCGAACCATGTGGTGGTGACCGGGCGCGTGCGGGTGTCGTCAACCTGCACCGCCATGGGCGCCAGGCGATATGTGCGCAGCAGGTCCGGCACCAGCCGCCAGCGCTGCTCGAGGGAGGTCTTGCCCGCGGCGGAAACCGGATCGCGCGAAAAGTTGTCCGCCTGCTTGAAGCCGCGGAAGCGCTCGCGCAGATCCGGCAGCGTGACTTTCAGGTAGTCGGGCGAGGTGACGCGGAGGGTGACGAACAGGTCGCTGTCCATGCGCACCTGCGCGGGTTCGGCGGTCAGCTTGATTTCGATCTGGCCCTGCGAGAGGTCGCGGGTGAACGACGCCGCAGGCTTGTTGGTCGCTGCGGCCAGCGGTGCCACGGCCAGCAGACATGCGACAACTTCCACCGCGAAGGCGCGCAGACGCCGGGTCCACAAAGGAGAACTTCGTGGTCTTCGTGTCGTTGGGTCTTCGCGGGAGCAACGGAGCATCATCGCCGCCTCCCGCCGCGCAGCTGGCGGCTCCGGAAGAGGCGCCGGACATCGTCGATGTAGGGGCGGTCCGTGGAGATGTCGAGCGTGTCGCCGCCGCAGCGGCGCAGGACCGTCCGCAGCGCGTCGCGCTCGCGTGCGGCATTGGCGGCAAATTCGTCGCGCACCCGCCGTGAACCGGTATCCACCAGGAGGAGCTCCCCGGTTTCCGGGTCCTGCAGCTCCACGAGCCCGACATCCGGCAGCGCGAACTCGCGCGGGTCGGAAACCTGGCAGGTGATCAGATCGTGGCGGCGGGCTGCCACGCGCAGCTCCTTTTCGTACCCCTGGTCCTGGAAGTCGGAGATCAGGAAGACCACGGCCTTGCGCTTCTGGATGTTGCTGAGGAAGCGCAGCGCGGCGCGGATGTCCGTGCCGTGCCGGGTCTCCTCGGACGCCAGGATTTCGCGCACCAGGCGCATGGCCGCCGTGCGCCCCTTGCGCGGCGGGATGGACTTGACGATGCGGTCGCTGAACAGGATGAGGCCGATCTTGTCCTGGTTGCGCAGCGCCGTGAGCGAAAGCAGGCAGGCGAGCTCGGCCGCCAGCTCCGACTTCGGGCGCGTGCCGGAGCCGAAGACCTGCGAGCCGGAGACGTCGATCAGGAAGAGGATGGTCAGCTCGCGCTCCTCCGCGAAGCGCTTGATGTGCGGGTGGCCGGTGCGGGCCGTGACGTTCCAGTCAATGGTGCGCACGTCGTCACCGGGGACGTACGGGCGAACCTCGTCGAACTCGATGCCGTGCCCCTTGAATACCGAGTGGTAGTCGCCGGACAGGCGGTCGTCAATCAGCCGGTTGGTCAGGATCCGGATCCGGCCAACCTGCTTCATCAGTTCCTGTGTGTCGATGGGCATGTGTGGGCGTCAGTAAGCAGTAAACAGTAAGCAGTAAACAGTGTGGAAGGACACAGAGGCCACAGAGAAAAGATGGGGGCACAGAGCGAAATTCATGCTGCTGCGGCCGGCTCGCCGGCCGCAGTCGGGCCTTTCTCTGTGACCTCTGCTCATCTCTGTGCTCTCGGTGTCCTTGATTACTGTTCGCTGGCTCCCTCACGGCACGGGAATGGTTGCCAGGATCTGGTCGATGATCTTCTCGCTGGTCACCTCCTCGGCCTCGGCCTCATAGGTCAGGATGAGGCGGTGGCGCAGCACGTCGTGGGCGATTTCCTTCACGTCCTGCGGCGTGGCATAGGCGCGGCCGTGCAGCATGGCGTTGGCGCGCGCGGCCAGGTTCAGGTAGAGCGTGGCGCGCGGGGAGGCGCCGATCTCGATCTGGTTGGCGAGCGCATCGAGCTTGTAGGCCCTGGGGTCGCGTGTGGCAAAGACGATGTCGAGAATGTACTCGCCGACCTTCTCGTCGCAGTAGATCTGGTCCATGACCCGCCGCAGCCCTTCCACGTCCGCGGCTGTGAGCACGGGCGTGATCTCGATGGTCTGGCGGTTGGCGAAGCGGGTCATGATGCGGCGCTCGTCGTCGCGCGACGGGTGCCGGATGATGCACTTGAGCATGAAGCGGTCAACCTGCGCCTCGGGGAGCGGGTAGGTGCCTTCCTGCTCGATGGGGTTCTGCGTGGCCAGCACGAGGAAGGGCGAGGGCAGGGGATAGGTGTGGTCGCCGATGGTGACCTGGTGCTCCTGCATGGCCTCCAGCAGCGCGCTTTGGACCTTGGCCGGCGCGCGGTTGATCTCGTCAGCCAGGAGCAGGTTGGTGAAGACCGGACCCTGCTTGGGCGCGAAGGTGCCTTCCTTGGGGTTGTAGATCATGGTGCCGGTCACGTCGGCCGGGAGCAGGTCGGGCGTGAAGGAGATGCGGTGAAAGGCGAGCCCCAGCGCCTGCGCCAGGGTGCGGACGGCCGTGGTCTTGGCCAGGCCGGGCACGCCTTCCAGCAGCACGTGGCCGCCGGTGAGCAGCGCGATGAGCAGGCGGTCGATCAGGCGCTCCTGGCCGACGATGACCTTGTTGATCTCCTGCCGCAGGCGGTCAATCGTCCTGGCCTGGTCGGCAATCTGGCGGGTGGTGTTCTGGATGTCCATGGGGGGCTCCTGGGTTCCCGGTCATTGGTCAAAATTCATGGGTCATGGGTTATCGATAGAAACGTTCCGCGCAGGGGCGGCGTTCACTCCGGAAGGCCTCCCGGTGCGGTCGGGGCTTCGGATGTGGCTGTGGCATTGGTTGCTGCAACCCGGGGTTTGACCAGCTCGGCGCGTGTCCGCGTCATGTTCTCCGCCGTGGTGGCTGGCACAAGATAGGTCCACCTGGCAAACTTCTGCTCGAGTTCCGCCTTGCGTGTTGCCTGCTCAGCCTGGGCCGTGGCATTGGTTCCGGGCGGTGCGAGCTGGGCCTCCAGGCGCAGGTAGCGGTCGCCGCCCGGAGCCGCCGCCCCGATGCGGGCGGTGTACAGGTCGCCGTTCTTCAGCGTGACGCGATAGGTGTGGGGCGTGGCCAGCCCGGCCTGCGCCTCGCCCAGCTTCGGGTCAGCCACGCCGGAAAAAGTCAGGTAGCTGAACGCGGACTCGACCCCGTAGGACTTGCCGGCTTCGAACTCCTCGTTGGTGGCGATGCCCTGCAGCTGCAGGGTGCCGCTCTCCCGGGAGAGGGACAGCACGCCGCCCGTTGGGCTGGCCAGCTCAATGGTCCGAATATCCGAGGACGGGATGCTCAGGAGCTGGGAGCTGACCCAGTCGCGCGGGTCGCCGTCAAACTCCTCCAGCCCGTCCTTGACGCGATAGACCTGCTCGTTGCCGGCGACGGCCACCAGGCGCCCCTGCGGCGGGCGGGAACCGGGGCGGTCGGCTGCCGGACGGGCGCCGAGGCGAAGCGTGGTCAGCGGCTTGCCGGAAGCGCCCTGCAGGTCGACCAGCGTGGCGTTGGTGTCGATGTTCACGCCGCGCGCCACCTCGCCGATCTTCAGCTCCGCCAGCTTGAGCAGCGCCGTCTGCAGCTTGGAGACGTCGGCCGGGTAGCCGAACAGGTTGGTGACGGCCCACCCGGCGTCGCCGCGCACAATCGTGACCGGAGCGCCGCTGCGGGCGATCTCCACGCGGGCGACGGACTCGATGGCCAGCTTGTGCAGCAGCGGCTTGCCGACGGCCGACGGCGGCGCGGCGCGCTGCTGGCGTGTGGACAGGAAGGCCAGAGCCACCAGCACGGCGGCAATGACGACAAGTATCAGGAGTTGGTTGCGTTTCACGGTGATCCTCTTTTGCAGTTGTCCGGGATTCTACGAATGCCGACGGGTTCAGGATGTTGCGAAAACAAGATTTTCCGGAACGGAAAATCTACCGCTTGCGCCGCGCGATCGTGCGCCCGATGCCGAACAGGATGACCAGCAGCGGTATGGCGGCGATGTTGACGGTTTTCACGGCCACGCCCAGGGCTTCCTTGTCGCGGTTCAGGTCCTTGCGGACCTCCTTGAGCTGACGGTTGATCTGCATTTCCTTCTGGCGGAAGTTTTCGACGGCAGCCTGCTGCTCGCGGGAAAGCAGCAGTTTCTGCGTTCCTTTCTTCTGCTGCTGGAGGTCCTGGATCTGGGCGCGGGTGGCCTCGAGCTCCTTGGAGAGCTCCTCCTCCTTGGCCTGCCAGGATTGCATGGCGCGCAGGTCGAGCTCGTCGACATGCCGGAACGGCCGCTTGTAGGAGCCGCGCGCACGCAGGCTGAGCAGTTCTTCGCGACCGGAGAGCTGCTCCACGGCGTTCAGGAAGAACGTCAGGTTGTCGTTGATCGGCTGGTAGGTCTGCATGCCAAACCCCATCGAGACCGCCCGCACGCAGTTTTCGTCGCTGAGGAAGTCCGTGTCGGCGATGATCAGGACGGCGCTGGTGCCCTTGACCAGCTGGTTGGGGGCGGCGTTGGTGTCGGTCCCCTCGGGGCCGCGGGGAAACGCGGTCGTGAACGACCCCTTCAGTCGCGCGGCCAGGACGTGCCGGATGTTGTCGGCGCGGAACTGTGTGCGGATGGAGGAGACCGAGGCAAACTGTGCGCCCATGGCGTCGATGGGGCAGGAGGCGTCGGCCGAAGAGAAGATCAGCGGGGTGAATGCGAGCTTGCCGCCGGTGCGGTCGACCAGCGAGCCGGCAAACGGCAGCATGAGCTGGTTGAGCTGCGCGGAGAGCAGGTCGTCGCGGTTCATGCGGTCGGGCTTGATCCAGAGGAAGGTCGGGCTTTCGATGACGCGCCCCTGGCCGGAGAGCCCGGTGACGGCGCGCAGGTCGGCGATCACCTTGCCGGTGTCGAAGCCCACGCCCCAGGCATCGAACAGCTTGCCAAGGGTGGAGGGGGTGGCGCCGCCCATCATCTGCATCATCGGGTTGCCGGCATTGCTGCTGCGCGTGTCCACGCTGCTCAGCGGATCGACGCAGGCCACCAGCCGCCCGCCGCGCAGCACGAACTGGTCGATGGCAAACAGCGTCTTGTCGCCCAGATTTTTGGGATGCATCACGATCAGCGTGCTGATTTCGGGCTCAATGACGTCGGCCTCGGGCGGCACGGTGCGCACATCGTAGTCCTCCTTGAGCATCTTGAATGCAATCCACCCCTCGTCGCGCGGCTGTTGTTGCATCATCATCATCGGGTTCATGGGCATGCCCAGCACCGGCAGGCTGCTCATCACGCCGATGACCGGCTTCTGCGGGAAGAGCACGCGGCTGAGGAGGCGGGTGACGGTGTATTCCAGCCGCGCGTCATCGACCGTTGCGAGCGTCGGGATGCATTGCTGTTCGCTGCCGCACCGGGCCACCAGGCCGAAATAAGCGGGAGGGGCGAACGGGTTGATGGTCTGCGGCTCGAGCCCCTCGCTGGCGGCCCACTCCTCGGAGTCCGAGTCCGGGCTGGGGTCGTAGGATTCGAGGACGACACGCCCGCGGCTTGCGAGGCGGTACTCCTGCAGCAGGTCCGCCACATGCCGCGCATAGGTCTTCAGGTCAATCGGCACGTCCGCAGAGCTGAAGTAGAACTTGAGCACCACGTCGCGGTCCATGTTGGACAACAGCTGGCGGGTGCCGCTGGAAAGCGAATGCTGGCGCTCGTGCGTCAGGTCCACCCGGATGCGCGCATTCGCGAGAATCATGTTTGCGGCAGCCACGATCACGGCCACCAGCGCAATGCCGGCCACGCCGGTGCCGATCTTGCCGGCGATTCCTTGGTTCAGGGGTTTCATCGGAAATACTCCTCCGTTGCGGGAACGTTCAGGCTGCCTTGCGGCTGTTCAGCACCACATGCGTGGCGGTCAGCGCCACAATCATCACGCCGGCGTAATAGGCCAGGTCTGCGAGGTCAAGGACGCCGCGGCGCATGGACTCGAAGTGGCGCAGGAAGCTGCACTGCGCGACAACGTCCGCCAGCGCCGGCCACCAGCCGGAGAACAGGCGGATCAGCGGGTCAAAGCCGGCCAGGTTGAATACCAGGCAGACGACGAGCGCCAGCACGAAGCCGACCACCTGGCTGCGGGTCATGGCGGAGGTCAGCGTCCCGACCGCCACGCACGCGCCGGCGAGCAGGAACGACCCCAGGTAGCCGGCAAAGGCCACGCCGAGGTCCAGGTCGCCGCCCAGCGCGAACAGCGTCGTGGGGATGATCGTGACCGTGAGCGCCAGGGCGATGCCGATGAAGGCCCAGGCCGCGAGGAACTTGCCGACAATGGCCTGGCCCAGCGTGACCGGCAGCGTCAGCAGCAGCTCGATCGTTCCGGTGCGGCGCTCCTCGGCCCACAGCCCCATGGTCGCAGCCGGCACCAGCAGGAGGTAGACCCACGGATGCCAGAGGAAGAAGACCATCAGGTCGGCCTGGCGCCCCTCGTAGTACTGCCCGAACAGGAACGTCAGGGTGTTGACCAGCAGCAGGAAGGCCACCAGGAACACGTACGCCACCGGCGAGTTGAAGTAGTTGCGGAACTCGCGGCGGAAGATGGTCCAGACAATGCTTGGCTTACGCATGGCGCGGCGCCTCCTCGGTCATGGTGAGCGTGCGGAAGACTTCCTCGAGCCGCCCCTTCGGGTCGCGTGCCCGAAGCTCGGCCGGCGTGCCGTTGGCCACGATCCGGCCGCGGGCGATGATGATGGCTCGCGTGCAGACGGCGTCCACCTCCTCGAGGATGTGCGTGGAAACGATGATGGCCTTCTCGGCGGCCATGTCGCGGATCATCTGGCGCACCACGAACTTCTGGTTGGGGTCGAGCCCGTCCGTGGGCTCGTCCATCACCAGCACCGGCGGATCGTGCAGGATCGCCTGCGCAAAACAGGTCCGCTGCCGGTACCCCTTGGAGAGCGTCTCCACGGTCTGGTTGCGCACGGTTTCGAGCCGGCTCTTCCGGATGGCAGCCTCGACGCGGTCGCGGCATTCCGAGCCGCCAAAGCCGCGCACCTCCGCGGTAAAGGTGAGGAATTCCGTCACGGTCATCGCGTGGTAGCTCGGCGCGTTTTCCGGCAGATAGCCGATGCAGCGCTTGGCGCCGACCGGGTCTGACTGGATGTCGTGCCCGCAGATGGTGGCCGTGCCGCCGGTGGGGGGCAGAAAGCCGGTGATCATCCGCATGGTGGTGGTCTTGCCCGCGCCATTCGGCCCCAGGAAGCCCAGAACTTCACCCTTGTTTACGGTGAAGGAAACCCCCGAAACGGCCTGGATGGAGCCGAAACTTTTTCTGAGTTCGCTGACTGTCAGCATGCTTGTCCTCTCATCGTCTGTTGGCGTGCACCAGAGCCGGATGCTCCGGACACGTGTGGCCGAAACCATGTGTGCTTCGCGCGCGGTCCCGGCAAAACCGGTGTCTGGCACGCGCGTTGAAAGGTAGCAGAAAGCGTGCCAGTTGCGGAAGGCGATTCGTTTGCGTTCTCACCTCGTGAACCGTTCTTGTCGCCGTCATCGTCCACCGGCAACCCAACGAATGAACACGTCAAGGACACCGAGCGCACAGAGCCACAGAGAAATACCTGGCCGCAGCCGAATGAAATTCCCTCTGTGCTCTCCTTCTTTCTCTGTGACCTCTGTGTCCTTCCACCGGAATCGCTCCGGCTAGTACGGCAGCGCGTGCTCCTTGATCTTACGCTGGATGGTGCGGCGTGAAAGGCCCAGCTTCTCGGCGGTGAGGGTGCGGTTGCCCTGGCAGCGGCTGAGCGACTGCTCCAGCACCTGTTTTTCGATCTCGGCCAGGGTCATATTGTCCGGCGTGTAGAAATCGCCGCCCGCTGCCGGACGCCCGGCCGCGCCGGCCGGCAGGCTCAGCACGCCGGCGGTCAGCGTGTCGCCCGGGGTGAGGAGCACGGCTGACTCCAGCACGTTGCGCAGCTGGCGGATGTTTCCCGGCCAGTCATAGGCCAGCAGCCGCTCGTAGAGCGCGGGGTCCACGCGGCTGATGGCGCGATGGTGCTCCTCGATCGCCCGGGCGATGAAGCGCTCGGCGAGCGGCCGGATGTCCTCGCGGCGGCGCCGCAGCGGGGGGATGGTGACGGTGACCACGTTGATGCGGTAGAGAAGGTCCTCGCGGAACTTTCCCTCGGCTGCCAGCTCGGGCAGGTCCTTGTTGGTTGCCGAGACCAGGCGCACGTTTACCTTGAATGGCTGCTGCCCGCCGATGCGGCGGATCTCGCGCTCCTCGATGGCGCGCAGCAGCTTGACCTGAACGGCGGCCGGCGCGTCGCCGATCTCGTCCAGGAAGAGCGTGCCGCCGTCGGCGCGCTCAAAGGCACCCTTGCTCTGCGCCACGGCTCCTGTGAACGACCCCTTTTCGTGGCCGAACAGCTCCGACTCCAGCAGTGATTCGGCAAAGGCGCCGCAGTTGACCGCCACGAACGGACTGGATGCGCGCCGGCTGTCCACGTGCAGCGCCTTGGCCACCAGTTCCTTGCCGGTGCCGCTTTCGCCCTGGATCAGCACCGTGGCGGTGGTGTCTGCCAGCGCTTCAATCTGGTGCAGCACGGTCTGCATGGCCGGCGACTCGGCCACCATGGCTGTGGCGGTGAAGCGTGAACGCACGGAGGCCGAAAGCTGGTCCACCTGCCGCCGCAGGCGGCTGGTTTCGGAGGCGCGCCGCAGCTTGGACTGCAGGTCGTCGAGGTCCAGCGGCTTGGTGATGTAGTCGTAGGCGCCGGTGCGCATGGCCCTGACGCTGGAATCCACCGAGCCGTAGGCGGTCATGACAATGACCGGCACGTCGCGGTCGAGGCGCTGCACGCGATCGAGAACCTCGATGCCGTCCAGATCCGGCAGCACCAGGTCGGTCAGCACCACGTCGGGCGTACGCTCGCGGAAGCGCTCCACGCCGTCGCGGCCGCAGACGGCCAGCGTCACCTCGAACCCGGCGTCTGCCGCCACGTCGGACACGGAGCGCGCGCCGTCGGGGTCGTCTTCGATGATGAGGATGGTGGGCTTCATGGGAACTCTTTGGGTGGGGGGTGGATGGTGGCTGGCGGATGGCCGGATGCAGGTGGTTGTGCGGGGGGCTCTGGTTTTTCCCCTACACCTGCCACCTTCCACCCTGATCCGGCTGCCAGCCTCAGCGTGATCCGTATCACGGTGCCGCCGCCCTCGCGCGGCAGGGCCGCAATTTCGCCGCCGCATTTGCGGATGGCGGTTCGTGCCAGGAAGAGGCCGAGCCCGGTGCCGCCGGGGCGCGTGGTGACAAACATGTCGAAGATGCGCCGCCGCTCCGGAGCGGGAATCCCCGGGCCGCGGTCCCGGATGTCCAGCAGGATTCGCCCGCCTTCGTTGTGGGCGTCGATCTCCACACGGCCGTTGGCGGGCGAATGCTGGATGGCATTGACCAGCACATTCAGCAGCGCGCGCCGCAGCGCGAACGGCGAAGCCAGCACGCGCGGCGGCGCTTCCGTCCATAACGTGGCCGCAGTCACGCCGGCCTGCTCGCAGCGCGGCGTCAGGGTCTCCAGGCACTCCCGGACACATTCCGCCAGGTCGACCGGCTCGCGCGCTTCCTCGGCCGGCCTGGCCAGGTAGAGAAACTCCTGGAAGACCTTGTCCATGCGCTCGACGGTGCGGTTGATGCGTCCGCCCAGCTCCATCATCCGTTCCGGGCGGGCGCCCTCGGCGCGACCGGCCTCCCGCTCGAGCATCTGCGCGTCCAGGCGCACGGAGGACATGGGGTTGCGGAAATCGTGCACAATGCCGTTCGCCAGCATGCCGGAGAAGGCGAGATGCTCCTCCTGGTTGCGGCGCTCAGCCCAGGCGCGGTCGCGGCGCACAATCCAGACGATCAGCAGCAGGCAGGCGCCGAACGCCGCGGCCAGCGTCAGCACCGAGAGGCGGAAAAGAGAGTTGATCGCCTGCGCGGCGGCCAGTTCCTCCTGGTCCACGGCCGTGTTGCGCAAGCCGACCTCGACCTCGACCTGGCCGGCATTCCGGGGGAGCGTCACCTCGCGCCGGAACACCATGACCGGCACCTCCGCCCCGCCAAGTTCCAGCACCTGCTGTGCCACGCTCGCGTGAATCGTCATCGGGCCGTTTGTCCCCCGAAGCGGCAGGCTGTCGCTTCCGGCCAGGGACGTTGCCTGGCGATTGATGAGCGTGACGCCGTCGCGCGAAATGGAGACGAACTGGAGGTTGCGCTGCGCGGCATGAAAGCCGTTGACCAGTTCATAAAAAACCTGCCACTGCTCGGGTGACAGGGGCGCGGGGCAGAGCGGACTTACCTCTGCCAGATAATCTGCCATCTGCCCTCCCTGGTCGAGCACGGTGCGGGTGGCCATGGCGCGTACCGCCTGATCATGCATGCGCTTGAGGTACCAAAGCCCGAGGCCGGAAGCACACGCAGCTGCCAGCAGCACCATTGCCGCCCAGAAAATAAGCGGCAGGTGCGCCCTTCGTTTTGCCATGCGTAACATCATTTTGTTCAGGTAACCTAG
>JBAWXQ010000015.1:0-27368 GCA_037144015.1 bacterium
TGACGAACGATCCGTGTCTGGAGCGCGGGTTGGGGTATCCAGTTCCGAAAGTCACAAAAAGGCGGCGCTACACCATTATGAAGGTGGCCGGGGATATCAGCCGATGGTGGCTGTCTGGGCGGAAACGGATTTAATTCTGGCCGACGAGTTCCGTGACGGCAATGTGCCGGCGCGACAGGAGCCTTTGACATGCGCCCAGCAAGCATTTGCGGCCCTGCCAACGAACATCACGGCCCGCTATTTTCGTGGCGATTCGGCGTGTCACGAGAATGACTTGCTGGACTGGCTTCGACATCCCGATCGGGCGCGCGAGCCAGGCGGCGCGATTGGGTTCGCCGTCAGTGCATTCACGAGTGCGGAGCTGAGCAAGGCGCTGAAAGAGATTCCCGAAAAGCAATGGACGACGGTTGATACGGAGGATCGGATCGCCATCACCATGCGGTTGTAACCAATCGCGATTTGCCCGGTGATAAACTCTTAGTTTGGCATCGCGAAAAGGCCGGCACGATCGAGCATGTGCATGACGAAATCAAGAATGCCCTCGGCGGTGGCCACATGCCCACCACGCAGATCGGCCTGATCGCCGATGCCCAGCCAGGCCCCGGCCGTGCTGGCGCGGCTGATGGTGTACGCGGGGTGACCGTGCAGGGCATTCGGTCTGTGGGCATAACCAACGTGGTGGCCATGATCGATGCAGTCCATATGTTCAACGGAATCCGCACTTGAATGCAACGCTGGGAGCAAGGCGATGACGACGATCCCTGATATTGTCAGGCACATCGAGGCGTTAGCAGGACACGCACTGAATCCGGATGAAGGCATTCAGCAGGGCGATTCCCGCCGCCCCGTCCCTGGGGCGACCGTTTGCTGGATGGCAACGCCGGAGGCGATCGATTTTGCCCATATTCGCGGACACGAACTGTTGATTGTCCACGAGAACCCAGGCCTCCGCGCGTTCACGGGGATCCTGCGCGACGCTTTCCCTGATGTCACGTATGAGTTCTTCGAAAACGCATGCGTATGGCGCATGGCATAGCCTACACCGAACTCATGATGGACGAGGATTGGAAGGCGACCGCTCCCGCCTGGGGCAGTGACTCGCTGCCCGGGTCCGTCAATCAACGGTGGGCGCCGCGTCGGGCGACACCAGCGCGTAGACCGCGAACGCGGGGATGTGCAGCGACGCGTGCGTGCTGACCGAAACACGCTCCGGCGCATCCGCGCCCAGCCGCCAGAGCGTCCAGTCCCCGCGCGGCCAGTGCGGCGGCCAGTCGATACCGACCGCCGCGGTCGCACCGCTTTCGTTCAGCAGCAGCAACAGCAACCGGCCGTCGGGCGCGCGCCAGACCGTGTCCCGGACTGCCGGCCGGTCGATGACCACGGGCCGCGGCTTCCCGGCCATGCCCGCCGGCACGGTGATCTGGAGGCGTGCATCCTGGGATATTTCCAGGGGCGCCTCCAGGGTTCCATAATGCAGGAATTCGTGAAGGCCGGACCGCAGCCGCGCCAGTTCGCGCAGATAGTTAGCCGCCTTCGGATGGTTAAGAATATCTTCGTTCACCCAACCCAGTTGTCCGCCGAACAGCAGTTGTTCGCCCTGG
The DNA here is from genome assembly GCA_037144015.1 of bacterium. Classification (GTDB taxonomy): domain Bacteria; phylum Verrucomicrobiota; class Kiritimatiellia; order RFP12; family CAIWXQ01; genus CAIWXQ01. Next base: position 1,602 of record JBAWXQ010000015.1, read on the forward strand.
CACAGGACAAAGAGCTGCAGGTCCTCCTGTGCCTTCCCGAACGTCGCGCGGCCCATGACGGTGGTATATCCGCCATAGATGGCAGGATGCAACGGCACGAAATCCTCCAGTATTGGAACAAACGACAGGTACAGGTCGATCCGGTCCATGTAGGCGTCGGCCATGAGTTCGCTGGAGAGGAACCGCCGCGGGTTCTCATGGATCATCGGCTCCGTGGCTGCCAGGGCGCCATCGTATCCGCGCCACCACTGGTTTCCGCCCCCAGGCGGGTGGCCGTGCCCGCGGTGATAGCACAGCGAAGGTGGCATGGCGGTGATCTGATCGAAATAGACGCCGTCCACGCCGTATTCCTGCCACAGCATGCGCGCCGCCTCGAACCATTGCGCGCGGCTCCAGGAATCGGTCGGGCATAACGCCAGCGGCCAGTCATCCTGGTCGGTGTACTTTTCCATGTACGGCTGGCTATCGGCGCCGACAGCTGCATGCGTGCGTTCATCCGCGAACGCGACACGATCGCGGTACAGCAGGCGTCCCTGGCAATAGGGCATCACGACAATCCCGCGCTGTTGCAGATCCTTCACCACCTCCGCGAAACCTTCAACCGCCGGCGTGTGGCCCGGAAAATGACGATGCCAGTTGAAGGCATGCCAATGATACCAGTGCAGGCCAAACGGTATCTGGAAGAAATCCTGGAGCTTATGCATCGCCGTCCGGACAGTTTCTGCAGGCTCCGGGTTCATTGAAGCGGGATGAAATCCGTACTTGATGAACCAGAGGTCCAAACCGGCCAGGGCGGGCGAGGCATCCTTTCGATCCGCGAGCCGCCCCCGGCGGCACCAGCGTTGTTTCGTCGCCCAGCCTCGATGAATTCTGGCAGCCTCGTACCAGTCACCCGAAAACCCCTGTAGCACGACCGGATACGGACAGGTCCATTCGGATGTCATCGCAGGCCAGTGATGGCATCGCAACTGAAACGCGGGCTTTACGCCGGCGGCAAGCCGCGTTGACAGGGGCGCATGCGGCTTTACCGTCGGCACCGGGGAATCGACGTACAGGCAGCGCGGATCAGTCTCCATCGGTGCCGGCTGGCCCCCCTCGACGTACTGCATGTCGATTCCCGTGTGGTTTGCTTCAGGATCGAGCACTCCCACGTAGAGGCCGCGGTCACCATGCAGCCACGCGGTCATCTGACACCAATTGATGTGAGCCGGGTATTGCCCACTGTAGCAGGTCATATCCTCAAGCGGGTTGCGTCGCAACACGCCCCACGTTTCAGGAAACAGGAGGGCATCGTCGCCGGCCGCCGCGGGATCGCCCAAACCGCGAATTCGCGGAAATGTCAGGCGTTTCAGCGCCCAACCATCCGGAAGCGCCACCCGGCCGTGAAACTCCAGACGGTCTTCCGGCCCGCCAGTAACCGTGAGGCAAAGTGTCGCGGTGCCGCCCGGCACTGGAAGAGACCAGGTCAACTCCGTGTTATTACCGTTCGTTTGGACAACGGGCGCAGGGGCTGTGTCGCTGTCAATTTCCAGGTCGGCCCGGTACTCATTCCGGTTGGCGAACCATTCATGCCCCTCATAGCTCGCAATGGGTTCGCGGATCAACGGCAGGGGATCCGTATAGGTGACAGGCCGGATCAGTCCCATCTGCCAGAGGCCCACCGGGTGAGTCGACGCGGCGAGGAACTCGTAGTTCGACGCCCGGTGCCGAAGCGATACCGCGCGCCCTTGGGCATCCAGGCGCAGGACCAGGTTCCTGCATTCACAGGTCACCGCGCCGGGGTTGTTCATGGTCGAGGATATCTCCAGGTGCAACGGCTTCATGCGCCCCCTTCATGTCCGGGTCGTTCGCGCCGGCTACGTGACGCGGGCGATCTGGATGGCATCTCTTTTTTCAAGGCGCTCGAGTTTCCCGTCGCGAATCCAGACGATCCGGTCGGAAATGTTCAGCATTTTGATGTCGTGCGTGGCTGTGATGATCGTGACCCCGTGCTCCCGCTGGAGTTTGGACAGGAAGTCGATAATCTCCTCGCCGGTCCGCGAGTCCAGGTTGCCGGTGGGTTCGTCGGCCAGGATCACCGCGGGGTTGTTGACCAGCGCCCGGGCAATCGCGACCCGCTGCTGCTGGCCACCGGAAAGCTGGGAAGGCAGGTGGTGGGTGCGACTGCCCAGACCGACGATCTTGAGCACGGCGGCCGCGCGATCCTGCGATTCGCTCTGCGCTGTTCCATTGAACACCAGGGGGAGCGCCACGTTCTCGAGCGCCGTCATGACGCTGATCAGGTTGTAGGTTTGAAAGATGTAGCCGATCTTGTTGCAGCGCAGCCACGCCTGCCGATCCTCGGGAAGTTTGAACAGATCCTCGCCCATGAACTCAATGGTGCCGGAGGTGGGAATGTCCAGCGCGCCGATCATGTTGAAGAAGGTGGACTTGCCGGAGCCGGAGGGCCCCATGATGGACAGGTATTCCCCTTCAAAGATATCCAGGGACACACCGCGCAAGGCCCAGACCTCCTCGTCGCCCAGGCGATACCGTCGGGTGACATCAACTGCGCGGGCAATCACGTCGTGTTTCATGACGGCCTCCGGACCTGGTTTTCCGGCGTGACCTGAAGGACCAGCAGGCCTTTCTGCATCAGTTGTTTGGTGAACAGAAGCACCGCCTTTTCCACGCTGGCACGGTCGCCTCCAAGGATAGTCATCATCTCGTTGCCGATTTCCCGGAGCGTCTTCGTTCCATCCACAAGTTTGAAGTACCGGGTTCCATGTTCATCGAGCACGAGGGTGCGCGAACAGTTCATGCCCAGCCAGCGTTTCACCCGGCTGTGGACCCCCTTGATCAGGATTTCCTGACGAAGTTGAAGCACGCCATGTTTGTCAGGCTTGGCCTGAACTTGGGGCAGAAACCTGGGCACGACCGCCAGGGGATCCCGGATGACGAGCGCGGGTGCTGCCGCCTTCTTCTTGTTGCGCCCGAACATCAATGCACCTCGCTGATTTGAATCTGCATGTCAGCCGGGGTGGTGATTTTAGCGACCCGGCCGTCCTCGATCCACACGATGCGATCGGAGCGCTTGAGCATCTTAAGGTCATGCGTGGCCGTGATGATGGTTACGCCCAGCTCTCTTCTGACTTTGTCGAAAAGCTCGATGATTTCCTCGCCGGTCTTGAGGTCGAGATTCGCCGTCGGTTCATCCGCCAGGATAATATCGGGGGAATTGGCCAGCGCCCGGGCTACGGCCACCCGTTGCTGCTGGCCGCCCGACATTTCGCCGGGTTTGTGCAGCGCCCGGTCGCGCAGGCCGACCCGTTCCAGGATGTGCAGCGCCTTGTCGTGCGCGTCGGCGCCGCTCAGCCCGGCGAACGACATGGGAAGCATCACGTTCTCAATACACGACATAACCTGGATGAGATTGTAGGACTGAAAGATGTACCCGACCTTGCGACACCGCAGCCAGGCCAGCTCGAACGGATCGAGCTGGGCGATATCCACCTGGTCAATATAGACTTTCCCGGAACTCGGCTTATCCAGTCCGCCCACCATGTTGAAGAGCGTTGACTTGCCGGAGCCGGAGGGGCCCATGATCGACAAGTACTCTGCGCGGCGGACGCTGAGGGTCGCGCCGCGCAGGGCATGGGTTTCGGTGTCACCCATGCGGTAGGTTTTCCAGACGTCCACGGCCTGAATAACATGCCCGCTCTTGGCCGTCGCATCCGCATCACCAAAAAATTCCTGGAGTTCTTTATCCATGTGTATTTCGTCAGATGTTGCTTCGCAGTGCCGAGGCCGGAATCATGCGGGCGGCGAAGTTGGCTGGATAGATCGCTGCCAGCATGGAAAGAACCGTTCCGGCGAGCGTGCAAAAAACCGCCGCCCCGGCGAAGGATTCAAGATGCAATGCCGAGAACATCAGCCCGAATGGAAAAGTCATCCCATAGGCTGCAAACGTCAGGATCGCGCCGACCAGTGTGCCGGCCAGGGACCCTGCGAGGCCAATGATGGCGCTCTCGATGAGGAACATCCGCCGGATGAACCCGGACAGGGCTCCCAGGCACTTCATGGTGCCAATCTCCTTGAAGCGCTCGGTCACCGACATCAGCAGCGCGTTCGAAATCCCGATCACTGTCACCAGGATGGAGATGAACGTAATCCAGAGAGTCCGGAAGCGCGCGTCCGCCGCGGCGGTCCGCTGTTTTTCGGATTGATCCTCGGCTTCCTTCCCGAAAAACAGTTCCCGCCGGATGTTGGCGGAAAGCCCTTTTTTGTATTCACGAGTGGCCAGGGAATCGAGGAGCACCTTCTCATCCATCCCGACCATCGCCTCCTCGATCGGGAAGGGCACCTGGGACGCATGGCCAAGAACCAGGAGAATGGCGGCTCCGTGCCCGAGTTCCGCAGCCGGGCAAATGCGGACGCCGGCGGGGGCTCCCGCCCATGTTGTCGAGCGTACTTCTTTCGGCTGCGCCTTGAGGAGGCGCGCCACGAACGCCTGTTCGTTGGGCGTTACTTCACCGACCACGGCCACGGCGATGGTCTGGTCCTGGAGATTGCCGATCTCTGCGCGGACCAGGGATTCCATCATGTTGACGGTTTGGCCGGCCGCGAGTTCCGCCGAAACGGACTCCTTGATCAGTTGGGATGTCAGGTTGCTCATCAGGAAAGCAATCCCGAGCACGACGCCGCTGACGGTCACCATCGAGCGGCCCAGCCGGATACGAATACCCTGTACGGCGATCCGGAGGGCGGTACGCGACGGCAGTCTGTTCAATCTTCCAACCTGTTCCATTCGTCCTCTCCGCTAGAACGGCGTGCTCGACACCGAACTTACGATCAAATTTACCGCAACGCCCAGCAGGGCCACCAGGCCCACCCCGGTCCCGTAGCCGGCCAGCAGGACCGGCATCAACTGCAGAAACCGCGTGGAGCCGAACTTCCGGTGGAGGTAGAACTTGCCGACCAGGGCCCCCAGGACAATCAGAATATAGGCGTGGGGCATGCCGCCGACGCTCTGCACAAAACCATAAACCGCCATCACGGGCAAGCCGAAGGCGGAAAGAATGCCAAAGGCCGCCACGCAGAAGGAGAAGGCACCGGCAATAATGGCCGGATGCAAGGCCTGGAAGAAGAGCGGCGTAGCTCCATCGGTCGGCAACGTGGCCGAATACAGCAGCACCGTGTTCTTCGCATTCAGCTCCCACATCTTCTGGGCATAGGGATAGAGTTCAGAGGGGATGGCACTCGAGTGCCAGATGAAAGCCCAGAAAACGAAGCTCAGCACGAAACCCAGCGGCAACGTCAGGGCCGTGGCTTTGGCGTAGGAGAAGAAATTTGTCCCTGTCAGCTCCTGGGCCCGGAAGCCCGCCGCCGTGCCGGCGTATTGGTCGACCGGGATGGGCGCGAGCCAGATCGCAATGCCCTTGTAGCCCGACAGGATGATGGAGGCTTCCTTGATCATCGGGATCGACATCCCCTGTCCGTTGATCCCCGCGAGACGGGCGTCGATGTAGGTAATGAGCGGGGTGTACAACAGGGTGAAGAAGATCAGAAAAAAGACCGGGAATTTTGGCACCAGCATGTGACTGACCACGATCACCAGGATCGACGTGACAACGTAAATCCCGACGGCCAGCCAGGGCGAGAAATCGCCGCGGCCCGGTGGCGTTTCCCAGATGCTGCCGTGCACGATTTCGCCCTGGGCCATCAGCGCGCGCCGCTCCGCCCGAACCCGGCGGACGTTCTTGATCAGATCACGTGCGGTCTGGTAGAGCGAGATGACGGCAATGCCGAAGGCGATCCCCAGCCCGAAGCTCATCCAGAAGTCGAGGGAGTTGTTGAATGTGGTGGCGACCGTGTCCATGCCGGGCTGCCAGCGCGTCAGGATCCCCAAGCGATAGAGGATCGGGTTCATGAGGAGCGTCACGACGATGCCGGCCGCGGTCCCGATCACGGCCCAGAACGGAATGATCATGCCGACCAGGAACAGCCCCAGATCCAGAGTGACCCCGATGGGCGTGGCCGGCAGGGCCTTTTCCATGAGATTGGTCATGTCGTACCAGGGGATCGGAATCAGTTGAACCGGCTTGGCCAGGAAGGCGCCGGTGAACAGCGGCACTCCGATCTGGATGATTGCGAACCCGATTCCCAGGATTCCGCCCAGGGAGAAGACCTTCCATTTCCACGTCGCCTTCTTCTCGCCCGCTTCCGACAACGCCATGGAACCCTGGGCCTGAATGCCCGCGAAGGGGAACGGCAACTTCTCAATGTCCGAGGTCAGGCGGAAGAAGAAGTAGCCGAGCGTGTAGCTGCGAATGGTTCCAACCACCGAGAGAAACAGCAGCAGGAGGATCGGCATCATCCAGTCGGCATGCAGGAGATTGCGGTCGGTAATGGCCGGACTGGTGGGCGCCGGGGCGAACCAGGACGGAAATTGGCCCATGAGCCCCATGTCACGGACAGGATCCGAGGTCACCAGGTATTGTCGCCAGATCAGGTCGGCAATGGGCCCCCCGACCGACATGGCGCCAGCCACGCTGAGCAGAACCACGAGTTCCTGGGCGCTCATCGTCTTCATGGCCCGCCGGGTGATCTCGGAAAAGATGATGAGCGTCACCCATGAGGCCGCCACGCCGCCTCCCGTGATGAGGCTCAGGTAGATGGTGCCCGGCATCATCAGGAGCCCGCAGAACAAAGCCCCGGCCACGGTGACCCACGTGAAGCCGTTGCGAAACTCCTTGGGCTCCTCAAGAAGGGAGCGATACATCTCGAGTTCTTGATCGCTGCTGGCCCTGTTTTTGGGTTCAGCCATGCGGTTGCCCCTGGATCGGTGTCTCGAGCAGTAGCTTCCGGGCGTCGCCAAACATTTCCGCGCGTTCCTCAAGGGTCGCCGCGCGCCAGTTCAGGAACTGTTTCCGGAGGATCCCGAGAAAAACTTTCGTGGTGCGTTCCCAAGCAGACAGCGTGCCGCTGAGCCGGGTTAGCCGGATCTGCGCGACGTATTCCTGCGTCTCGGGGTCGATGGGCAGTGTGATTTCCATGCGATGCGACACGCCCAGGTCATAGGGCTTCATCCACACGGTGGCCTCGATGCCAGGCGTGAGCCGGGCGGCCCCGGTTGCGCCGGCGCCCCGGCGCAGGAACGCCTTGGGAGGACCGCAGAAGAACGGGCCGGCGCTGCCTTCCCCATGGGCGTCGAGCCAGCGACAGAAATAGCTCGTCGCCGCCACGCGGTCGTGCTGGGTGAAGGTGAACGGAAGATTAAACGACAGGGTGTCGTCCACCACCGGCGGCATTTTCCATTCACGGGTCTCGGCCGGCGCGGCCAGGCGGGCGGCGCTGCGGGCCGGCAGAATGGTGGAGAGCAGAACGGCCGCAACGATGGCCAGCGAGGCGTAAATCGTTTCGATGGAACTGTAGTTCATATTCAGGCCGCCCGTCATATGCAGGGCCATCAGGACCCGGCCGGAGGCCTGGCTCAGCAGATACCCGAGCATGGCTCCGACCACGGCGTAGACGCACGCCTCGGCCATGAACATGAAAAACACATGGTTGGGGGCAATGCCGACTGCGTTGTAGACGTAGATCTCGTCACGCCGTTCGTAAACCGAGCCGCGCATCGTGTTAAAGACGGTAAGCGCGGCAATCAGGATGGGAATCAGCAGTTCGAGCACGCCCGCCAGCGTCCGCGTGCGCATCCGGGATCCGTAGTAGGTGACCCCGCTGATGGCATAGTAGGCTGGCGCTGCGCTGCGCTCCAGATAGTCCAAAACCAGCCGTCGCTGTTCCTTGAAACCTACGGCTGGCCGGACTGGGTCACCGGATTGCAGCTGGTACTTCTCCTTCGGGAACAGGACGCTGCAGGAGGCGATGAAGGTCTGTTCGCCGCCTTTCGGCGCCGGTTGCCGGTTCACGAAGATCACCTGTGAGGCCGTCAGCGGCCGGGTATCCTCCGGCACAATGCTCTGGCCGCTCGCATTTTTACCCAGGGTCTGAACGGCGTTCAGGTCGTAGGGGAGGATGCTCTTGCCGTCCGGGTTGACCACGGCGTTCAGCGCCAGAGAGTCGAAGATGCCCAGCACCTCGTAGTCATCACCGCGAATGGTAACAACGACGTTTGTGTTTGTAAGCTCCTCGGGCGCAATGCCGAGCTGCTTCGCGGCGCTGTCTGGAATCACCACATAGAGTTTCTGCGTAAGGCCCTTGCCGACGGCCTCCAGCCGTTCGGCACGGGTCGCAGGTGGCCGGGGGAACCAGCGCTGCCCGGGCGTCAGCTTCCGGTCCAGGCCGGAGAACTGAGGTTCGTTCCATTCGGTCTGGACCGAGGCGCTGACCGTGGCCCTTTTCTGAACCTTTTGGTCACCGATGGTGAACTCCCGGTCGATCACGATCTCGGCGTTCTGCAGGTTGTTATCCCAAAGGGAACCGGTCAACCAGGAATGGACCCGAACGGGAAACTGCTGGCCATAGGACTGGCGCATCGCCGCGATTTCGGCGTCCGTCAGCGGCATGTAGTTCCGGTTTCGCAGGAACAGGCCGTTCCAGGGTGACCGCCCCGTGGCATATTCATCATTCACCAGGTCGGAGGAGACCGAAGTAAAACAGATCATGACAAAGGTGATCAACACCAGCGTCACACAGGTCAGGCCGGTACGAACCTTGCGGCGGCGCATGTTGTTGAGCCCGAGCATCAGGGCTGTCCCCACCACGCCGCCACGGTTGATATCCGCCCCCTCTACCTGTCCTTCCTTGCGGCGCAGGTCCCTGATATTCTGCTGAAACTTGCCCCCCACCATGAAGGCGACCAGCAGCGTCAGCAGCAGCATGATGAAGCCGATCAGGATCATGATGGACGAGCGCACCATTGCAAAGGCGGGATGGAACAGGCGCAGCATCCCGAAGACGACGAGGAAGATGAATCCGGACGCCAGGAGCTGCTGGCGGATGTCCGTGAACCCGAAGAGCAGCTTCTCGAAGAAGAATACGAACGGCACGAGCAGGAACAGGTACCACAGGATGCCAATCACGGCGTGGGAGACCTTGAGGCGGATCACCGGGTGGTTGTTGATGGCATAGGAAAGGCTTTTGCCGGCGGCGAGCACGGCCGCCAGCGGATCGTGCGCAACGCACTTCTGCCGGGCAATCTCCAGCCATTCCCGGCCGCGCTTGTGGAAGTCGAGCATCAGGGCGTCGGCCATGCCGTACTGTTTTTGGAGTCTCAGGCGCTTCTCGTTTGTCCGCAGCATGGACTCCGCCGCATCAATCTGCGGGTAGGTGATCTGCGTGTAGTCCGCAGCCAGATAGCCCCGGCCATAGATCTCCGGCTCGCCTGGCTTGATCGCCTCGTTCGGGTCCACATTGGTCAGGAATGCCCGGAAGGTCTCGAGCTGATCGTTGTCGGAGGCACTGTCAACAAGCCCGAAATAAAACGTCGCCGCCGGCTCGACGAAAGCTGTCTGGGAATCGAAGCGCGCGGCCGCCGGGTTGTTCAGTCCTGCCCGGGTCAGGTAGACCACGCGGCGGAAGCCTTTCATCGTTTTCGGATTGCTCTGGTCGAAAAACTCCAGATGGTGGCTGCGGAACAGGGCCACGTTGACCGACCTGGATTTGGCCAGATCGTGCGCCAGGACTTCCCTGGCCGACAGATCCTGGTTCTTGTAGACGCTCTGTAAGCCGGCGGAAGCGTTTTTGTAATAGCAAATGGCTCCGTGGTCGTCAAAACGCGCGGCATCCACAGAGAAAGGTGAGCCCCATCCGCGGTTGTTGAAGTTCACGACGTACGTCCAATGGTACTCCCCGTACGGGTTCGTTTTCAGGACCGGGTAAAGCCGGATTCCCGTGGCCTGGATGTCGGATTGGACCAGACGGCCCGCCCCTGGATAAGCCCGGACAAAGGTCTGCGCCGCCATCGGGTGGGTGGGATACACAGCGCCTGTGCCGGCCATCCCGAATACTGAGCCATGCAGGCTGATAAGCTGTTTCCGGCTGTCCGGATCAATGGCCCTGAAAGGGATTCTTCCTGCAGCGACGGCCAACAGTGTCTTGCCCAACACGGGAATCTGCGGCTTGACCCCGTCGCATACGAGTTCGGCGAAGGTGTCCTCCGGCGTGGTCAACCGCGGGGGCAGGAAGTTGTAGTTCAACACCGAAAAGCCCATGCGGCCAAACAGAGCCCAGACCATGGATTCGAGTCGAACAAAATCGGTGTTGTGAATGTTGACCCGGGTGGGCGAGCCCAGGCTGTCTTTTTCACCCCAGGATACGACCTCAAATTCGGGTTTGCGGTCCTTCTCCGGAACATGCTCTTGAATGGCCCGTGCGAGTTCGCTCGATTGAGGCTCCAGGACCGATCCACGGCCGACACTGCCACACTGCACAGACAGATCTCGGGCTACGCGATGACCACCAGAACTCAGTTCGAGGTTAAGGGTGAGGGTCCGGGCGTAGCGCGCGAACAGGTCGCGCATGGCAATCCGCCCGTCGATCTCCCGCAATTCCTGCGAATGATAAGCGACTAGCGCTGTCATCTGCCGAAGGAGTCGTTCCCGGACACGCCACTGTGTGAACTCTGCCCGGGAGACCAGTTCCCAGAGCGGTAGGGCCATGAGATTGCCCGAGCGATTGTCGAGCGCCTGGGCTTTCAGGAAAATGCGGAGCAACGGATGGCTGTTGGCTGCATCGGCCCGTTCGGCATCGTTGGCGTACCGGGCTTCAAAGCCGTCGCGGAAGACCGGGCTGCCGGCGCGAAGGTAAGAGAGTCGGGCGGTTAGAACGGCTTCCTTGAATTCCAGATTGATCTCGCCCAGCGTAGCCAGAAGCCGCTTTTCAAACCATTTCCGAAAAGCGCCATCGTGCTGCATCCAGCGGCTCCTGACCGCGCCGGGATGCGTCTCGGCCTGGAAAGTACCGTCCTTCAACAGGTTCTGCGCCATGGACGCATAACCGAGTTTTTGAATTGCCTCCTGTCGGTCACGCTCGAATCGCTGGGCGGGTTGCTCTCCGACCCCGTAATGCCCGATTGATTCCATTAGTCTGGAGACACCCGCCAGCGACTGGAAGTGCCCCGCCGTGGCCACGAACAACACGTCACGCTTGAGTTTCCCCTGGTAAGGGGTCAGAGCCTTTACATACTGAAGGAAAGCCGCAAGCGACACAGCCGACTCGGCGCCGGGCGCCAAGTCCGGTACCACCGACGTGCTGTCGTAAAAAGCTGTCAGGACCAGGGCCTCGTCGGCCTGCCCCGCCCCGCGCAGGAGTCCCACCAGGTTGCGGACACATCGTTCCTGCCAGGTCACTTTGCAGCGGAGGGTCAGACGTTGTCCCGCATACCGGCCCAATGGGCCGCGTGCAAAGAAACGGGGGTAAGCCACTTCGTTCGCGTTGAACAGATTCTCCCAGGCACCCCGGGCATCAGGGTTGGCGCGAAGCTTCTTGGACTCCTCGTCTTCCATCACGATGACCGCTTTCACGCCCACGGACGCCAAGGCGGGCCATCCGCCGCAGGAGTCCAGGTAGGTCAATACGATGGAGTTGCTGGGTTCCTGTCCCGCCAGGTATTTTAGTTCCGTTGATTCCGCCAGGATCAGATTGCCGCAGAGGCCGGATTCCGGAAGCACCGTGGGCGTGAGGCCGCAAGGTTGGAACGGAAAAAGCTGCACGTCCGGTAACGGCTTGCCATCCTCGCCGAGAACTTCGCAATAGTCCGTGACCGGGACCACGACCCGGAATTCCTGGCACGTTACGCTGAGTCCCGCCTCCGCGAAGGTCTCGAGAATCAGCTTCTCCGTATTTGCAAATCCTGGGCTGCCGCTCAACCGGCCAATCTGGCGGACGTCGGCCGGTGCGCCCGCCTTGTCGATGGCGGCCATCTGGGCATCAAGCCCATCCGGCGTTAACCTGGCAAGAAGGGCATCCTCAGTATAGTCGGCCTTGAATGGAGCCCGGTGCTGTCGTTCCGCGGGTTGGGGGAACCGGACGTAGAAGGCCAGGGCGGCCAGGAACAACGCCGCGAAAACCGCCGCGACAGTCAACTGGGAGCCCCATCCTATGGCTTTTTCTGTCCTCATGGGATCGCGCTGTAGATATTCGAGATGCCTTGCGTGCGAAGATAAATGCCCACCAAATCAAACAGGACTACGGACACGACGGCAGCCATGAACATCCCGACACAGAAGGGGATCAGGCCGCTTCGGATCCTTCTAGCACCACCGACGCGCAAGATGACCACGCGGATGAGCCAGGCCAGGAACGCCGTGAAGATGAAGCCTTTCATGAAATAACTCGACGCCAGCACATAGCCCAGTGGATGGAGCGGGAACCAGGCGAAGAAGCTCCGCGCCACGGCCAGCAGCACGGTGATGACGACCCCAATGCCAAGCCCCTTGGCATCCACGTTCTTTACGAAGTTCAGTGGCTGGTTCTCCGGGATCGAAAACAGGGTGCCGGCCTCGAAGGCCCGATCGGCATTGAGTTCTACCGTGCGGAAACCATTGTAATACCAGTTCTGTTCATAGGGCCACGTGTATTCGAACCGGTTGGCTCCGAATCCGTAGGCCCAGCAGAGGAGCACAAACCCGCCGATGAAAAGGCCGCCCAGCAGGCCTAGCGACAGCCCTCCCATCACGTCCCGCCGGCGTACGCCGAAGTGTTGCCCGAGTTCCAGCATCTCCACCTGCACAGGGGCCATCAGCAGAAAGCATGCGGTGGTCATGAATCCGCTCGCGATCGTGGCCACCAGCATGCCCTTGGAGCCGAACACCGCGAACCCGCCGATGGCGGCGACAAACTGCATGCCGAAATAGGGGGTCAGGTAGGAGAAGGGGGCGCCACACTCTGCCCGGATCTTGCTGCTCGCAAAGCCGAGCACGAGCATATAGCCGAAGAAAAGCAGGCTGGCCGTCAGTCCCATCTCGGTCCAGACGCCCCAGCCCCCCAGCATCACCAGCGAACTCAGTACCATCAGCAGCGCCACGCGGTAGAGGGTGATGTCCTTTGCCACGGGCGAAGAATCTGCCGGCAGGGTCCGGCGAAAAACACGCGAGAAGACATCTTTCAGGTGCCGGCGCCCCATAAAGAGCGCAAGGAAGGCAAAAGCGATGAAACTACCCATGGCCTGTTGGAAGGGCCAGGGATATCCCGGGTGGCGATTGAGGCCGAACATGGCGCCGAACAAGTTCCAGAGTTGGAAGAGCAGGAAGCATGCCCACAGCGAGAAGAGGACGTTGGTTTCGATGAGCAGGGCGATGGCGAGCACGGAGATGGAGACGCTCCAGACGTTCCATCCGGTTCCTCCCAGGGTAACGTCGCGGAAGAAGGCCTTGGCCATGGGGCTGGTAAAGTAGTCCGCCAGCGCGACCGGTGAGAAAATCGGGGCGGGAACAGCCGGGTTGTAAAAGTTCAGGCCCTTGAGCACGGCCAGAGGAAAGGCCACGGCGAACCCGATCCAGAAAATACGGTTGCGTAAAATGGCCCGTACCACGCCGCCCTTGCCGTCGGCCATCTCGGCGAGAAGGTTTTTTGGCAGAAGCGTCTGGGGGAATGAAAAACGCTCGCTCACCATCCACTGCCGCGCCATCAGCAGGTTGAGCCCCAGGAATCCGAGGAACAGAGCCCCGATCAACAGCGACCAGGCGATCGCCGGCATCACCCATTGCTGCAGGGGAATATAGCCTTGCATCAGAAAACTCAGGCCGGCGACGCTTAGCATGTGCTTCGGCTTGACCACCGTAAAGTCGCGTTCGTCCGGTCCGAGGGTGGATAACTGCTCCTCGTTCACCAGCTTGCGCCCCGAGTACAGCCCCTCGATGGCCTCCATGTTGATGAGTTCAAGGTCCGTTACCGCGATCCTGCCGGCCCCTGTGAGACTGACCTGGATTGTCATCGTCGGACCCGGATCCGGCGGGATCTGGACCGGCACGGCGCCAACCCGCTGGAAACCTGACGGCAGGGCATACGCCGGCTTCGTGGTTGCGGTCTGCATGAGGACGGCTTGTTCGCGGCCGGTTTCCGACTGGATGGCCACGGAGTAGAACGAGCCTTTCTGGAACTCGTCCGCCTTGACCAACATGGAAAACAACATGCGCTCACCCGGCACCAAAACGTCATGGCCGGAGGCGTCCGTTCGATGCAGTGCGATCGTCAGCGAGCTTCGTGCCTCCGCCTCCGGGCCGTTGTTGAGGACAACAGCCTTCCACTTCTTTCCGTGGCCCCAGTCCAGATCCATCCATCCTGCCGGCGTGGCGCTGGAGCACGTGTACCCTTCGAGTCCCTTCTCAAACCGGCCGTTGGTCACGAGATTCGGGCCATGCGGCCACAGCACCTTGGGCAGGCTTTCATAACTCTTGAAGTCCTCGTTGTGCGGAATCGCGGCCAGCAGGCCGAACATCCGGCCCCACAGCCCTTGGGTGACCAGCGGTGTTGCCGCGAGGAGCGCGGCATAGACGACGACCAGTTCCGGGTTGGTCAGACGCAGGGAGCGACGGACTGTGAAGAGAAGCCCGCTGATGGCCATGACGATCAGGATCACGCCGACCGCACCATTGGGAGGCCAGTTTTCGGCCAGCGGTCCGCCCGCGCAAAACCGGTCGACATACTGAACCCAGGCCGCCAGGAAAAAAATGGCAAATAGAGCCACCACAAAGGACCGAAATGTTAACCCAGTCTTCTTTTGTCTATTATTATCGTCTATCATCGCATCCCTGCCGTCAAAGAACCGAGCTTCAAAATCGACAAATATATTAATTTTATACCATTCCTGGGAGTGGGGCACGAACGAAAACACCAACGGAGAAGATGTCCTTCCTTGGTTGTGCCTCGTAAAGAGCGGGGTGCCGCCCTTGAACGTGAGGTTGTCGCCAACGCCGGGCCTGCGGTGCCGTTCCCGCAACGTCCAACACGCCCGCAGATAGCGGGCGGGGAATGCTCCGTTGGTTGTCCGGCGTAGTGTCGTCGAGGCTCGTCGGTCCCCGCGGCCCAGGGTAACGCCGATCCACCTTTGCGCCATGATTCAACGCAGCGGCATGGCAACAAACTACACTGGCCGGTGCACCCTCAACACAAACGGCACCGGCAACCTGAACTATCACTATCTTGAACCAGGATGTAGTTTTCAGATCGACCTCGGCAAAACATACGAGACGTGGACAATCAAGCGAATCTGGTTTTGCAGATGAAATAGTGACCGAACAACGCATTCCTCGCTATCGGCGCTACCGCGCCTCAGCGAGAGTGCGGGCGTGTATGAGGTAACGAATCCGTAAACTAGCGGGATGAAAGGAGCCCGCCATACCACATAGCGCCTGCCTTTGGAGGTATGTAGGCTGGGGGCGCACTTGGGTGGCAACGCCTGGGTGGAACTTGCCCCGACACGGTGCCCCGACACGGTGCCGCGAACCCAGTCAGGGGCGCCGGCCAAACCTGCAGGCCGTAGTACGAAAACGAATGATGCAGCCTCGTGAGCTCTGGTCGGGCATTTGTAGCTGGGAGAGCCCGATTTTGGGATAAACCTGCGCAAGCAGGCTACTCGCCGACCCCGTAGTTTGAGCAGAGCGGTCTGCCGGGAACGCTTGTGCGCTATGCGGATGATCTGGTGATCGCGGTCTGGAGAAATGGCGGGTACTTCCGGCTGACGCCGATCAAGAACCCAAAATCGTGATGGGACCAGCGCTGCCGTGTCTGGCCATCAGACCGGTCCATGGAACGAACCCGGGAAAAGGTTAGCAAGACGATTGGGCGACGGTAGCACAGCGAGGAATCGCGGGGCCTGGGAAGGCTCCCGTTCCACACGGTGTGATGAGGGGGCCGAAGGAAACTGAGCATGGTGAGGATTGAGGTGTTGGCACAGGCGGAAGTCGCCAGTCAACCATCAAGCGTAACCCCGCGCCTACGCTCAGGGCACAACGGTTCTACTCTACTGGAAGAGCACGACGTACAGGAGAAGGTCAAGCGGTCATTGTCATTTTTTTGGGGCATCCAGCCCGCACAGAAGTCATCTGTGGCCTCACTTTCCTCGGCGCACTCGGTGTCCGGATGTTGACCTCGCGCGCAACGCTCGCAGTTTGGGGCCGTGCATTCCGGGGTTTCCCGGGAACGTCGAACCGGTTATGATGCTGCCTGAACCCGGAGCCCGGAGCCCGGAGCCCGGAGTCCGGAACCCGGAACCCGGAGCCCGGAGCCCGGAAACTGAACCCTGAACCTGAACCCTGAACCCTGAACCCTGAACCCTAATTACCCATGGAAAACGTCATCATTATCGGCAGCGGGCCGGCCGGCCTGACGGCCGCCATTTACACGGCGCGGGCAAATTTGCAGCCGCTGTTGATCGAGGGGCCGCAACCCGGCGGCCAGCTCACGCAGACCACGGACATCGAGAATTTTCCCGGCTTTGCCGAGCCTGTCGGCGGATTTGACCTGATGATGGCCATGCGCCAGCAGGCCGAGCGCATGGGCGTGCGCCTGATCATGGATGAGCTCACCGGCTGC
Organism: bacterium; assembly: GCA_037144015.1. GTDB lineage: Bacteria > Verrucomicrobiota > Kiritimatiellia > RFP12 > CAIWXQ01 > CAIWXQ01. The sequence goes on from JBAWXQ010000015.1 coordinate 18,075, forward strand.
GACCTCGCCGCCACCCCCAAGCGCCTGCAGCTCGCGGCGCAGGGCGCGCTGGAGGCGCGCGCCGTGATCATCGCCACCGGCGCCAGCGCGCGCTACCTCGGCCTGCCGTCCGAGGAGCAGCTCAAGGGGCACGGCGTCTCCGGCTGCGCCACCTGCGACGGCGCCTTCTACCGCGGCCGGCGCGTGGCCGTGGTCGGCGGCGGCGACACCGCCATGGAGGATTCGCTCTACCTTTCCCGCCTGGCCGCGCACGTGACGCTGATCCATCGCCGCGACCGGTTCCGCGCCTCGCAGGTCATGGCCGACCGCGTAGCGAAAAACGAAAAGATCACCGTGGCCTGGAACTCCGTGGTGGAAGAGGTGCTGGACGTTTCCCAAAAAACCGTGACCGGCGTGCGGCTCAGGAACGTCGTGACCGGACAGGTCTCCGATGTCCCTGTCGACGGCCTCTTCCTGGCCATCGGCCACACGCCCAACACGGCGCCGTTCCGCGGCCAGGTCACCCTCGATCCGGACGGGTACATTGTCTCGGACCGCACCCGCACCAACATCCCGGGCGTCTTTGCCGCCGGCGACGTGCAGGACCGCACCTACCGCCAGGCGGTCACGGCCGCGGGCACGGGGTGCATGGCCGCGATGGAAGTCGAGCGCCACCTGGCCGCGCTGGAGTAACCATGGCAAAAAAAGAGATAGAGCAGACTCGCGTGGTCAACCCCTGGCCGCACTATAAGCGGCTGGTTGGCTACGCCCTGCGGTACCGGGGATACCTGATCATCGGGGTGGTCTCCGGAATGCTTTGCGGCGGTTCGCTGTTCGGCCTGCTGCAGATGTCGCCGCAGGTTCTGGGGATGATTGAAGGCTCGCAGGTTGTGACGCCCCTGACCGGCGTGGCAAGTGGAAGTGTGGCGGATGCGCCGGCGGCCGGCGGGGGTGCGCCGGCAGAGCCGGCGGCACACGCGCCCAAGGCAAAGGTGCCGGGGTGGCAAAAGGAGGCCCAGAAATGGGCCGACAAGTTTCATGTTCCGCTCACAACGGCTGACGGCCGGCTGACCTGGCAGGCTGTGGTTGCGGGGCTGATTTTGCTGCCGTTGATTGTCGGGCTGCGCCTGCTGGCCATGTACCTGAACCAGTACTGTCTGCGCTGGCTGGGCGCACGTGTGGTGCGGGATCTGCGCAACGACCTCTTTGTGGCCATGGAGTCACAATCGCTTAAATACCACGGCCGCGTGGATGTGGGACGCCTGATCAGCCGCAACATCGCCGATACCACCATCATCGAGCACGTGATCAACTCCTCCGTGTCAGAGGCTTCCCGTGCGCCGTTCGAGATCGCCGGTGCCCTGGCGTTCATGTTCCTGTTTTCCCGCGAGCATCATATGTTTGGCCTGCTGGCGGTCATGGTCATCAGCTTCCCGCTGTTTGTCGTGCCGCTGGTGATCCTGGGCCGCCGCGTGCGCGTCTGGACTCGCCGCGCGCTGGAGCGGATATCGGACCTGGTCTCCCTCATGCACGAGAACCTGACCTGCATCCGCGTGGTCAAGGCCTTTCACATGGAGGCGGCGGAGGCGGTGCGCTTTGGCGAGACCAACAAGCGCTACTTCAAGACGGTCATGCGCGCGGTGCGCGTGGAACTGCTGATGGGCCCGCTGATGGAGGCCGTCGCCATTATCCTGAGCTGTGCCTTCCTGGTGCTTTGCTTTACCAAGCAGCTGAGCCTCTCCGAGATCATACCCATCGGCGCCGCGGCGCTGCTGGTCTACCGCCCGGTCCGGTCGCTGGCCAAGATCGTGCCCACTTTTGAGCGCGGCGCGGCTGCCCAGGCACGCATTTTTGAAACGCTTGACCTCGACATCCGCCTTCCCGAGGCGGTCAACCCGGTCGGCAAACTGTCGTTCGACGACCGCGTGGTGTTTGAGGACGTCAGCTTCCAGTACGCCACGGCCGGTGAGCCCGTCATCCGCCACGCCACATTCACGCTGCCGCGCGGCGGCATGGTGGCGGTGGTCGGGGCCACCGGCTCCGGCAAAACCACGCTCGCCAACCTGCTGGCCCGTTTTTATGACCCCACGGAGGGTTGCGTGCGCCTGGACGGCAGGGACCTGCGCGACATCCGGGTTGCGGACGTGCGCAAGCTCGTGGGCATCCTGACGCAGGAGACGCTGCTGTTCAACGAAACCATTGCCTACAACATTGCCTACGGCACGGAGGGCGCGACGCCCGCGGCGATCGAGGCGGCTGCGGAGAAGGCCAACGCGCATGCGTTCATCTCCGCCCACCCGGACGGATACAACCGCGTGGTGGGCGAGAAGGGGTTCGTCCTCAGCGGCGGCGAGCGCCAGCGCGTGGCCATTGCCCGCATCATGCTGCGCAACCCGCCGATCCTGATCCTGGACGAGGCCACCAGCGCCCTGGACACCGTCACCGAGCGCCAGGTGCAGGAGGAGATCGCCCGCGCCATGGCCAACCGCACGACCTTTGCCATCGCCCACCGCCTGAGCACGATCCGCCGCGCCAGCCTGATCCTGGTCGTGGACAAGGGCGAGATCGTCGAGCGCGGCACGCACGACGAGCTCTACGCCGCGGGCGGCGCGTATCGCCGCCTGTGCGACATGCAGTTCTCGGATCGCGGCACGTCCGCCTGACCCGCAGGCCTCTGGAACCGGCACCTCTTCTCATGCTGACCTCCGACTTTGACTATGACCTGCCGCCGGAGCTGATCGCGCAGGAGCCGCCGGCGACGCGCACCGCCGCGCGCATGCTTGTGCTGGCGCGGGCCACCGGCGCCTGGGAGCATCGCGGCATTGCCGACCTGCCGGCCTTTCTGCACGCGGGCGACCTGCTGGTGCTCAACGACACGCGCGTCTTCCCGGCGCGGCTGCTCGGCGCCTGGGCCGACACGGGCGGCGCCGTGGAGCTGCTGCTGCTGGAACGGTCCGATCCAACAGACCCGTCCGATCGGCCCGTTCATTCACCATCCCCGGCCGAGACCTGGCACTGCATCTGCGGCAGCGGACGTCGCGCGCGCGCCGGCCAGCGCGCCACGCTGGCCGCCGGCCAGGTGGCGGGCGAGATTGTGGAGGCGCAGGGCGGGGGGCGGGTGCTGGCGCGGCTCCGCTGTGCAGGCCCGCTGGCCGATGTGCTGGAGGCGCATGGCCGGGTGCCGGTGCCGCCCTACATCCACCGCGCCGCCGGCGATGCGCGCGGGGCGCTCGACCGCGAGCGTTACCAGACCGTCTATGCGCGCGAGCCGGGCGCCGTGGCAGCGCCCACGGCCGGTCTGCACTTCACGCCGGAGCTGCTTGCCGCGCTGGCGGCACAGGGCGTGCCGCACGCATTCGTCACGCTGCACGTGGGCCCCGGCACCTTCCAGCCGGTGCAGGTGGAAAACCTGGACGAACACCGCATGGAGTCCGAGCGCTACGCGGTGCCGGAGGCCACGGCCGCCGCCCTTGCCGCCTGCCGCGCGCGCCGCGGGCGCGTGGTGGCCGTGGGGAGCACCACCGTGCGCACGCTGGAGACCGTGGCGGCCGCACACGACGGCCGGGTCGTGGCCGGCAGCGGACGGACCGGAATCTTCATCCGCCCGCCTTACGCGTTTCGCGCCGCCGATGCCCTGCTCACCAACTTCCACCTGCCGCGCAGCACGCTGCTGGCCATGGTGTCCGCCTTCGCCGGCCGCGAGCGCGTCCTCGCCGCCTATCGCGAAGCCGTGGCGCAGCGCTACCGGTTCTTCAGCTATGGCGACTGCATGCTGATCCTGGGAGACTGTCGGATTTAGGCCTCGGATCGGTCCAGGGCTTTCTGCCGACAGTCTCCTAGTTGAGCCACCCGCTGCCAGCGGGTGGCGAAGTCAATTACAGACAAAAATTGGTTCCTGCTGCTCTTTGCGTTGCGTATTGCACTGTTATCCAGCGCTTGGCGGTTGCCAGTTGGGCCGCCGCCGGATACAGTATTCCCAACTACAGGAGAACTCGTCATGAACAAGGGTCTGATTCTTCTACTTCTTCTTGGCGGCGTGGTCGTGCTGGCGCTGTTCGCGGTCGGGATCTACAACCGCCTGGTCGCGCTGCGCAACCTGTTCAAGAACGCCTTTGCGCAGATCGACGTGCAGCTGCAGCGGCGGCACGACCTGATCCCGAACCTGGTCGAGGCGACCCGGGCCTACCTCAAGCACGAAAGCTCCACGCTCGAGGCCGTGATTGCGGCGCGCAACCAGGCCGTGGCCGCGCGCGGCGCGGCGGCCGCCAACCCGGCGGACGGCGTTGCCGTGCAGGGCCTGCTCGGCGCCGAAGGGATGCTCTCCGGCGCCATGGGCCGTCTCTTTGCGGTGATGGAGGCCTATCCGAACCTGAAGGCCGACCAGACCATTGCGCGGCTGATGGAGGAGCTCTCCTCCACCGAGAACCGCGTGGCCTTCGCCCGCCAGGCCTACAACGACTCGGTGATGCAGTACAACACCAGCCGCGAAACCTTCCCCAACATCATGCTGGCCGGCATGTTCGGCTTCCAGCCGGCCGTGCTGTTCGACATCGCCAACCCCGCTGACCGCGAGGCGCCCCGGGTGGCGTTCAACTGAGGAAGCCGCGGCGCGGGTTCCGGTGCATGAACTTTTTTGACTACCAGGACCGGGCGCGGAAATGGACACGGCTGCTGGCCGCGCTGTATGCGCTGGCGGTCGTGCTGATCGTGCTTGCCGTTTACGCCGTGGCGGTGATGCTGTTCGCAAACCTTCCTGCCGGCGCGCGGCAGGAGGAGGACGCGGCCCTGCAGGGGCTCTGGAATCCGGCCGTTTTCCTCGGGTCCACGCTGGTCACGCTGGCCATCCTGATCGGCGGCACCCTCTACAAGGTCGCGGAGCTGAGCGGCGGCGGGGCGGTGGTGGCGCGACTGATGGGCGGTACGCCGGTGGCACCGCAGACGGCGGACCCCGACGAGCTGCGCCTGCGCAACGTGGTCGAGGAGATGGCCATTGCCTCCGGCACCCCCGTGCCGCAGGTTTTTGTCCTGCCCGGCGAGACCGGCATCAACGCCTTTGCCGCCGGCCTTACGCCGAGCGACGCCGCCATCGCGGTCACGCGGGGCGCGCTGCGGGTGCTGTCGCGCGATGAGCTGCAGGGCGTGGTGGCGCACGAGTTCAGCCACATCCTCAACGCCGACATGCGGATGAATGTCCGGCTGATGGGCATCCTGCACGGCATCCTGATGATCGCCCTCACAGGCTACGGCATTATGCGCGTCCTGGGGCGCGTCCGGACCGGGCGCGGCAAGGGGGCCGGGGGCGTGGCGCTGCTGTTCCTGCTGGGGCTGGCGGTGATGGTCATCGGCTACATCGGCGTCTTCTTCGCCAACCTGATCAAGGCCGCCATCGGGCGCGAGCGCGAATACCTGGCAGACGCCTCGGCCGTGCAGTTCACGCGCAACCCCATGGGGCTGGCCAACGCGCTCAAGAAGATTGCCGCCTGGCGCGACGGCGGCCGGGTGGACGCCACGCAGGCGGCCGCGGCGAGCCACTTCTTCATTTCCGAGCCGGGCGCAATCTCGTGGATGAATTTCCTGGATACGCATCCGCCGCTGGAGGAGCGCATCCGCCGGCTCGATCCGGCCTTCACCGGCGACCTGCAGGCCGTGACGCGCGAGCTGAACTCTGCGCGGCCGCGGCAGGACCCGCCGCTCATGCCCGTCTTTCAGCGTGCGGCGGCCCTGCCGTCGGCCCGAACGGCCGTCTCCGGCCTTGCCAATCGCGTCGGCGCGCCGGAGTTTCAGAACGTGGCCTATGCCGCCTCGATTCTGAATGCGATCCCGCCGGACTGCCGTGCCGCTGCCGCCACCCTCCATGGCGCGGAGACCATCCTGTACGCGCTGGTGCTTTCCCGGCAGGCGGAGGTGCGGCAAAAGCAGATGGCGCGGCTGGCAGCCCGTGCGCCGGGCCATGTATATGCCCGGATCGTCTTCTTTGACGGCCGCTGCGGCGCCATGCCCGAGGCCTCGCGGCTGCCACTGGCCGATTTGGCCATCAGCGCCCTGCGCGGCATGGACCGGCGGGACTATGCGGCGTTCCGCGAGAACCTGATGGCCATGGTGCTGGCGGACGAGGAGGTGGACGTGTTCGAGTTTGCGCTGCTGCACATGGTGGCGCGCCGGCTTGACCGCCAGTTTGATCTGGCGCCGGCGCCGCGCACCCGCTATCAATCCTTCGACGGCCTGGGCAGCTCCCTGGCGTGCGTGTTCTCGCTGCTGGTCTGGAACGGCACGGAGGATGAGGCCGCCGCCCGGGCGGCCTACGCGGCCGGGTGGGAGGCGCTGGGCGAGCCGGAGGCCGAGCGGCTGCGCGACCGGCACGACGGCCGGCTGAAAGAGCTCGAGGAGCACCTCGACCGGCTGGCCGGGGTGGCGCCGCAGCTCAAGGCGCGGCTGCTTTCGGCCTGCGCCGCCGTCGCCGCCACCGACGGCCACACCTCGTTGCACGAGGCGGAGACGCTCCGGGCCGTGGTCGACGCCCTTGACTGCCCCGTGCCCCCCTTTGCGCCGGATGCTGCGGCGTGACGAGGGACCCGGGGCGGTAGATTTCCGGCACGGAATATCTACAGCCCCAGGTCCAGCTGCCCGCTGACCACGATCTTGCGCCCTTTTTCGAGCGTGCGGTCGGAGGTGTCGTAGACCACGAACTTGACGCCCGGGAAGCGGCGGCCGAGCTCGGTGCGGATGTATTCTTCGACAGCCTTGACGTTGACAGGGTCATCGTCCGAAAATCCCACGCTCACGGGGCGGCGCAGCTGCCCCTCCTGCGTGCGGGCGAGGACCCGGACCACGTGCTCCACGAACGAGCGGATCGCGACCTGCTTGCGGTGCTCGGAGGACTCTGCGCCCGGGGTGGCCCGGGGGAGAAGGTCGGTAAAGTCGGGCGACGTGACGGCGTAGTAATGGTTGATGTCGAGGTAGTATTCCAGCTCCTCATCGTCCGTGCCGAAGGTCGTCACATGGTCGAAGCAGGCGCGGTAGCCGTGCAGGTTGGCCAGCATTTCCGCACGCTCCGCCGGGGTGAGCACCAGGTCCACGAAGAGCCGCACCCCCTTGCGCAGGGTTTCCGAGGCATGGCCGCGCGCGGTGACAATGGCGAACAGGCGCCCCTCGACGAGCGTGGTGCGGAACGTCCGGAAGCTGGGCGCCGGCTGGTCCGTGCCGCGGAGGATGCGCGTGATGGCCTCCTGCGCATCGCGCAGGAACTGGTTTGCCGACGCCGTGGCGTAGTCCTGAAACTCGACGAAGGCCTCGGGCCAGTGGTTGTTCGGCGGGCGGTAGTTGAGCGTGTCGCTGCGGATCAGGCTGAAGACCGAGGTGGAGACGAGGTGCGGCGTCCAGGAGCCGTCCGGCTGCCGCTTTTCAAGGTGGATGCGCGTGGGCATGTGCAGGATGTTGTCATCCCAGTCGAAGATGTAGTACTTGAAGTCCCGGTCCGCCACCCGGTAGTTCACCTGCTTTGTCGGGTCCATGCGCATAGCCGGTGCACAGCGTAAGCGGTTGCGGGCCAGGCGTCAATTCGGGTCTGCGTTTTCCTCCTTGCCATCCGCCCGGACTCACACCATCATTCATCTGCTGCCCGGTGCTTGTACAGCAGCCGCCCGGGCCTGTGGCTGACCCGCCTGGCACAGGGAACTGGGGCAGGGGCAGGGGAATGCAGCAATTCGGCGGAAATCAAACTGGAGCCCACCATAAAAGTCGTCGCGTTCAACGGCAGTCCCCGCAAGGACGGCAATACCTTCCGCCTCATCCAGCACGTCTTCGCGGCTTTGAACCGGGAAGGCATTGAGACCGAATGGGTCCAGCTGGGCGGCAACCTGATTCCCGGATGCAAAGCCTGTTACCAGTGCTTCAAGACCCGGGATGGGCGATGCGTGCAGGCTGATGACATCGTAAACGACTGCATCGCAAAGATGCGGCAGGCGGATGGCATCCTTCTGGCATCTCCGACCTACTTTGCCGACATCACCCCTGAGCTGAAGGCGCTCATCGACCGGGTGGGATTGGTGTCGATGGCGAACGACAGGTTCCTCAAGCGCAAGGTCGGTGCCGGCGTGATCGCCGTGCGCCGTGGTGGAGCGATCCATGCGTTCGACACCATCAACCATCTCTTCCTGATCTGCGAGATGATCGTGCCCGGTTCCTGCTACTGGAACGTGGGGATCGGGCGGGAAAAGGGGGAGGTGGATGGCGACGAAGAAGGCGTCCGGACCATGACGGTGCTGGGCGAGAACATGGCATGGCTGCTCAAGAAGCTGGCCGTCACGTGATTCTCCGCTGCCGCCAGATGAGGGCGGCGCTCAGTCGTGAACATGGGCTGCGCATTTCCAGCATGATCGGTCACGCCGGCATTGACCGAGGGCTCAATGACGCATCGCAGCATGAGCGCATCGAGTCCGAGCTTCGTGACTCCATCGCCATCTGCGACAAACACTAAAATGGAGCAGGGATCATGAGTGATTTCCCCCGGACGATGGTTGGCGGCGTTTCGCTGTCCCGCCTGATCATTGGCACGAACTGGTTCCTCGGCTACTCGCACACCAGCGTGGCCAAGGATAACTTCATCAAGAGCTACCAGACCCGTGCGAACGTCGCGGACATCATCACCGTCTTTCTCCAGCAAGGCGTAGACGTTGTCATGGGCATGCCCGTCCCCATGCTGCGCGACGCCATCCAGGATGCCCAGGAGCGCGTGGGACGCAAGGTCACGCTGGTCCTTACCCCCCACTTCAACACCGTGCCGGGCGGTCCGCCCGAAAGCGAGCCGGCCCGCGTGTTCGACGCCTGCAAGGCGCTTGGCGCAACGTTCTGCTTCCCGCACCAGTGCGTCACGGACAACCTGCTCGATCGCATGCACAACAAGATTCGCGATATCGACAAGTACACGCGGATGATCCGGGAGCGGGGCATGATCCCCGGCCTGTCCACCCACATGCCGGAGGCGGTTACCATCGCCGACGCCACCCATGTCGATGTCGAGACCTACATTCAGCTGTACAACGCCGCGGGCTTTCTCATGCAGGTGGAAGCCGACTGGGTCATGCGGATCATCGCCAACGCCAAAAAGCCAGTCATGACCATCAAGCCGCTGGCGGCTGGCCGCTTGCTGCCGCCGGTAGGACTGGCCTTCGTGTGGAATACGATCCGCAACCAGGACATGGTTACGATCGGCACAACCACTCCGGACGAGGCCAGGGAGGTGATTGATCTCTCCCGCACGTTCCTGGATCGTCGCCTGCCGGACAACGTGCTGCAAACCACGCGCAGCAAGAAATC
>JBAWXQ010000016.1:0-26161 GCA_037144015.1 bacterium
GCGGCCAGTGGCGGTGAGAGCGCGGAAATCGAGCCTGTTGTTGAGTAAGCCGGAACAATTTTTCTGTCTGTAATTGAGTCTTCGCAACCCGCGGGCAGCGGGTTGCTCAACTAGGAGACTGTCGGCAGAGGGCCTTGGACCGCTCCGAGGCCTAAATCCGGCAGTCTCCTAGCATGCCGCAGGCGGCATGGATGTCGCTGCCGCCGCTGTAACGCCGCGCCACCGGCGCCGCCAGGTGCTGGCGCAGGGCGTCACGGAACGCAGCCAGCGTGGCAGGAGCGGGCGGACGGAAGCGCCCGGTTGGGTCGTTGACGTCGATCAGGTCGATCTTCACCGGCAGGCCGCGCGTCAGCTCCGCCAGCTGCGCCGCATCCTCCGGTCGCGTGTTGATGCCATCCAGCAAGGTCCACGCCAGCGTGACGCGCTGCCCCGTGGCCTGGTGGTATTCGCGCAGCGCCGCCATCAGCTCCGGCGTCGGGTGCATCTGCTCCACCGGCATCAACGCCGCGCGCCGCCGCGGATCTGCCGTGGTGAGCGAGACGACCATCCGAAAGGGGTGGCGCTCGGCCGTGAAGCGCCGGATGGCCGGCACAATGCCCACGGTCGAGAGGGTGATGGCCTTGGCGGAAATCGCCAGACCGCACGGCTCGCAAAGGATGCGCGCCGCCATGATGACCGCGTCGTAGTTCAGCAGCGGTTCGCCCATGCCCATGAAGACCACGCCGCGCACCGGGTGCGGCGACGCGGCCTGGATCTGGATGACCTGGTCCACAATCTCCCATGCGGCCAGGTTGCGGCGGAACCCCATGCGGCCGGTGGCGCAAAAGGCGCACCCCATGGCGCAGCCGACCTGCGAGCTGACACAGGCCACAACCTTCTCGTCGCCGGCGCGGTGGAGCAGGGGAATGCCGACCGCCTCAAACCGGTCGTCATGTGCCCCGCGGAACAGATACTTCACGAAGCCATCGCGCGGCGATTCGCTGCGCTCCGCGAGCGCCAGGGCGGGTATCGGGACTGACGCACGCAGCGTGGCCAGCAGCCGCGCGGAGACCTCCGGCATCGCGGCGGGCAGGTCGCCCGTGCGAAGCACGACGGCCTGCAGGCGCCGCGCCAGGCGCAGCGACACGCCCAGCGGCGCCAGGGCGGCGTGCAGGGCGTCGGACGTCAAGTTCTTGAAGAGGGTGAGATGCGCAGCCATTTGCGTATCATAGCGCAAAGTGGCAGCGGCGTCCCGCCGCTGCTGGGATTGATTGAACGACAGTCTTGACTCTGGGCCGATCCTAATTCAGCATGCTGTCCGGTTGCGGTTGGCCAAGCGACCGGTACGTTCAACAACGGAAAGGAACTCAAGCATGAGCGCTTTTAATGGACTCGGGATGAACCTGGGTAGCCTGTCACGACTATCCGATGCGCAAACGAGGTCGATCAGTGCCGAGAACTTTACGGGTGAAAAAGGCAAGGGTGGCATGGCTACCGAAGGTACCGGGTTGCTTTGCGCCAGAGATCTCGGAGAAGGATGGAAGATCAGCCCTTCGATAAATATCGAGCCTGGCGAGACGGCGGTTCTTGCCGACATTGACGGCCCGGGAGCAGTCCAGAGCATGTGGCTGTCGGGGTACACCGGGCGTTGCTTCATCCTCCGCGTCTACTGGGATGATCAAGCGTGGCCATCGATTGAGGTTCCGTTGCCGGATTTCTTTGCTTTGCCCTGGGGCGCAACCTATAGCGAAGATGGAAAGGAGACCTCGGTTCGCGTCAACTCACAGCCCGTGGTGGTCGCGCCCAAGAGCGGTTTGAATTGCTTCTGGGAGATGCCGTTCCGCAAAAAATGCAAGATCACCCTGGAAAACATCCATGCGAATAAAGTCCAGGTCTGCTACTACCAGATCAACTACGTATTAACTGCGGTACCCGAGGACTGTGCCTACTTCCATGCACAGTACCGCCGCACGAATCCGCTCTCGTACATGGATGTTTACACTATCGTGGATGGAATCCACGGCCGCGGCCACTATGTGGGGACCTCCATGGGCTGGGGGATCAACAACAATGGCTGGTGGGGTGAGGGCGAGATCAAATTCTATCTGGATGGAGACAAAAAATACCCGACCATCTGCGGAACCGGCACGGAAGACTATTTTGGAGGATCATACAACTGGGATGTCGCGGGCCGGTACCATACCTATAGCACCGCGTTTCTCGGGATGCACCAGGTGATACGACCGAACGGACTCTATAACGCCCAGCACCGGCATGCGATGTATCGCTGGCACATAATGGACCCGATCCGGTTCCACACCGACTTCCGGGCCACCATTCAGGCGCTCGGATGGAGAAGCGAGGGGCGGTATCATCCGGGCCAGCATGACATCTGCTCGGTCGCTTACTGGTATCAGACCTTGCCCTCCCGTCAATTCCCGCAGCTTCCGGATCGGGATAGCCTCGAAATCGTATAGATTCTGGACGTCCACCATCCCTAACCAGTACGTTAACTGCACGTGCCATGGATCCTTCCACCCCCGACGTCCCGTCCAATTTCACCTGCCTGCGCTGCGGCAACTGCTGCCACGGCCCGGGTGACGTGATCCTGCTCGACGGAGAAGAGCAGGGAATCGCGGATCTGCTTGGCATGGATCTGTATGCTTTCACGACCGCCTACACCCGTCTGTCGGCGGATCGCACGGCTCTTTCGCTTTCCGAGCGCCCGGATGGCCACTGCATCTTCCTCCTGCCGGACAACACCTGCCGCATCCAGGCGGCCAAGCCGCGCCAGTGCCGCGCCTTTCCGTACTTGTGGCGGTCCGCCAGACTTGCGAATATCTGCACGGGATGGATAGCGGCATCCAGCGGTGCGTAGCGAACCACAACACGACCTCAGTTTGTAGGCGTATGTCATTGGTCATTGGCGCCTTCGGCGCGTCATGGATCACTTGGTGAAGTTGAAATGAACATCGAACAAGACCGCACGGCCATCCAGGCACTTTTCGCCCAGGAACCAGAGAAGACCTGGCAGCCGGACGAAATTGCGGCAGCGCTGCAATTTCGCGGCAAGCAGATCAAGAAACTGCAGGGCGTCCTGCGGCGCATGGTGCTGGACGGACAGATCGTCGAACTGCGCCCCGGCGTCTACGGCCTGGGCAAGGCCGCAGACCTTGTCACCGGCAAGATGCGCATAATCCGCTCCGGCGCCGGGCTGGTTGTGGACCCTGCCACGGGCACCACGGTCTGGATCGGATCAGAAGACCTCGGCACTTCGCTGCCGGACGACACGGTGCTGGTCCGGCTGGATCCCGCCAGCGCAGGCCAGGAGCCGCGCGGCAAGGTGATCCGCATTGTCGAGCGCTCGCCGCGCGACATCGTGGGCACGCTCTCCACCACGGGCAAATTCCTCTGCGTCGTGCCTCTGAACCCGGTCTACCGGCTCGACTTCTACGTGCCGGATGCCCAGGGCGCCAAGGAGGGCGACCGCGTGGTGCTGCGCTTCACCAACTGGGCGAACCGCCACGTGGCGCCGGAAGGCGAAATCGTGGACGTGATCGGCCCGGCTGACCAGCCCTCGCTGGACACCGAGGTGGTCATGCGCCAGTTCGACCTTTCCACGGAGTTCCCGCCGGAGGTGCTGCAGGATGCCGAGGCCGTGGCCGCGCGCGCGCAGCGTCCGGGCAGGCGCGACGACCTGCGCGGCGAGTACATCATCACCATCGACCCGGTGCGGGCGCGCGACTTCGATGATGCCATTTCCATGACCACGGATGCCCAGGGGCGGCGCGTGCTGGGCGTGCACATCGCGGATGTCAGCCACTTTGTGCGCCCCGAGGGCGCGCTCGACCAGGAAGCCATGGCGCGCGGCACCAGCGTCTACCTCGTGGACAAGGTGATCCCCATGCTGCCGGAGCAGCTGTCCAACGGCGAGTGCAGCCTGCGGCCGGATGTGGACCGCCTGACCTTCTCGGCCTTCATGACCTTTGACGACAAGGGGCGCATGGTGGCGCGCCGCTTCGCCCGGACCCTCATCCACTCGCGCCAGCGCCTGACGTACGAGCAGGCCATGGACATCATGATGGACCGGCCGGCCGAGGGGCTGACGACAATTCCCGAGATGACGAAGGAGCTGCTGGCCCGGGTGCGCGAGCTGGCCCGCCAGCTGCGCCAGCGGCGCTTTGCCGACGCGGCGCTGGACCTCGAGGTGCCGGAGAGCGAAGTGATCATCGGCCCGGATGGCCGCATGACCGGCATCCGCACGGTGCCGCACGACGAGTCGCACCAGCTGATCGAGGAGTGCATGGTGGCGGCCAACGAGGCGGTGGCAACCGAGCTGGAGACCCGCGGCATCCGCATCATCGCGCGGCTGCACGAGGCGCCGGACGAGGACAAGCTTGCCGAGCTGCGCGCCAACCTCCTGCAGCTCGGGGTCAAGTCGGGAGACCTCTCCGACCCGCGGCGCATGTCACAGTTCATCGCCGAGACGGCGGACCATCCGCTCGCCGCCCATTTGCACACCATGGTCCTGCGGAGCATGAAGCGCGCGGTCTACTCGGCCGAGGCTTCCGGCCACTTCGGCCTGGCCAAGAAACACTACGCCCACTTCACCTCGCCGATCCGTCGCTACCCGGACCTGGTCCTGCACCGCCAGCTGGCCGGGTTTCTCCTGGGCGAGAAGGGCGCGGGAGGCGTCCTGCCGGCCGAGTACCTCAAGCGCACGGCCGCGCACTGCAGCGCGCGCGAGCAGCTGGCGGACGACGCCTCGCGGGCGCTGATCGAGATCAAGAAGTTCCGCCTCCTGCAGCAGCAGCTCGACGACCAGAAGCCCGTGGTGTACGACGCCGTGGTGAGCAAGGTCACCAACTTCGGGCTGTTCGTGGATGTGCAGGGCGTGCAGGTGACGGGGATGATCCACATCTCCATGATCTCCTCCAGCTTTGTGCGCCACAACAGCGCCAACGACTCCCTGAGCGTGGGGAACGAGATCTTCCGCGTGGGGACGAAGCTGCGCGTGCATGTGGCGCGGGTGGACTTCAACCAGCGCCGCGCCGACTTTGCCGTGGTGCGCGACACCCAGGCGGGCCAGCAACCAGCCGGACTGGGCGACCGCTACTCGTTCGGAAAACGCGAAGCGGGTTGGCCCGGACGCCCCGCGCAGGGGCAGCCGCGCAAGACCGGAAAGCCCGGGCAGCGTGCGGGCGGGCCAGGCGGGCAGGGGGCTCGCGGTCCGAAACCGGAGCGCCAGCAGCCGCACGGCCGCAAGCGCCGGTAGGTTCTGGCGTCGCGGAGATCCGCCCTGTGGTACGCGAACTTGCCGCCATGAAGCGCTGACATCTACTGGACCACCATGACATCCACACGACGACAATTCACGGACGAGCGCGATTACCGGGACAATTTCATCCGGCGCGATCAGGTCGACAAGTACCTGGACCACGGATGCGACTTCATCCCGGACGACGCCATCCACGCGCTGCTGGCGCCGCAGCGACCTCCCGAGCCGCAGCAGGTGCGCGACATTCTGGTCCGGTCGCTGGCGATTGAGACGCTGCTGCCGGAAGAGACGGCGGCATTGCTCCGGGTAACCGACCCCGGGCTGCTGGAGGAGATGGTTGCTGCCGCGTGGCAGGTGAAGCACAAGGTCTACGACAACCGCATTGTGACCTTTGCGCCGCTGTACATGAGCAACCTCTGCGTGAACCACTGCGCCTACTGCGGCTTCCGCTGCGAGAATGCGCAGCAGCAGCGCTCCCGCCTGACCATGGAGGCCGTGCGCCGCGAAACCGAGGTGCTGGCAGGTCAGATCGGGCACAAGCGTCTGATCGTGGTCTACGGCGAGCACCCGGAGACTTCCACCGACTACATTGCCGAGACCATCCGCACCGTGTATGGCACAGTTGTCAAGACGCGCCGCGGCACCGGGCAGATCCGGCGGGTGAACGTGAATGCCGCGCCGCTGCCGGTCGAGGACCTGCGGGTGCTGAAGGAGGAGGGAATCGGCACGTACCAGGTCTTCCAGGAAACCTACCATCACGACACCTACCGGAAGCTGCACGGGCAGGGGACGCCCAAGGCGGATTATGCCTGGCGCATCACCTGCATGCACCGGGCGCTGGAGGCGGGCGTCGACGACGTCGGCATTGGCGCGCTCTTCGGGCTGTACGACTGGCGCTTCGAGGTGCTGGGGCTGTTGCACCACGCGCGGGAGCTGGAGCGTCGCTTCAAGATCGGGCCGCACACCATTTCGTTCCCGCGGCTTGAGCCGGCCAGCGGCACGGAGCTTCCCGGGCAGTCGCCGTGGCGCGTCAGCGACGAGGATTTTCTCAGGCTGGTGACCGTGATCCGTCTTTCCGTGCCGTACACGGGGATGCTGGTCACGGCACGGGAAGGCGCGGTGCTGCGGGACGAGGCCGTGCGCCGCGGCTGCACGCAGATGGATGCCGGCTCGCGTGTTGGAATTGGCGCATACGCCAATTCCAACAACGAGCAAGAGAAAAATCGCCAGCAGTTTTTACTTGGCGACGAGCGCTCGCTCGAGGAGCTGGTTTGCGACCTCGCCAGGCAAGGGACGATCACGTCGTTCTGCACGGCCGGCTACCGGTGCGGCCGGACCGGCGGTTGCATCATGGATGCGCTCAAGACCGGCAAGGAAGGCAAGTTCTGCAAGGTCAATGCGGTGCTGACGTTCCGCGAGTGGCTCGACGACTTTGCCAGCCCGGCAACCCTGCGCCTGTGCGAGCCGCTGCTGCAGCGCGAACTGGGCGAGATCCAGACGCAGCTGCCGCAGTTTTATCCCACGGTCAGGAAGGCCTATGACCGGATTGAGCGTGGCGAGCGCGATCTCTTTTTCTGAACCGTACGCAGCCAACCCCAAAAATGGAATATTCGCCGATTTCGCCAACGTCGCATAATATATGTTATGACAACTAATAGCCACTAGCCTTGGTGCCAGGTGGTTCTGGAGCCACCAGATCAGCTATGGCGAGCGGCGTCCGCAGCAGACCTTGTACTTGCGACCGCTGCCGCAGGTGCACGGCTCGTTGCGCCCGGGCACAGCGTCGCGCCGGTCCGGCTGCTGCCGGCGCAGCTGTTCCGCCGCCTCCCGGAGCACGAATTCGCGGTCGCGTCGGATTTGCTCCGCCAGTTCCTTGAACCGCGGCACGGTGTGCGCATAAAACCGCTTCCAGCCGGCGCACAGATGGCTCAGCCGTGAAGGATCGCGGCCGCGGTTCTTCGGGCAGTCGCCATGGCAGAGCGTCAGATGCGGACAGGTGTCACACCCGGCCGGCCACTGTCGCTTGCGCGCCCCGAAGGCGGCGTAGCGCGGCTGGTTCATGAACAGATCCCACGCCGACTCATGGATGCTCCCCAGGCGCCATTCCGGCCGCACGTGGAAGTCGCAGGGGTAGATGTCGCCATTGTACTCGACCACAAAATACTGACGGCAGTCATCGCCGCACGTGCAGGTGTTGGAGACGCCGTCGACCATGCGGGCCAGCACCGTGTCAAAGAGTCGCACGGAGACGCGCCGCGTATCGTGCGGGTACCAGCGGTCAAAGATCGCGCAGAGGAACTCTCCCCAGGCGGCGCCATTGATGGCAAAGGGCTCCGGTGATCCATCCGCTTCAAAATCAACGCACTCGATGTACTGGTGATACAGGAAACCCTGTTCGACCAGATCGTCGTACACGTCTGCCGCATGGCTCACGTTGGCGCGGTTGACCAGCGTGAGAATGTTGAACTCCGCCTTCGCGCGCCGCAGGGCGCTGATCCCGGCGAGCACACGGGCATGGGACCCCTGCCCGTCTGCGGCGCGCCGCGTGGCATCGTGCAGAACTGGCGGGCCGTCGAGGCTGACGCCAACCAGAAAATGGTACTCTGCCAGGAAGGCGGCAAATTCGTGGTCGAGCAACGTGCCGTTGGTCTGCAATCCATTCGCAACCCGGGTGCCGGAACGTCCGAGCGTCTTTTGAAGCTCCACCGCGCGCCGGAAAAAAGGCAGCCCCATCAGGGTCGGTTCACCGCCCTGCCACCCGAAGCTGTGCGTGGGCTGCGCTGTGGACAGGTAGCTGCCGATGACCCGCGCCAGCGTGCGGTCATCCATGCGGTGACAGGCGGTCTGGGGATAGTTACGCGCGGCAGGCAGGTAGAAGCAATAGCCGCAGCGCAGATTGCAGTCGGCTGAGGCGGGCTTGATCAGGAGGGAGAAGCTCTTCACACGAAACAACTTCCTGGATGCCGGACGCACACGTCAAGGACACCGAGAGCACCGAGATGACCAGAGAACACAGAGAAATTGCTGACGGCGGCCTGCAATCCGGCCGCAGTGTATCTCTGTGCGCTCAATTTATCTCTGTGGCCTCTGTGTCCTTTCAACTGATGATGATCCAACATACACGCAAGAACTTGTATGCTGACCGGAACGTCACAGCGCGCACATGGCGCGCAGCGCCGCGGCCCGCGACTCGATCTCTGGCAGCGTCAGACGCTCAAGCCGCTCCGTGCTGAAGGCCTCCACGCCAAAGGAGGCCACGACGCTTCCGTGCAGCAGCGCGCGCCGCAGCAGCGGCTCATCGATCCGTGACGCCCGCGTGTGCGCCAAAAACCCCATGAAGGCGCCGGCAAAGCAGTCCCCTGCCCCGGTCGGGTCCACCACCTGCTCGACGGGGAAGGCCGGGATCAGCGCCAGGCCCTGTCCGGAGCAGAGCATGGCGCCATGCTCCCCCTTTTTGATCACCAGGTAGCGGGGGCCCATGGCCAGGATGGCCCGGGCGCAGTCGAGCAGGTTGTGCCGGCCGGTCAGCAGCCGGGCCTCCGCGTCGTTCAGCGTCAGCATGTCCACGCGCCGGATCACCTGCTCCAGCTCCGGCCGCGCGATGCGGATCCAGAGGTCCATGGTGTCCGCCACGACAAACGGACGGCCGCGCGCCTGATCCAGCACGTGCAGCTGCAATGACGGGCCGATGTTTCCCAGCAGCACGAACGGCGCATCGCGGAAGGCCTCCGGGAGCTTGGGCGAGAAATCTGCAAAAACCCCGAGGCGGGTGTCCAGCGTGCGGCGGTTGATAAAATCGGCCTCGTACACGCCGGCCCACCGGAAGGTGGCGCCGGGGCAGGTCTGCAGGCCGGTCCGGTCGATGCCAAACCGGCGGTACCGCTCCAGGAAGCCGGCGGGGAAATCGCTGCCCACCACGCCGACGGCGCCGGCCGGCGTAAAGAACGAGGCGGCTGCGCAGGCATAGGTCACGGAGCCGCCGAGCAGTCCGGTGCGCTTTTCCGCGGGCGTTTCAATGTCGTCGATGCCGATCGAGCCGACGATCCAGAGCTGTATGTTGGACATAGGAATCTCGCTTACTTTTTTGCTCGCTCCCGCAGATGCCACACCAGTCCTTCCAGCGCGAGCTGGTAGCTGTGTCCGCCGAAGCCGAGAACCTGGCCGATGCAGACGCTGGAGAGGAAGCTGTGATGCCGGAAGCTTTCCCGCGCGTGCACATTCGACAGGTGCACCTCGACGCACGGCAGCCCGCTGGCTGTGATGGCGTCGCGGATGGCGATGCTCGTGTGCGTATAGGCGCCGGCGTTGATCAGAATCCCGTCCGCATGTCCGCGGCTTTGCCCGATGTAATGAACCAGCTCGCCCTCGATGTCGCTCTGGAAGGCCTCCACGGTTACGCCCATCGGTTCGCCTTTGCGCTGCACGGCGGCGACAATGTCGACCAGCGTTTCGCTGCCGTAGATGCCCGGCTCACGCTTCCCGAGAAGCGCCAGGTTTGGCCCATTCACCAGTCGGATCTTCATGCTTTTCCTCCTTTGCCGCCAGTGGCGGATCAGTCTTGGCTACCACCGTGACGTCAGCGGCCGCCACGTGGCGCAGTCCCTCGTCGCGCGTGCGCACCAGAAGTTTCCGCTGCAGCACGTCGCGACTCACCACCACACCCTCGTTTTCCGGCCAGCGCACCACCGTGCCGGCTTCCGGCAGGTCTTTGGATGCTTCCAGGTAGACATCGTACTCGTATCGCAGGCAGCATTTCAAGCGGCCGCAGCAGCCGTTGATGGCGGTCGGGTTGAGGGAAAGCTCCTGCGCCTTGACCATGCGGACATTGACGGACCGGAAATTGCGCAGCCAGGTGGCGCAGCAGAGCGGCCGGCCGCAGGGGCCGATGCCGCCGGCCACGGCCGCCTCGTCGCGCACGCCGACGTGCCGCACCTCGATGCGCGTCTTCAGGTCCCACTGCATCTTTCCCACCACGCGCCGGCAGTCGATGTGGTCCGGCGCGCCGAAAATGATCAGCAGCCGCTCGCGACCGAGCGTGTAGCCGGAGCTCAGGGGCTTCACGAATACGCCGCCCTCGGCAAGCAGGGAAACAAAGCGCTGCGAGGCGGTTGCGGCGAGTCCGTCGTTCTCCAGCACCCGGGCGAGATCCTGCGCGGTCGCTTTGCGCAGGATGCGCGGCACGCGCCCCCCCCCGGCAGCCGGAACCCCGGGCGCGTCATCCACCATGGACATGTGCGTGCCGACATCCAGGCCGTACTCCATTTCGACCACGCATTTGTCGCCGCGCGTCCATGCCGGAGAACCCTCGGGCAGCGCACAGGTGGTGCAAACCCGGGTGGCAAACGAGATGCGTGCAAACAGGGGCATAGCGAGAACCGTTCCGATCATCGATACACGTTTTCGCGTGTATCATGGATCATCCAAATGGAAGGACACAGAGGCCGCAGAGAGAGGCGGAGAGCACCGAGAGAAAATCATGCTGCGGCGGCCGGCGAGCCGGCCGCAGTCGGTCATTTCTCTGTGGTCTCTGTACCTCTCTGTGTTCTTGGCGTCCTGGACTTTTACGTCCGTTGGGTTGCGGGCTGTCGCCCGCCTTACAAATTTTTTGCGCTCCCGCGGACGGCGGGCGCCGGGGCGGGAACGCCGCTGAAAAAGCGGTCCATCCAGTAGGACAGCACGGTCTCCTCGGCGAGGCTGCGCTCGAGCTGGCGGTTGAGCTCCTCGGCGCCATCCACATTGGCCATGGCCTGCGCAATCGTGAGCCGTGCCGCCCGCTCCTGCAGCAGCGCGAGAGAGTCCTGGTAGTGCACATTCGCCGGTGCGCCGCCCGCGCGCAGGACCATCAGGTCGCGGTACCAATTCAGCATGGCCCGCAGCAGATCCGTGCGCATCTCCCGGTAGCGTGCGCTGATCCGCGCCTTGATCACATCCGAGTCCTCGTCCAGCGTTTCGGCTTCCGCCTTGGTTTCCGCCTTCACTTCCGCCTCGGCCGCATCCTTCATGTCCGCCAGCAACGCCGCCATCCGTGAGGCCAGGGCCATGGCCGGCAGCGGACCGGGAGGCGTAGCAGCGGTCAGGCATTCCAGCAGCCGCTTGCGCCAGGGCTCCGGCAGCACGTGCGGTTCGTCAATTTGCATCCGCTGGCAGCGGGAAATAATTGTGGGGAGAAGTTCCTGCGGCGCGTCGGTCAGCAACAGAAACAGCGTTTGCGGCGGCGGCTCTTCCAGCGTTTTCAGGAAAATGTTGGCCGCCTCGGGGGTCATGCGATCAGCGCCCACAATGATTCCAGCCTTCCAGCCACCGGCCAGCGCGGTCAGATTGATTTCCGCCAGAAGTTTTTCTCGCATGGCATCGGCGCTGATCCGGCGTGACGTCTTTTCCGGAATCAGCCAGAACGCATCGGCCCACGTGCGGGCCTGAATGAGCCGGCACACGTCGCATACGCCGCACGGTCCCTCGGGCTTTGTGCAGAACAGCATCTGCAGCACGCGAATGACCAGCTCGCCGGCCGCGCCGCGCGTGGGGCCGGAAATCAGGTAGGCATGTGCCAGGCGCGCACTCCCGTGCGCCTGGCGAATCAGTTCAAAGGCGGCATCTACTTGCATGTGTTCACGACGTACGTTGGCTGCATCCGCTGCCGCATGTCATTCCGTTTTAAGTCCAAACCGTTCCCGCACCGCATCCCAGATTGCCGCACGGGTCTGTTCCGGCGGCCGTGCCGTGGGAACGATTCGAAACCGCTGTGGCTCGGATTGGGCCAGTTCGAGATAGCCTTCGCGCAGCCGCTCGTGAAAGGCCTGTTCTGCGCGCTCCATGCGATCCTTTTCCGCCGGCCGCGCGGCGATGCGGCGGAAGCTCTCGGCCACGGGGATGTCCAGCAGCAGCGTGAGGTCGGGGACCAGGCCGCCGGTTGCAAAACGGTTCAAGGCGCGCAACTCCTCCAGCGCGAAGCCGCGGCCGTACCCCTGGTACGCCAGGGTCGAGTCGATGAAGCGGTCGCACAGGATCCAGGTCCCCTGCTCCAGCGCCGGGCGGATGACCTGCTCGACGATCTGGGCCCGGCTGGCGCAGAACAGCAGCACCTCCGTGCGGTGGGCCATCTCCGCGTCCGAGCTGTCGTGCTGCAGCAGGCGACGGATCGCCTCGCCGGTGGGCGTGCCGCCGGGCTCGCGCGTCAGCTGCGTGAGCAAGCCGCAGGCGTTCAACTGCTCCGCCAACGCGCGGATCTGGGTGGTCTTGCCGCTCCCCTCGGGGCCTTCGAACGTGATGAACATGCCGCGCTTCACAGTTTCTTTACCTTCTGGCCTTCCTTGCCGTCGCGGACTTCCCACCCCATGCGCTTCAGCTCATCGCGCAAGCGGTCCGACTCGGCCCAGTTCTTCGCCTGGCGGGCGGCCTGGCGCCCTTCGAGCAGTTGTGTGACCTCCTGCGGCAGCGCGCGGGCATCGCGCCTGCCAAAGGAGATAAGGCCCAGCACACGGTCGAATCCGGCAATCAGATCCAGGACCGCCGCGGCCCCGGATGCGGTCAGCGCCCCGCCCTGCATGGCCGAGTTTCCTTCCCGCACCAGGGCAAACAGCGCGGCCAGCGCCTCGGGGGTGTTGAGGTCATCGAACACGGATGCATCAAACTGCCGGTGAATCTCAGCTGCCCAGGCCGGCAGCGCGGCATCCGGGGGGGCGCCGGCGGCCGTCTCGGTCAGGCGGGAGACAAACTCATCGATGCGCGCCAGCGAGGTGCGCGCAGCCTCCACCGCGTCGAAGGTGAAGTTCAGCGCCTGACGGTAGTGCCCGTTGATCAGGACATACCGCAGCTCGCGGCCGGCATACCCCCTGGCGAGCAGGTCGCGCAGGGTGAAGAAGTTGCCGAGCGACTTGGACATCTTTTCGCCGTTGACGCGCAGGTGCGCGCAGTGCATCCAGACCTGCACAAACGGCTTGCCGGTTGCGCCCTCGGACTGCGCCAGCTCGTTTTCATGGTGCGGGAAGAGGTTGTCGACGCCGCCGGTGTGCAGGTCGAACGACTCCCCCAGGTATTTCATTCCCATGGCGGAACACTCGATGTGCCAGCCGGGACGGCCGCGACCCCACGGCGAATCCCATGCGACGTCGCCGTCATTTTCATCCCAGGCTTTCCAGAGCGCAAAGTCGCCCACGCTCTCCTTTTCATATTCGTCCTGCGCCACGCGCGCACCGGCGCGCAGGCCGGACAGGTCGAGGTGCGCGAGCTTGCCGTACGAAGGGAAAGCCGAGACCTTGAAGTAGACGGACCTGTCGTCGGACAAGTAGGCCAGTCCGTTGGCCAAGAGCCGCTGAATCAGGGCGATCATCTCCGGCACATGGTCGGTGGCGGCGGGATAGAGCTCCGCCGGCTCGATGTTGAGCGTGCGGAGGTCGGCGAAGAACGCGTCGATAAACGGCCGGGTGAACGCCTTCAGCGGCACGCCCGCCTGGCGGGAGCCGCGGATGGTCTTGTCGTCGATGTCGGTCAGGTTCATCACCTGCAGCACCCCGTAGCCGGCATAGCGGAGCGTGCGGCGCAGGACATCCTCGAAGATGTACGCGCGAAAATTTCCGATGTGGGCAAAGTTGTAGACGGTCGGTCCGCAGGTGTACAGCCGCGCCTGCTGCCCGTCCAGGGGCTGGAAAGGATCCTTGCGCCGGGTCAGCGAGTTGAAAAAGTGCAGCGTGGCGCGCGCATGTATGCCGGTGATCATCATGTTGGGGCTGCCTCGACAACGGTGGCGACGGCCATGGCGCTGATTCCCTCGCGCCGGCCGATGGCGCCGAGACCTTCGGTGGTGGTGGCCTTGACGGAGACACGCATGACGTCCACGCCCAGGGCATCCGCCAGGCAGGTTCGCATGCGTGGCATATGCGGGGCCAGGCGCGGTGCTTCCGCCAGGATGGTGGAATCCACGTTACAAACCCGCCACCCGTGCGTGCGCAGCCGGGAAACCACCAGTCGCAGCATCTCCATGCTGCTGGCGTCCTTCCACCGCGAATCACTGTCCGGGAAATGCTGACCGATGTCGCCATCGGCAATGGCTCCCAGCAGCGCGTCCATGATGGCATGCACCAGCACGTCGGCGTCGGAATGCCCCAGCAGCCCGCGCTCATGGGGGATTTCCACCCCTCCCAGGATCAGCGGGCGGCAGGCCACGAGGCAATGCGTGTCAAAACCGATTCCGGTGCGTGTCATGGGATAAGGATAAAGGCTGCAGGCGGAAGGCTAAAGGCTAAAGTTGAGAAAGAAAGAGCCCGCCTTGTGTCGTCATCGATTATCAGGCGCCTGCTCCATCACCCGGGCGTCGGGTATGCCATGTTGGGCGGCGAGAACGTCCACGGCGTCCGGACCACAGCCGCCAAGGGCATACGGGAGCGGGCGGATCACCTGCGATTCCAGCTGCTGCAGCACAGGGGTAAATACATCCCAGGCGGCGGCCAGTTCGTCGCTGCGGATGAACAGGCTGCGGTCGCCGCGCACCACGTCCAGCAGCAGGTTCTCATAGGCGTCCGCGATGCGGGCATCCGGGTATTTCTCCCGGAACCGGAGGTCGAGCTCGGTAGTTCCCAGCTGCATCCCCTTTCCCGGCATTTTGCTGACAATCCGCAGCGACAGCTGCTCGTCCGGCTGCACCCGGATGATCAGCTCGTTGGCTTGCGCCTGAGGCGGCAGGCCGGTCCTGGCGCCATTGAACAGCGTGGACGCGTCGCGGAAGTGGATGCGCACCTCGGTCACGGCGCGGCGCAGCCCCTTTCCGGCCGTGATCAGGAACGGCACGCCACGCCAGCGGGGCGTGTCGATCGTCATCACGGCGGCGGCATAGGTGGGCGTCCGCGAGCCGTCCGGAACGCCGTCCTCCTCCGCGTAGCCGCGTGGCGGCGCAGGGCTCG
This sequence comes from bacterium, assembly GCA_037144015.1. Classification (GTDB taxonomy): domain Bacteria; phylum Verrucomicrobiota; class Kiritimatiellia; order RFP12; family CAIWXQ01; genus CAIWXQ01. The sequence continues at coordinate 15,154 of JBAWXQ010000016.1, forward strand.
CGGCGCCCGCCTCGCCCGACACATACTGCCCAACCACCAAATGGTCCAGGTCCAGCAGGCGCATGCGACGCACAACCGTCACCTTGGCATCGCGGATGGCCTCCGCGTCGAGGTGCGCCGGTTGCTCCATGGCCAGCAGCGACAGGATCTGCATCAGGTGGTTCTGCATCACATCGCGGATGATGCCGTACTGATCGAAGTAGCCGGCGCGCCCGGCTACGCCCTGTGTTTCGCTCCAGGCAATGTGCACGTGCTGGATGTGGGCGCGGCACCAGAGCGGTTCAAAGATGGAGTTGGCAAAGCGCAGCACCAGCAGGTTTTGAACAACCTCCTTGCCGAGGTAGTGGTCGATGCGGAACGTCTGCGCCTCGGCGCAGACTTCCGCCAGCGTCTGCTGCAGCGCATCATAACTGGCGCGGTCACGTCCGAACGGCTTTTCCACCACCAGGCGAGTCCACGGTTCAAGCCCGTCAGGCGGCAGAAACCCGCTCTGCGCCATGGCGCGGGCGGCCTGGCCAAACACAAACGGCGGCACCGCCAGGTAGATCACGCGGTTTCCCCGTGTCTGCCCCTCCAGCGTGGTCAGCCAGGCGTCCGCCGCGGCAAAGTCTGCGGCGGAGTCGTAGGCGCAGGCGCGATAGTGGCAGCGCCGCAGGAATTCGCCGGCCTGCAGGGAGCAGGCCCCGGCCTCCAGTTCCTCGCACTTGAGTCCGCCGGCCAGAAGCAGGCGGAAGGCCACCTCATCCATCGGTGTTCGCGCCACACCCACGAACCGCGCATCCGGCGGCAGGTGGCCGCGGGCAAAGCAGGCAAACAGGGCCGGGAAGAGCTTGCGGCGCGCCAAATCGCCGGTGGCCCCGACGACGATCATGGTGAGAGGAGTAGACACGTGTGCCCCCTGCGAACGACGCCCATGCTACAACACGAGTAAATTTTGCGGCTACGCAAAATTTTACCGGTAGGCTTGCGGCACATAGGCTTCGCACTTCTTCGCGGCAAAGATCGGCTGGAAGCGCGTGTAGCGCGGCAGCCCGTGCTCCAGCGGGACCGGTGCCATTCCCGACCCGATCAGCGGCAGGGCATAGCGGATGAAATCATCCGTCACATCGTAGCGGTTGGCGGCAATCCACTGCTTCGGGAAGAAGCGCTCGCTGTTGGCGACCACGTCCAGAGGCACCTTGTCATAGACCGCCTTGTACGTCGCGCCGGGCGCGCGCAGGATGGTGGCCATGTAGCCGTTGCCGAACGTGCGCGCGATTTCCGCGGCATGACGGCCGGACTCGTATGCTTCCTGCAGGTCCACCACGGAGGCCAGTACGCTTGAATGGCGCTGGTCCGTGCCCGGGGCCTGACCGCGCGCGTTTCCGGTTGCCGCCAGCCCGACCTTGTTCAGGTAGGCAACGATCACCGATTGCACGGTGCGCTCGCTGGCGCCAAAGCTCGTGTGTCCGAAGGAGTCCTTCTGCGCCCCGATGTCGCCCACGTCAAGCCCTTCGCTCACGACCACGATGCAGCGCTTGCTGCGCTTGAGTTCGCCGTTCACGTTCTCCGCGAGCTGCTCCAGGGTCACGCCGGACTCGGTCAGGTAGATCTGGACCGGCAGGCGGCGCTGCGGGTCAGCCAGGCGAACGGCGGCCGGGATGAAGCCGATCTTGCGCCCCATGGCCTGCAGCACCAGCACGGGGTCGGCCGGGCAGGATCCGGCGTTCTCTTCGTTGGCGCTCAGCAGGTTGAAGGCCCAGTAGCGCGCGGTCGAGCCGTAGCCGGGCGTATGGTCCACGAGCTTGAACTCGGTGTCGCCGACATCATTGTCAATGGTCTTGGGCACGCCTGTGGCCACGAGGTCGAGCCCTTGCCGGGCCGCGATCTTGGAGATCTTGTTGGCCGTATCCATGGAATCGTTGCCGCCGGCGTAGAAGAAATAGCCGATGTTATGCGCCTTGAGCACATCCACCACGCGCTGAAAATCATCGACCTGCTTTTCCTTCAGCTTGTAGCGGCAGGTGCCGATTGCACCCGCGGCCGGCGTGTTTTCAAGCAGGCGGATCTCGTGGTCATCTTGCGCGGAGATGTCGAGCAGCTCCTCGGTCAGCACGCCTTCGATGCCGTGCCACGCGCCGTAGATGCGGCCGAAGACCGAGGGGCTGTCGCGGCAGGCATCGATCACGCCGCGGATGGAGTTGTTGATGACCGCCGAAGGGCCGCCCGACTGGGCCACGAGAACATTCTTTGCCATGGAGCATACTCCTTATATTTTTCCTGCGGAAAAACATTGTTGTTTGGGTCCAAAGAATACGGGTTTCTGTGGCGGGGATCAAGCTGATGAAGGTTCGCGTGTCATGGGTCCGTGACGTGGTGGCTGACGGATTCAAGAGTAGGTCGGGCAGGAATGCCCGACCTACCGCGTTCATGCAAACCCGGCCTGCGCCAGCTTTTCCAGCGTGAGTCGGCCCGGGCTCGCGCCGCCCAGCAGGCGCGCGACGTGCTTCCCGAGAATGTCGGTCTCGATGTTGACCGGGTCTCCGGCCTTGCGCTGCGGCAGCGAAGTGGCGCTCCAGGTGTGCGGAATGATGTGCACCTCGAGCCAGTCGTCGCCCAGCCCGGCCACGGTGAGGCTGATGCCGTCCAGCACGACAGATCCCTTCTGCACGGTCTGCCGGGCCGCTTCCGTGGAGATGCGCACCCGCACGCGCCAGTCGCGTCCGCGCGGCTCGATGGCCTCGATCCGGCCGGTCTCATCCACGTGGCCTGTGACGATGTGGCCACCCAGCCGGTCCGCGGGGCGCAGCGCGCGCTCCAGGTTGACCGCCGCGCCAGAGCCCAGCGCGGCCAGCGCGGTGCGCGACAGGGTTTCGTCGAGCAGGTCGGCGCCGAACGTGGTGGCTCCGAGCCGCGCCACGGTCAGGCAGGCGCCCTGCACGGCCACGCTCTCGCCGGGCACGAGCGCGCCATCTGGCCACGGCGCATGTGCAATGGTCAGGGACCAGCCGCCGGAAACTTGCGCGAGGCTGTGCAGCTTGCCAACTTGTTGAATCAGGCCTGTAAACATGGCTTTTCCCCGGATTTCGGCAGGGGGGTTGCGCGAGGCATCTCCGGCCGCGCGCGCACCATCAGATCCGCCCCAACACGCGTTGTCTCCTCAATCCGCAGCCGCGGCAGTTGCGCCAGCAGGTGGTCGGCGCCGGCAACGGCGCCGACCGCGCGGGTGTCGCCCATGATGACCGGCGCATAGAACAGAATAAATTCGTCCACCAGCCCGGCCTTCACCAGCGAACCCGCCAGGCGGCTTCCCCCCTCGCACAGCACGTGCATGATCCCCTCGCCTGCCAGCCGCCGCAACAGGCCGGCCATGCGGATCTGCCCGGCGGGGCCAGCCGGCAACGACCACACGCGGCTGCCGTTTCGGGCCCACGCCTCACGCCGGCGTGCGGTGCAGCGCGGCGAGGTCACCATGACGGTTGTGTCGGCCCAGCGGTCGGTCAGGACCTGTGCCGTGGCCGGCGTGCGGCCGCAGCCGTCCACCACCACCCGCCACACATCGTGGGCATCGCGCAGGCGGCAGCGCAGCGAGGGATTGTCAGCCCGGATGGTGCCTGCCCCGACCAGCACGGCATCGACGCGCCGTCGCAGCGCCTGCACGGCCGCGCGCGCCTCCGGGCCGGTGATCCACTTGGATGCGCCCTGCCGGTCCGCAATGCGGCCGTCCAGCGTCATGGCCAGCTTGAGCGTGACAAACGGGCGTTTGTTCTTGATGCGCATGGCAAATGGCTCGATCAGGCGACTGCATTCCTCGCTGCGCACGTCCGTGGTCACGGCGATGCCGGCGGCATGCAGCAGGCGAAAGCTGCGGCTGGCATGGCGCGGGTCCGGGTCAACGCAGCCAACCACGACGCGGGCAATGCCGCTGCGGATCAGCAGGTCTGTGCACGGCGGCGTGCGGCCATGCGTGCAGCAGGGCTCCAGCGTGACGTAGAGGGTTGCGCCCCTGACCGAACCACCGCAGGCCTTGATGGCCTCAACCTCGGCATGGGGCATCCCGGCCTGCCGGTGCCAACCCGCGCCCAGCAGCTTTCCGTTACGCACCACCACGGCGCCGACCGGAGGGTTCGGCCGCGTACTCCCCTCGCCGCGCCGGGCCAATGTGAGTGCGCGGGCCATCCAGCGGGCGTCCGTGGTTTGTTGGGGTGTTGGCATGATAAATCTGGCGCGCAGCGGGTGGCTTAACTAGGAGACTGTCGGATTTAGGCCTCGGATCGATCCAGGGCTTTCTGCCGACAGTCTCCTAGGAACCTGTCGGATTTAGGCTTTGGATCGATCCGTCACCTTCTGCCGACAGGTTCCTAGTTGCGCAACCCGCTGCCCGCGGGTTGCAAAAACTCAATTACATACAGAAAGATTGTTCCGGCGGCTCTTTTGGCTGCGTATTACACTGTTTTCCGGCGCTTGGCGGTTGCGTCCCCCAAACTAGCAGCTTGGTCGGCACAAAACTTGTGAAGGTACGGCGCTAAATCCGACAAGCTGCTAGCGCCGTGCCGGCCGCTTCACTTCCTTGGCGGCCCGGTCGAGGATGCCGTTGACGAATCGCCCGGCCTCGGCGTTGCTGAAGTACTTGGCCAGGTCCACGGCTTCGTTGATGACAACCACGGGCGGCGTTTCTTCGTCAAAGAAGAGCTCAAAAAAAGCCAGACGCATGACATTGCGCTCGATGCCGCCCATGCGGTGCAGCGGCCAGTTCTTCACGTACTCGGTCAGCCGCTTGTCAATGGCCTCACGATGGGTGATCACGCCGCGCACGACCCGCTCCGTGAACGCCTGGATCTTCGGGGAGGCCGCTTCCGTGTCGGCATTGGGTTCAGAGGCCGGCCGGTTTGCCCGGCCGTCGTTGTCCTCTCCCTGCGCGGTCACCTGCTGCTTCCAGAACTCCGCAAAGGCTTCGTCCAGCTTCTCGACCGGATTGTGGTCGAACTGGAAAAGCAGCTGCAGAGCCCATTCCCGTGCCTGCCGGCGTGTCGCCATGATTTTTCTCGCTGCGCTTCGAAAAATCATTGCCCATAGATCGCAACGAGCAAGCACGCAGCTGGAGTTGCGGCCGTCACCGTTCACCGATGGCCAATGACTACTTCTTGAGTTTCTTGAAGACCGACGCCATCTCGATGGCGGCCAGGGCGCCGTCCCAACCCTTGTTGCCGGCCTTGGATCCGGAGCGCTCCACAGCCTGCTCCAGGTTGTTGGCGCAGACCACGGCATTCAGCACCGGTACGCCGCGGGCGAGGCCGGTCTGCGCGAGGGAGCGCGAGACCTGTGCATTGATCAGGTCTGCGTGGTCGGTTGCGCCCTGGATCACCGCGCCCAGGGCGATGATGGCGTCCTGCCCGCCGCGCGCCGCCAGCTGGTCGACCACCAGCGGAAGCTCGTTGGCGCCCGGCACCCAGACCACGGTGACCTGCTCCTCGGAGCCGCCGTGCCGCACGATGCAATCCAGCGCCCCCTTGAGGAGCTGCTGGGTAAAGATGCTGTTGAAGCGGCTGACGACAATGCCGAATTTCATTCCGGCCGCGCTCAGCTGTCCCGATACTTCCTTGTAACTCATGGCCTGTTTCCTTTCTGTAAATAAACCTGATTTCGCTTTCGCGGCACGCGAAAGCTAAATCAGGTGACCCATCTTCTCCCGCTTGGTGGCCAGGTAGCGCGCGTTGTGCCGCGAGGGGGAGAACGTGATCGGAATCCGCTCCGTGATCGTGAGGCCGTACCCCTCCAGCCCGACAATCTTGCGCGGGTTGTTGGTCAGCAGCCGGATGCTCTTCAGGCCCAGGTCCGCCAGGATCTGGGCGCCCACGCCGTAGTCACGCAGGTCGGGGGCGAAACCGAGCTTCAGGTTGGCCTCGACCGTGTCCAGCCCCTGCTCCTGCAGCGCATAGGCATGCAGCTTGTTGGCCAGGCCGATGCCGCGCCCCTCCTGGCGCATGTAGAGGACCACGCCGCGACCCTCCTGCTCGACGATGTCCATGGCGGCGTGCAGCTGGTTGCCGCAGTCGCAGCGCTCGGAGCCGAACACGTCGCCGGTCAGGCACTCGCTGTGCACCCGGACCAGCGGCGGCGGGTCGCCGGCGATGTCTCCCTTGACCAAAGCCAGGTGCTCCTTGCCGTCGAGGATCGAGCGGTAGAGCCGCAGGCGGAAGTGGCCGTGCGCGGTGGGCAGGTCCACGTCGCGGACGCGCTCAATCAGGCATTCCCGGTGACGGCGGTGCTCGATCAGCGACGCGATGGAGGTGATTTTCAAGCCATGCAGCGCGGCAAACGTGCGCAGCTGCGGCAGGCGCGCCATGGTGCCATCGGCGTTGAGGATCTCGCAGATGACCGCGGCGGGCGCCAGGCCGGCCAGGCGCGCAAAGTCGAGCGACGCCTCGGTGTGACCGGCGCGCACCAGCACGCCGCCGGGGCGCGCCTCCAGCGGGAACAGGTGCCCGGGGCTGACGATGTCCTTGCAGGAGGATGCGGGGTCGATCAGCATCTGAACCGTGCGCGCACGGTCTGCGGCGCTGATGCCGGTGGTCACGCCGTGCGCGGCGTCGACGGACTCCATGAACGCCGTGCCGAAGGCGTCGCCGCGGTTGCGCGTCGGCATGCGCTCCAGGCCAAGCTGGCGGACACGCTCCGGCGTGAGCGAGACGCACACCAGGCCGCGTCCGTGCTGCACCATGAAGTTGATGGCTTCGGGGGTGGCCTTTTCAGCGGCGAGGATCAGGTCGCCCTCGTTCTCGCGGTTTTCGTCGTCGGCGACAATCACCAGCTTGCCATCGCGGATGGCCGCGATGACATCGTCGATCGGATCAAAAAGCTCACTCATGCGTAGTCCTGAAAAACAAAAACCCCGGTCCAATGGCCGGGGCAAGGCACAACAATCCCCTGCGTGCGTCTTCTTGCATCCAGACTGTACTGTCGGCCACGGAGTTTCACCGTATCAGTGGCGCGCCAGTGGCGCGCCAGTCGCGGGCTGTACCGCCGGTCAGGAATTCTCCGCTTGCGCGGAGTCACCTAGCCCCGAAGACAGAACGAGAATACGACAGAACGACCGGGCGGAACAAGCACAGAAACCAGCTGCGCATTTGCGGTGCGGGTGCATGTCAGTGTTGACGGTCAAATCATTCTTCGGCCACACTGCCGCCGAAATCGCACAAATCACACTGTCGCGCGGCGCTGCGCGCCGCGGAAGAGCGAGTTCCGCGGCAGGCCGCGCCGCACAGCGGCTCGCTACAGTTGAACCCGCTGTCTTTCCCGGCAACTCTGGCATGCGTCCTGCGGCAGGTTTCCAAAACTAGCAGCCGGGTCGGCAGACAGTTTGTGCATCCGCAAAGCTACGTCCGACCCGGCTGCTAGCGCACTTCCAGCGCAACGCTCCCGGAGTGGCTGTTGAACTCCGGGGCGTAGAGGCACTGCACGCTGGCGACGCCGGTCTGGTACCTGCCCTTCAGCTGGACGCGGACACTGTACTCGAAGACATAGACGCCCTTGGGCAGGTAGTGGATGAAGAAGTGGCTCGCGGTGTCGCGCGTGCTCTCATAGTACGCCAGCCCGTCCTGGAACTTCGTCTCGCTCAGCACGTTCACCGGCTCGGTGCCGCAGCCGCGCTGGTCCTTGAGGTGCACGTACTCCATGTCACGGTCCACGCGCAACTCGACGCGGCAGACCAGTTCATCGCCGACGGCCAGCGCGCCCTTGACCGGCTCCAGCACCTGCCCCTTCTTCGTCACTTCCTTGCGGTAGAGGGTCTTCTTGAGCTTCAACGGCGTGCCTTCATACGGCGTGACCTTGGTCATGTCCTCCAGATACTGCCAGTGCACGCTGCCCCAGCTGACGCCCGCGTCGGTCTTCTTGACGGTGATCCTGCCCATGGCTGGCTTGATCTCGCCCCGGACAAATTTCTGCTCATAGAATCCGGTTCCGGCTTCAACCTTCTCCGGCTTGACCGCCTCGCCCCCAAGACTGACCTCCACCTGCGCGTCGCTGGCCAGCAGGTTCGCGCCGCGCAGCAGCAACCCGTACACGGCATCGGCTGTCGCCTTGCTCGTCTTCCAGTCCTGCGTCTGCTTCTGCTTGAGCAGCCAGACCTTGCACTCCTCCACAGCCTTCGCGTCGCCCATGACCTCGTCAAAGGCCTCGATCATCAGCGCCTGGGTCTCGATCGGCGCGCGGTACCACCACCAGCTCAGCTCCAGGTCACGCCAGTACATCCCCATCTCCTCGCTGCTGACCGAGCGCTCGGAGAGAGACTTCATGATGGCCACAGGCGTTTCGGCGTCGCCAAAGCGCTTCAACGCGATGGCCAGGTGCCCCTGCGACTGCCGGCAGTCCACCTTGAGCCAGAATTTCTTCGACTGCTGCAGGAAGAAGTCCACGCCGGCCTTGTGCCCGGCCTCGACAGGCCTGTCCTTGAGGAAGAAGCTGCGGCCGTAGAGGTAGAAGGCCTCGATGGGCCCCGGCACATATTCCTCCGGGCTCTTCGTGTTCTTCAGGATGTCGCGGTACTTCCTGTCCATCCAGTCATCCAGTGCGCCAATGGCCTTGATCGCGGCGCTCATGTCCACATCCGCTGCGCCAAGGTGGCGCAGGCGGCCGAAGCCGGTCAGGATGTAGAGCGACATGTACTCGTCGCCCCGGCTGCGCGGGAACCAGGGCCACAGCCCGTCGTCGAGCTGCATCTCGGCGAGCTTGCGGAAGGTCTGCCGCGCCTCACTGTCGAGGCGGTTAGCGTCGAACAGGATGCCGAGATTGCGCCGCGCCTGGCTTTCGTCGTTGGCCTGCCGCAGCCAGGGGGTTTCCTCGAGCATGACGGACTTCAGCTCCTGATTCTTTTCCAGCGGGCTATCCAGGGCGGGCGTGCTCTTCCAGAGTTCAAAGATCCGGCGGATCTTCGGGTCGGCGCTGGCGATATGCCGGGCCAGCGCGTTGGCATAGAGCCGGTTGAACACCGACTCGCTGCACTCGAACGGGGGTTCCATCAGGTACGGCAGCGCCATCACGGCGTACCACGCCGGCTGGCTGACCATCTGCACGGTCAGGTTCTCGTTCTTCAGCGTATGTGACTTGCCGGACTCGCGCAGTTTGGCGAAGTCGAATGTCTTTGTCTGCGCCCCGCGGATCGGCAGCGGCAGTGATTCCGTCACCAGGATCCGGCGCGACAGCACAGGCAGATACCCCTCCTCGCCGTCGCTGATCCGGTCGGTTGCGCCCACGGCCTTATACGTGAGGAAATCCATCCCGTCTGGAATCGTCATCCGCCAGGCGAACGACTTCGATTCCTTCGCCGGAATATCGAACGAAAGATCGGGTGTCGCGTGTCGCGTGTCGGAGAGAAGTGTAGCCGTCACATCCTTCAGCGTCTTTGCATCCGCAAACGTCAGCCGCACCTTGCCGGTCTGGCGGGCGGCGGACTGGTTGCTGACCTTGACGGTGAACTCGATCGTGTCGCCCTCGCGCACGAAACGCGGCGGGTTGGGCTCGATCATCAGGTCCTTGGCGGTGACTGCCGAATTGGTGATGAACCCGCTACGCAGATCGCGGTCATGCGCAAAACCCATGAACTTCCATTCCGTCAGCGCCTCCGGCATGGTGAACTCCATCCGCACCACACCGTCCGTATCGCTCAACAGATGCGGGAAGAAGAAAGCGGTTTCATTCAGGTTCCTGCGGGCCGCGACTTTACCCAGATCCGGCGACGAGGCCTCATCTTCACGCGCGCTCGCGGCTTTCCGCGGTGATCGCCCATCGGCGACGCCATCGCTGGCGGACTGCTTCTTTCCGTCCCGCAGTTCACCTGCTTTGTCGACATTTTTGGCCTTCGCAGCAGCCGGAGGAGCCTGGTCCGCAGCCAGACTTGCCGCCGCCATCGGCATCGCGTCGCTACTCCATCTCAATTCGGCACGTTTTCGTCCGACCCTTCCGCCGAAATAACCGTAACCCCACAAGTTGACGGTAAGTTCGGCGGGAAAGGCGCGGTAGTGCCAGTCGATTGGCTTCTGGTCCACGGTCCAACCGTAATAGAGGCCCTGGAAATTCCGCTGGCTATTGTCGAACCAGACGTTTGCCCACCTTGATTCACGACGGAACACATTGAAGTCCTGCATCCAACTGTGCGGCTTGTACTGGTCGAGGGATGCGTCATACAGTCCGGCCACCATCTCGGCCACGGCCTGCTTCGCGTCAGGCCCGGTGACGACCGCGGTCCAGGTTTCCTTTTTCCCCGGCTCGAGCCGGGAGGTGAAATGCTCCCACTTCACGGTCAGCACCTTGTTCGACCACGGCACGTCCACGACCTGCTCGTTGAGGTAGGCCCGGTTTTCACGGACGTAGGTGACACGCAGGGTGAAGCCGCCTCGCTGCTCTTCGCCCACGGACTGCTCAATGACCTCCTGCGTGCGGTCCGCCGCCGTCCACCACGCCTTGCGAAGGGTCCCGTTCTGCTCCAGCTCGACAAAGGCCCGGCCGGAGTCGTAACCGGTGCCCCACAGTGCGAGGAAGCGATCTCCCGGCGCGATCGACCACTTCGGCGCGGTGAAATGGTTTGCCAGCTTGACCGGATATTTCGCCGCCTTCAGGTCCACGACCTGCACCGTGTGCCGGGCCGTGACGGCCTTGCCAAAGCGGTCCTTCGTCTCCAGCATGGCGCGATAGATGCCGGCCTTGAGGGGCACCGGCAGCTTCGCCGCGCCCATGGCATCCGTCTCGAAAGGGTGCTCGGCGACCAACGCGGCCAGTTCCCATGAATCCGGATTGGCCGGATCCGGCTTCGGCTCGGACTTTTGGGAGAGATACGACCGATGGGACCCATAGGACCTATTGTCTCGCAACTCGGAACGCACCACGCTGGCTGGCTGTTTCAGCGCGTGGATCTTCAGCGTGCCCTTGGCCGCCTGCGGTTCACCATCCAGCGACGAGGTGGCGACGATCCATTCCACCGGCGCGTCCGGCGTCTGCCACTCCTCGGCGCCGACCGTGGCCTGCAGTGCCG
>JBAWXQ010000017.1:0-25885 GCA_037144015.1 bacterium
CTGGTCGGCACGAACTGTGTGCAGACGCAAAACCTAAATCCGACAGGCTGCTAGGGTGACCGGAGTGTGACAAAGCGGTGGTTCCTGGAGCACAGAACGGGGCTGACGGGACATAATGTCCCGATGTGCGTGGTGACGCACTCGTTTTCGGTTGATGATATATTTGCGCAACCTGTTAATAAACAACAGTTTGCAACTAATGCACCAATCTTAAAAACAAGATGGCACGCGCCTTGCTTATATAATCACGCCCGCATTTTTTGATAACCGCGGACGAGGGAGGGCCAAATGGCCAAAGTACTTGGGATTGACTTGGGGACGACAAACTCGTGCATGGCATTGATGGAGGGTGGCGAACCCACGGTGATACCGAACGCCGAGGGATTGCGCACGACGCCTTCGATTGTGGCGTTCACCAAGACCGGTGAGCGCCTGGTGGGGCAGGGCGCCAAGCGCCAGGCCGTTACGAATGCCAAGAACACGATCTACTCGATCAAGCGCTTCATGGGGCGCAAGTACGAGGAAGTGGCGCATGAGATCGCGCTGGTGCCGTACGAGATTGTGCGGGCTGCCAACGGCGACGCGCACGTCAAGATTAACGACAAGCTGTACTCGCCGCCGGAAATCTCGGCGATGATTCTGCAGAAGCTGAAGACCGATGCCGAGGCGTTTTTGGGCGAGGCCATCACGCAGGCGGTCATCACGGTGCCGGCCTATTTCAACGACAGCCAGCGCCAGGCCACCAAGGACGCCGGGCGCATTGCCGGCCTGGAAGTGTTGCGCATCATCAATGAGCCCACGGCCGCTTCACTGGCGTACGGCCTCGACAAGAAACGCGACGAGAAGATCGCGGTGTTCGATTACGGCGGAGGCACCTTCGACATCTCCGTGCTGGACATCGGCGACGGCGTGTTCGAGGTGAAGGCCACCAACGGCGACACCCATCTGGGCGGCGACGATCTGGACCAGGCCATCATGCAGTGGCTGATTGCCGACTTCAAGAAGGACAACGGCGTTGATCTCTCCCGGGACATCAGCGCGGTGCAGCGCCTCAAGGAGGCCTCTGAAAAGGCCAAGTGCGAGCTTTCCTCCGCACAGGCCTCCGAGATCAACCTGCCGTTCATCACTGCCGACGCCTCCGGGCCGAAGCACCTGAACGTCAACCTCACCCGCGCCAAGCTGGAGCAGCTCGTGGATTCGCTGATCGAGCGCACGGTCGGCCCTTGCCGCAACTGCATGCGCGACGCCGGCCTCGCCACCGTGGATGAGGTCGTGCTCGTGGGCGGCCAGACCCGCATGCCGAAGATCGTGCAGAAGGCCAAGGAGCTTTTCGGCAAGGAGCCGCACAAGGGCGTCAACCCGGACGAGGTCGTGGCCGTGGGCGCCGCCATCCAGGGCGGCATCCTCAAGGGCGAGGTCAAGGACGTGCTGCTGCTGGACGTGACGCCGCTGACGCTCGGCATCGAGACGCTTGGCGGGATCATGACGCCGCTGATCGAGCGCAACACCACGATCCCGACCAAGAAGAGCGAGATCTTCAGCACGGCTTCGGAGAACCAGCCTTCTGTTGAGATCCAGGTGCTGCAGGGCGATCGCAAGATGGCGGCTGACAACAAGCGCATCGGCCTGTTCCGCCTCGACGGCATCCCGCCGGCGCCGCGCGGCGTCCCTCAGATCGAAGTCACGTTTGACATCGACGCCAACGGCATCCTGCATGTGACCGCCAAGGACCTGGGCACCGGCAAGGAGCAGAAGATCGTCATCACCGCCTCCAGCGGGCTGACCAAGAACGAAATCGAGAAGATGCGGCGCGATGCCGAGGAGCATGCGACCGAGGACGCCAAGCGGCGCGACGAGGTGGAGACGCGCAACCAGGCCGAGAACCTGGTCTACCAGACCGAAAAGCTGCTGAAGGATAGCGGGGACAAGCTCCCGGCCGAGCGCAAGCCGCCGGTCGAGAAGGCGATCCAGGAGCTCAAGGACGCGCTCAAGGGCAACGACCACGAGCGCGTGCAGACCTGCCAGAAGGCGCTGCTGGAGATCATGCAGGCCGCATCCCAGGAGATGTACCAGCACGCCGGCGCCGGCGCCGGCGCTGCCGCTGGCGGTCAGGCCGGCGAGGCGGCGGGCGAGGCCTCCGCCGGCGGGCCATCCGCCGAGGCCGGAAAGAAGGAGGACGGCGTCATCGACGCGGACTTCACGATGGTTGATGAAGAGAAGAAAAAGGGAAAGAAGTAAACACTTTCGGGGTAGACGCCCCGTCATACGAGGCGAGAGCCTGTACTGTAGACCACACAACCAAGGAGAGATACACACCATGGCTAAGATGATCAAACCACTGGGCGCACGCGTCCTGGTCGAACCGAAGGATGGCAGCAAGGAAGAGAAAAAGGGCGGGATCATCATTCCCGACTCGGCCAAGGAGAAGCCCATGGAGGGCACCATCCGCGCCATCGGCAAGAAGCGCGACGAGGACGGCAAGGAGATCCCCTTTGACGTCAAGGTCGGCGACAAGGTCCTGCTGCCCAAGTACGGCGGCACGGAAGTCAAGATCGACGACAAGGAGTTCCAGCTGGTCCGCGAAGAGGATCTGCTCGGCGTGCTCGTGGACGAGAAGTAACCCCGGTAACCGCAAGTTTACACAAACTGAATCCGAAGGAGAGATGAGACCATGGCAGCGAAGCAACTGAAGTATGATTCCGAGGCGCGTCAGGCCGTTCTGGCCGGCGTGCAGAAACTGAGCCGCGCGGTCGTGACCACGCTGGGCCCCTGCGGCCGCAACGTGATCCTCGACAAGAAGTTCGGCTCCCCGACGATCACCAAGGACGGCGTGACAGTCGCCAAGGAGATCGAGCTCCAGGACCCGTTCGAAAACATGGGCGCCCAGATGGTCCGCGAGGTTGCCAGCAAGACCAGCGACGTGGCTGGCGACGGCACCACCACGGCCACGCTGCTGGCGGAGTCCATCTACCGCGAAGGACTCAAGAACGTCACGGCCGGCGCCAACCCGATGAGCCTGAAGCGCGGCATCGACAAGGCCACCACGGCGGTGTGCGAGGCGATTGCCAAGCAGGCCAAGAAGGTCAAGGAGCACACCGAGATTGCCCAGGTTGCCACCATCTCCGCCAATGGCGAAGTCGAGATCGGCTCGATCATCGCCGAGGCGATGGACAAGGTCGGCAAGGACGGCACCATCACGGTCGAAGAGGCCAAGACCATCGAGACCACGCTGGATGTCGTCGAAGGCATGCAGTTCGACAAGGGCTACCTCTCCCCGTACTTCGTGACCAACGCGGAGGAGATGCTGGCGGTGCTGGACGACCCGTACATCCTGATCTTTGAGAAGAAGATCTCCAGCCTGAACGACCTGCTGCCGCTGCTGCAGAACGTCTCCAAGGCCGGCAAGCCGCTGCTGATCATCGCCGAGGAGGTTGAGGGCGAGGCCCTGGCCACGCTCGTCGTGAACAAGCTGCGCGGCACGCTGCAGATCTGCGCCGTCAAGGCCCCGGGCTTCGGCGACCGCCGCAAGGCGATGCTCGAGGACATCGCGGTCCTGACCGGCGGCAAGATGCTGAGCGAAGACCTCGGCATCAAGCTGGAGAACGTCAAGATCGAGGACCTGGGCAATGCCAAGCGCGTGACGGTGGACAAGGAGAACACCACCATCGTCGAGGGCGCCGGCAAGACCAGCGACATCCAGGGGCGCGTCTCCCAGATCAAGCGCCAGATCGAGGACACCACCTCGGACTACGATCGCGAAAAGCTCCAGGAGCGTCTCGCGAAGCTGGCCGGCGGCGTGGCCGTGATCAAGGTCGGCGCGGCGACCGAAGCGGAGATGAAGGAGAAGAAGGCCCGCGTCGAGGATGCGCTGCACGCCACCCGTGCGGCCGTCGAAGAGGGCGTGGTTGCCGGCGGCGGCGTTGCGCTGCTCCGCTGCCAGAAGGCCCTGGATGAGCTGAAGCTTGAGGGCGATGAGAAGATCGGCGTCGACATCGTGCGCCGCTCGCTCGAAGCCCCGCTGCGCCAGCTCGTGTGCAACGCCGGTCTGGAAGCGGCGATGATCGTCGACCAGGTCAAGAACGGCAAGGGCGCCTACGGCTACAACGTGGCCACACGCGAATACACCGACCTGATCAAGGCCGGCGTGCTCGACCCGGCGAAGGTGACGCGCTCTGCCCTGCAGAACGCGGCCTCCATCTCCGGTCTGCTGCTTACCACCGAGTGCATGATCACGGAGATTCCGGAGAAGAAGGATGCTCCGATGTCCGGCGGCGGCCACGGCGGCGGCATGGGCGACATGGGTATGTAATCAAATTGCTGCGCAATTTGATTGTGCCGGCGCGTCCCTCGCGGGGCGCGCCGGTTTTGTTTAGGCGAGGGTCCGGCAAGGTGGCAGCGGCGTCTCGCCGCTGCACATGTGATGCCCGCCGTCCGTGATGCCACAACGTCCAACGCGCTGAAATGAACGCACCACAATAAATTTCGCGAACGCGAAATTTAGACTGCCCGCCGTGTCCATGCGCCCTGCCGGAAGCGCGCCAGGATCAGCAGCGCGTGGCAGAGGTTGCCGGCGGCCACGGCCAGCCAGATCCCCAGGGCGCCCGGGGTGATGGCATGGACGAGCAGCAGGGCCGCGGGCACCTGGAGCCCCCAGAGGCTGACCGCCGTGATCACCATGGGCGCCACGCTGTCGCCGGCACCGTTGAGCGCGCGCCCGAGGATGATGCCGAACGCCACCGCCGGGTAGAACGGCGAGATCACGCGCAGGTACTGCACGCCGATCTTCACGACGTCCGGGTCGCTGGTGAAGCAGCGCACGAGCGGCTCCGCCGCCACGAGCGCGATGCCGGCAAAAAGCACCATGATCCCGGCGTCGATGCCGGAGGCCAGCCATGCGCTGCGGCGCGCGCGGTCCGGCTGCCCGGCGCCCAGGTTCTGGCCGACCAGCGTGGCCGTGGCATTGCCCAGCGCAAAGGCCGGCATCAGGATGAACATGTGCCAGCGCAGGCCGATGCCGTAGCCGGCCACGGCCGCCGGGCCGCAAACCGCCACGATGCGCATCAGCACGGCGCTCATGGCGCTGCGCAGGAGCATCTGGCCGGCCCCCGGCAGCCCCACGGCGAGGATGCGCCAGCAGAGCGGCAGGTCGGGCCGGAACGATTCGCGCCCCAGCGCGAGCCCCTGGCTGTCCCGGCGCAGCGCGCGCAGGGCCGCGGCCAGCGCGATGGCCTGCGACAGCACGGTCGCCAGCGCCGCGCCCGGGACGCCGAGCTTCGGGAAGGGGCCGATCCCGTAGATCAGGAGCGGGTCGAGGATCATGTTGCAGGCAGTTGCCGCCAGGCTGCAGATCATCGGCGCGCGCGCATTGCCCGCCGCCTGCAGCGAGGCAAAGCAGGCCATCAGGATGAACAGCAGCCACTGGCCGGCCATGATGATGCGCAGGAAGCCGATTCCTTCGCGCACGACCTGCGCCGGATCCACACTGTCGCGCACCGCGTCGGTCACGTGGATCCCGAGGAGCGGGAAGACCTGCGGCGCCAGGTGCCAGCCAATCACGGAAGCCAGCACGCCCAGCCCCGCGGCCAGGAGCAGGGACTGCCCCGCCGCCCGCCCGGCCTCGCGCGGCTGGCGGGCGCCCACGCGCCGCGACACCAGCGCCATGGTCCCGATCATCAGTCCCATGGCCACCGGCGACAGCAGGAAGATCACCACGCCGGACATCGAGACCGCAGCCACCGCATGCGGCCCGAGCCGCCCGACCCAGAACAGGTCGATCAGGCACTGCACCTCCTGCAGGACGCCGGAGAGCAGCATGGGGACGCTCAGGCGCAGGAGCGCCTGAAGCAGGCTGCCGGACAGCAGCGGCGGGCGGCCGGAACCGGGTGTGTCGCGCGTGACCATGCGGTTGCCACGCACGGTAGCACTGCAGCATGCGGCACAGCAAGCGCGCGGTGCGGTCGCCGCAAGCGGCGACCCTACATCAATCGGCGGACGAGAACGGGGGACGATGATGGTGGACGATCGTGTGCGCCAGATTCGTGCCCCCTATTCGATCAGGGGAGATGAGAAAGCGTGGTGGCAGGTGACGCCGCCACGCCGCCACGTCGCCAACCCATTGCTCCCCTGCGCCGTTTACATCTCCCGCGCATCCGTTTATTCTCTCCCGCCATGGAGAACCCTGCATGACGGCCGACGACATGACGCTGCTGGAGACCTTTTTTGCCGGCTACACGCGCCGTTTTGCCGGCGCGGACGGCCGGCTGCACCCCATGCAGCAGCTCAAGGTGGCCCACAGCTGGCGCGTGGTGGCCAATGCCGAGCACATCATGACCGCCGGCCAGTGGCCGGAGGCACCACGCCGGCTCGGCAGGGCCGCGGCCCTGCTGCACGATGTGGGGCGTTTTTCACAGTATGCGGAAACCGGCAGCTTCGAGGACCGCCGGAGCTTTGACCATGCCGCCCGGAGCGCGGAGGTGCTGCTGGCGGAGGGTGTGCTGTCGGCCTTGTCGGCCGGGGCTCGCGAGACCATCCTGGCCGCGGTGCGGCAGCACAACGTGCGCGAGCTGCCGGCCACGCTTGCGGCCGCGCAGGCCCGGTTCGCGCACCTGGTGCGCGATGCCGACAAGCTGGACATCTTCCGCGTGCTGGAGGATGCCATTCGCGACGGGCACCTGGAGGATCATCCCGAGATTGCGTGGTCGCTGCCGGAGACGGGGCTTGCCAATCCGGTAATCCTGGCCGCGGTCAGCGCCGGCCAGACGGTCAGCTACCAGCATGTGCATTCGCTCTGCGACTTCGTGCTGATCCAGGTGGGGTGGCTGCACAGCCTGCTGCACTACGACGCGGCCGTGGCGCTGGCTGCCGCGCGCGGGGCGCTGGAGTTTCGCGAGCGGTTTGTCTGTGCGGTGGACGACTCGTCCGCCGTGCGTGCCTGCTTCGCCGCCACCCGGGCGGCCATGCAGGTGCGGCTGGACAAATACACGCAAGGGGGCCGCGGCCCGGCAGGTCGCGAAGGAGGCTGTTCATGCGCAGGTTGAACCGCGTGCTGCTGGCGCTTGGGTTGACCTGGTTGCTGGCAGGCGGGTGCGTGACGCGCCTGCTCCACTTCGGCGGCGTCCGAGAGCGCCCGGCGCAGGGGCTTCATGCCGGCATTCCCATGGCCTTCTCTGCCCGGGTGGTTGGCGACAAGCGCCCGGATTTTCACAGCCTCAGGTCCGTGATGGAATCGCCCCGGTTCAAGGAACGGAGGGGCGACGATCTGGCGCAGGCCTTGAGCCGGTATTTTTCCAGCACGGATGACGGCCTCTGCCGGTTCTGGAACAGCGACGAGTCGGCGGGGCGGCCGCAGGTGCGCGGCAGCCTGCCTGACCCGGTCCGGATTTTCAATGGTTACGGATGGATGGGCGACGGGCTTCCGGCCGGGGTCTGGTCCGGCCGGGAAGCCAGCGCGCACGACATGGACTATGCCCTGCGCCCCGGCGAGACGCTGATCCGGTCGCAGCGGAATGACGGGCGATTCCCGTTTCCCGCGAGCTGGCGTGCGTACGCCCGGAAGTCCGGCTCCGGGTGGCAGGGGGCACCCGGAGAACGCGCCGCGCCATTTCGGATCTTTGGCAACGGCCGCTGGATCTATGAGCCGAACCTGGCTGCCGAGTACCTGGACTTCGCTGCCGGGGTGCGGGAGCGACGCGGCATCGGGCAGAACGCAGAGGGCCTGGTCGGGGAGGGGCGCTGCGTGATCCCGTTTGTTTCGCCCTATCCGTTTGTTTCCCGGCCGGACTTCGCCACATGGCCGGTCGTCTTTCGGGACGGTGCATGGATCACGCTGCGCGCGTCCGGAGAGGTGAAGGTGGAGGTCACCGATCCGCTCGGGAACTGGACGCCGGTGCGGGTGGCCGCCGCGGGCCGGGAGGAGAAGATCGACATCAGCGCGCTGCTGGAGGCGCGCTACAGCTTTGACGTGCGGCTGACGCTGGGCGCAACCGCGCGCGTGGCGAAGTTCCGCTTCGAAGGGTACCTGCTGACCGCGCCGATGTCGATCCCGCGCCTGGACGAAGGGGTCAACGTCATGACGCTGAAGTGCAAGGACCGGTACGGCCTGGCAACCCTGCCGTGCGAAAGGCTGCCCGATTTCCGCAAGACAGCCGCCGTGCCGCTGGACAAGCAGGCCGTGATCCGCAACGGCGTGCTGCGCCCGGGCATTGATCCATGGCAGGTGATCGCGCCGAAAGGGAAGGGGCCGGTGCAGGCGACCTTCGCCTTCGAGGCCCCCGCAGGCGAGACCTTTTCCTGGTTTCAGGTGCAGGCGTCCGTGGTGGAGGGGCCGGCCCCGGCACTGCCGCATCAGGTGAAGATGGAGTGGAGCGGTGACGGCAGGACCTTCAAGCCCCTGGCGGGGACCGTCGTTCACGGGGTGCCGCGGCACGTGGATTGTCGCATCGACGCCGCGCGGATACTGGACCTGTCGGGCAGGACCGTGCAGGTCCGCGTGACGAGCGACACGCCCATCAGCGGCGTGGAGTTTGTCGGCCATCTGACCATGGGTGTGGCGCTGTTTGTGCGCCCGGAAATCACGCACCGGTGGGCGGAAGGCGCCACGGAGTGCCGGTTTGTGGCGCCCCCCGCGACCGACGCCTATTTTTTCCGCTGCGGGCCTGCCCCCTCCGGACATGTCATTGAAATGAGGGTGCCGTCATTTCGCGGAACGCTGCCCGACTAGGAACCTGTCGGATTTAGGTTTTGCGTCTGCAAACGGTTCTTGTTGTCAGACCCCCCCCCTGCGGCCTATCATTAAATCAATGGCGAAGATTCTTATTGTGGACGACGACCCCAAGGTCCTGAAGCTGCTGGAATCTCTGCTGCGTGCCGATGGCCATGCTCCGATTCCGGCCGGCGACGGGGCAACCGCGCTGTGCCTGCTGGAGGAGCATGCGGTTGAGCTGATGATCAGCGATATCCGCATGGCACCGATGGACGGCATTGAGCTTTTCCGCAGGGTGAGCGCCCGGTGGCCCCACCTGCCGGTCATCATGCTGACCGCCTACGGCGCGGTCGAAACAGCGCAGGTGGCGTTGCGCAACGGCGCCTTCGACTACCTCACCAAGCCGTTCCGGGTCAATGAGCTGGTCCTGACGGTCAAGCGGGCGCTCGCTGAGGCCACGAAAAAAGCGGAGCTTGCCGGCCAGCGGGACACCGAGGTTTCCCGGCGCATGCTGGACATGATCGTGGCCGAAAGCGAGGCGATGCGGGCGGTCTGCGAGCAGGTCCGGCGCGTGGCGCCCACGGATGCCAGCGTGCTGCTGACGGGCGAGAGCGGCACCGGCAAGGAGCTGCTGGCCAAGGTCCTGCACTGCAACAGCCGCCGCCGCGACAAGCCGTTCCTGACGCTCAACTGCGCCTCGTTTACCGCCAAGGAGCTGGAGTACGAGCTGTTCGGCCGCGTGGAAAACTCGGCCAGCGAAAGTCCGTCGGACCGCCGGGGGCTGTTTGCGGCGGCGCAGGGCGGCACGCTGTTTCTTGACGAGGTGTCGTGCGTCTCGCCGGCGGTGCAGGAGAAGTTGCTGCGGGTGCTGCGCGACCGTGCGATGTGCCCGATTGGCGGCACAGCCCCTGTGCCGGTGAATGTCCGCGTGCTGGCGGCCAGCGACGTGGATCTGGAGGAGCAGATCCGCGCCGGCACATTCATCCAGGACCTGTACCTGCGCCTGGCCGTCATCGTGCTGACCATTCCTCCGCTGCGCGAACGGCCGGAGGACATCCTGCCGATGGTGCAGTTTTTTCTGCGCAAGGGCGGCCAGCCGGGCGCGCCCTGTCCGCGCATTCCCCACGACGTGGCCAACGTGCTGACGCGGCATCCGTGGCCTGGCAATGTTCGTGAACTTGGAAACGCCATCCAGCACGCCCTGACCTTCATGCCGGAGGGCGAGGTCACGATGGACTCCCTGCCGTCGCGCATTGTCGCGCAGGGCACTGACGATGCCGCATCCTCCCTGGCTGCCGGCGCCGGACGCCAGCGCCATGTCTTTCTGCGCGCCTTTTTGGAGCAGAAGCAGCAGGAAGCTGCCCTGCAGAGCCGCGCGGCGCCGGCCGGCGCCGCGCCCCCGGCGTCAGCAAAATAGCGCGGGCGCCGGCGTTCCGGGAGCGATTCCAGCCCGTGCCCATTGCTCCCCTTGTAAAAAACCATGCAACATGGCTATTGCGGTCGCCCGCAAATCAACCTATATTCTGGATGTCCTGCGGGTCGCTGTGATCCGCTCAGGGCAAACAGAAAAGGGATTCCATTATGGCGAAGGCAATGACGAAGAGTCAGGTTCTGGCAGGCGTGGCAGAGGCTGCCGAGATCAGCAAGAAGCAGGCCACGGCCGCCGTTGAGGCCCTGGTGGTCCTGGCGTACAAGAATGCCAAGAACGGGTTCACGCTTCCCGGACTGGGCAAGCTGGTTCTGGTGAACCGCAAAGCCCGCATGGGGCGCAATCCGGCGACCGGCGAGGCCATCAAGATCAAGGCCAAGCGGGTCGTGAAGTTCCGCGTGGCCAAGGCCTGCAAGGACGCCATTCTGGGCTGAGGCGGCGACGCACGTCAGAGTAAGAGACCGTAGCCGCGCTGGCTACGGTCTCTTCTGTTTATATTGGGCATTGGGCCGGATGAACCGCAGCGCATGCGGTCGTGCGGAATCGGTTGGAACGGATGATGAGGTAAGCATGCATGCCAGGTATGATCGAGCATTGAGTGATCGTGTGTTGCCGTTTTTGCTGCCCGGCGGGGCCTTTCATTTCTTGATTGCCGGGCATCCGGTGGATGATCCCTTTGCCCTGGATGTCCAGCTGAGCGAACGCAACAAGATCATGTACTATCACGGGACCACCCGTGTGCTTACGGTCCAGCTCAGGATGGGCAACGACGGGGTGGAGGCAAGGGCGCACGCCGCGGCGGCTTATGGGGTCCATCCGGGGGTCGATTCGCGATCTCGTGAAGCAGAAGATGGCTCTCGGGCTCTTGCCGCAAGAAGCGTGTGGACGGCTCGACGCCAGCGGTCTCACGCGTGTTGAGCCGATGCTTGCCATAGCCGAACCCGAGGACCGTAGCGCATGCTGGCAAAGCATAAAGCACGTCATGGCTGAAATGGACCAGGCCGGCCTGCCACAACCGTTGTTGCCGCTGCAGATCGCCAGGATACAGGAAGCGAATGGCGAAGTGATGGTGGATTGCCTGCCGGCCTTGCGTGGCGAGGGTGTCGTCCGGGTTTGCGTATCCGAGTAAGGGTGGCCTGGGCGCTCCGCACACGGGCAGGTTCCGGCAACGAAACAAGGGCTCATTCTCCGGCGGCAGTCGCCGGGCGAAGGGAATGTCGACGGAAGTGCCAGACGACCGGCCGTCTGGCCATTACCGCTTTTCACTTGCAATACGCGGCGAATCCCAGCATTCTTGTGTCAATACGCAAATAAATAGGAGTTCTTCCATGTCCACGTTCGCCACGTCGTTCAAACAAGAAGTTGTTCGCCTCGCCCGCAAGGAAGCCAAGTCCGCCGTCTCGCCCGTCCGCAAGCCCGCCTGGGCGATGCGGCTTGATATGGCCGACCTGAAGCGCCGGGTATCCGCCCTGGAGCGTGAAAACAATCGCCTGGGTGGCTTGCTGGCCAAGATCCCGCAGCCCGAGCCTGTGGTTGCCCCGACAGGCACACGAAACTGGATCAGCGGCAAGGGCGTCCGCAGCCTCCGACAGAAGCTCGGGCTGTCCCAGGAGGATTTCGCCAAGCTTGCAGGGGTGTCGGCCAATGCCGTCGGTCTGTGGGAGAGCAATCCAGGTACGCTGCGGATGCGGGATGCCACCAAGGCAGCGGTGATGGCGGTCCGCGGACTTGGCGCCAGGGAGGCCAAAGAGCGGCTGGTCGCGATGGCGCCGGTCAAGAAGGCCGGGAAGGCGAAAGGGCGGAAGGCCGGACGGCGCTAGCAGCTTGTCGGATTTGGCGCTGTGCCTTCACAAACTTTGTGCCGACAAAGCTGCTAGTTTTGGGGACGCAATCGCCAAGCGCCGGACAAGGGTGAAATACTGCCGCACCTGCCACTGAAATCGCGAAAATCACACTGTAGCGCGGCGCTGCGCGCCGCGGCAGAGCGAGTCCCGCGGCAGGCCGCGCCGCGCAGCGGCGCGCTACAGTTGAGCCCGCAGTCTTCCCCGACAACTCGGCCATGTGCCCGTGCATCGTCCCGGGTACCCGCTTGCTTTCCCCGTACGTTGTTCTACAATTAGCGCCATGAAACATTCTGATGCCGCCGCCGCCGCATTCGCGCAGGGGCTTTCCTGTTCTCAAGCCGTCTTGTCCGTCTATGCCGAAGAGCATGGCCTAACGCAGGTTGCCGCGGCGAAGATTGCTGCCGGCTTTGGCGGCGGGATGGGTCGGATGGCGCAGACGTGCGGTGCTGTCACCGGGGCCTACATGGTCATCGGCTTGAAGCATGGAACCACTACGGGCGACCTGGTGGCGAAGGAGAAGACTTATCAGCTGGTCAGGACGTTCGCCGGGCGGTTCAAGGAAAAGAACGGGGCGCTGGCCTGCAAGGATTTGCTGGGCTGTGACATCAGCACGTCGGATGGCCTCGAGAAGATGAAGAACCTGGGACTGCACGGGAAGGTCTGCACGCAACTGGTGCGCGACGCCTGCGAGCTGCTGGATGAGATGCTGAAAGACTAGCAGCTTGTCGGACGTGGGCCTCGGATCGGTCCATGGCTAAGGACGACGCATCATCTGCGAACAACCCTTTTGCTCCTTGCCCGCCCAACTCCGCGACGCCAGGCGGGCGTTGTGATCAAGGCAGGTTCGCGAAAAGGCCGGGCGTCCTTGGCCGTAGATTCGGGGCGCTGACTTCGGCTTGATCGCCTGCGCCTTTCTGGCGTACTATGATTTACATATGCGTTGCGCGTCTGCGCAGGCAAAAAATGCATGTTTCAAGTCGTTGCCGTAGCGCGTTTGGAGGGATTGCTGAGTGGTTTAAAGCACCGGTCTTGAAAACCGGCGTACCGCAAGGTACCGGGGGTTCGAATCCCTCTCCCTCCGCCATTTTGCAGCGCAACGAGTTACGGAGATTCGATTTATCAATCAAAGGAAAACCCAGCAGATGAAGCTCGAAAAATACTCGATGGGCGTGGGCGACCGGTTTGGCCGCCAGGGGCGGGCGCAGCTGCAGGCCATGCAGGTGATGCGCGCGGCAGGTGTGCCGGTTGTTCCGGTCTGGAACAAGTCGTTCCGCGAACACTCCATCATCCACACGCAGCCCATGGACGTGCGCCGCGCCGCGGATGCGGCCGTGGCGGCGGAGAAATGGACCGGCGGCTACCATGTGGATGCCGACCACATCAGCCTCAAGAACGTGGACGGGTTTGTCGCGGCCAGCGATTTCTTCACGCTGGATGTGGCGGACCACATCGGCGTGGCCGCGCCGGAGGCGGATGTCGCGGCCTTTGTTGCCCGGCACGGCGACCTGGTTGGCAGCCACATGATCGCCGGGATGGACCGGCCGCTGGAAGTCACGGCGGCATCGCTGGCCGCCAGCGCCCGCAAGTACCTGCACGCCGTGCGCGAGGCCGGCCGGCTCTACCGCCACATCGCGGAGCGCAAGGGCGCCGGCAATTTCATCACCGAGGTCTCCATGGATGAGACCAATCTGCCGCAGACCCCTCCGGAGATGCTGGTGATCCTGGCCGCCATCGCGGACGAGAAGATCCCGGCTCAGACGATCGCGCCGAAATTCACCGGCCGCTTCAACAAGGGCGTGGACTACGTCGGCGACGTCGCGGTCTTTGCCGGCGAGTTCGCGGCGGATGTCTGCGTGATCCGCCATGCCATCAAGCGGTTTGGCCTGCCGGAAAACCTGAAGCTCAGCGTGCACTCCGGGAGTGACAAGTTCTCGCTCTATGCGCCGATTGCCGAGGCGATCCGGCGCCTCGACGCGGGCGTGCACCTGAAGACCGCGGGCACCACGTGGCTGGAGGAGATGATCGGCCTGGCCGAGGCCGGCGGTGAGGGGCTGGCCGTGGCCCGGGATGTCTACCGGCTGGCGTTCGGGCGGTTCGACGAGCTGTGCGGGCCCTACGCCACGGTCATCGACGTCCAGGTGGCGCGCCTGCCGACCGTGGAGACCGTGCTGCAGTGGGACGGACCGCGCTTTGCGCGCGCCCTGCGCCATGTGCCCTCCTGCCCGGACTTCAACCCCGACTTCCGGCAGTTCATCCACGTGGGGTACAAGGTCGCGGCCGAGATGGGGCCGCGCTACCTCAGCGCCCTGGCCGCCCACGAGGCGGTCGTGGCCCGCAATGTCCGCGACAACATCCTGGAGCGCCACCTCAAGCCGCTGTTCGCCTAGCAGCCTGTCGGACTTAGCTTTGTGGAGGCACAAACTGTCTGCCGACCAGGCTGCTAGTTGAGCCACCCGCTGCCCGCGGGTGGCGAAGACTCAGTTACAGACAGGGAAATTGTTCCGTCTGTTCTTTTGTTGCGTATTTCACTCTTGTCCAGTGCTTAGCGGTTGCGTCCCACTAACTAGCAGCTTGGTCGGCACAAAGTTTGTGAAGAGCGGAGGCTAAGTCCGACAAGCTGCTAGGCGAACTCCAGGCAGCGCTTCCGGAAGTACAGGTAGTCTTTGTACCGGACCTCCTCGGGAACGCCGTGGTCACAGGTGGGGATGAATCCGCCGCGCGCGCGCATGACCGGGAAGATCCGGTCCACGAGCTCGTCGATCGCCTGCCGACCTTTGGCCAGCGCGCGCTTGTCCACGCCGCCGAAGATCACGAGGCCCGGGTATTCCCGTCCGGCCCGGACCACATCGCAGTTGGAGGCGACCTCGAACGGCGACATCACGTCCATCCCCAGCTCCATGTAGAGGGGAATCACCGGGTCGGCAAAGCCGTCGGTGTCGACCTGGAAGTAGAGGTGACGCGTCTTGTCGATCTGCCGCGCCCGCGTGTTTTTCAGCAGCCGGGCATAATAGGGAAAGAGGAACTCGCGAATCATGTCCGGCGAGATCAGCGGGCCGTGGTTGTAGCAGATGTCCTCGCCGATGAAGAACTCGTCCAGCGTGACGTGCTTCTGGTGCTCGGCGATCACGCGGTCCGCCAGATTGAACCAGGTCTGCATGCAGTCATGAATCAGCGCCGGGTTGTCGTACACCTGGTAGAGCACGCCCTCGGGGCCGATCAGGCTGCGCAGGTACATGTAGCCGCCCACGAGCCCCTGCGAGATCATCATCCCCTCGCCGGCGGCTGTCTTCGCCTGTTCCATGCTCTCGATAAACCTGGCGCCATACCGCTCCGGCGTGTCCGGGTTCAGCCGCCACTTGCAGCGCTCCTCCCAGGTCTGGAAATCCTTGACCGGATGGTCGATGTACTCCGGCATGAAGCCGGACCGGCGCCCCTGGAAGCAGAGCACATGCCGGCCGGCAAAGTCCTGCCAGACCTCGTACTCGCCGCGGTTCTCCAGCACCTTCTCCTCGAACGCGGGCGCAAAGCCGGCCTCGCACCAGCCGAGGCCGCCCAGGCCGTGCTTGCCGGGCGGATCGTAGCCGAACAGCTCCGCGTGCCGCACGTCCGCCGGCATGCCCTGCTTCGACCAGGCCTCCAGGCAGTAGAAGCCGAACTCCTTCTGATAGAACGGCGCCCCCGGCGTGCACGCGTAGATGTCGCGCAGCTTCCGTGCGGCAGGGGCCATCCGGTCGCGCGGCACCATGTCATGAATGCCATCGGGTTGGCCGTCACACGTTGCATGAATATTCATTTCAGCATGTCCCTGATTGGGTGGTGGCAAACAAAATCAATATTCACACTTGATTGGCAAATTTTGAATGTCAAAAACGGAAAACGGCATATATAATCCGGCGCAACCATGAAAAATGTCTGTTCCCGGCCGCTGGCGCCGGCAGGCCTTCCGGCGCTTCAGCTGCAGGCGATCTGGTCGGTCGACGAAGGCCCGTCCTATGACGTGCAGCGCCCGGGCGGCGGGACGGGCGGCCTGATTGCGATTCGCACCTGGAAGGGCGCCGGCCGTGTTCTCCTGGCAGGCGGAGCCACGCTGGAGCTGGCCGCCGGGAGCGTGGTGGTGCTGGAGCACCGGCAGATCGTGCGCTATCACTGCGCCGGGGCGCGGTGGACGTTCGCGTGGTTTGAATTCACGGTTGCCGGCGCCCGACCGTTCCCGGCAGGAGTCGTGCTGCAGGTTGCCCGGCGCGCGGCAGAGGAGGGGGAGTGCCGCGCCGCGTTCGTCCTGCTGCGCCGGCAAACGGCCGCCCAGCGCGCGCTGGCGACTGCCCTGTTTGCGGCGCTGCTGCTGCGGTGGATGGAGAAGGCGCCCGGCGTGGCGCCGCAGACGCGCCACGGGAAGGCGGTCGGCCGGATCATCGATGCCATGCCGGACCGGATCGGAAGCAGCTGGCGCGTGCATGAAATGGCCCGCGCCGCCGGCATGAGCGAGCGCGCCTTCCGTATCGCCTTTCGCCAGATGACCGGATGCCCGCCGAAGGCGTTTTACGATCGCGCGCGCCTTGCGTTCGCGGAGGATCTGCTCCGGCTGGGCACATACAATGTTTCGGAGGTGGCCGTACGGCTCGGATTTTCCAGCCCGTTCCACTTCAGCAAGGCTTTCAAGCAGCAGCACGGCCTGCCGCCGGCGAGGTTGCTGGGCTAGCAGCTTGTCGGCAGAAGGTGCCGGATCGACCCAAAGCCTAAATCCGACAGGTTCCTAGCGCACCTGCGGCTGGCGCCCCGGTTGCGGCTTCTGCTATCATCGGCCGCATGCGTTATCTCAGCACCCGTGGCGGCGGCGAGGCGCTGCCGTTTTGCGCTACCGTCCTCACCGGGCTGGCGCGCGACGGCGGGCTGTTCCTGCCGGCCGCCATCCCCGACGCGCGCGAGCGCCTGCCGGCCTGGTCGCGCCTGCCGTACGCCGGTCTGGCGTATGAGATCATGCGGCTGTATGTGGACGATATTCCCGCCCCTGCGCTGCGGCGCCTGGTCGACCGCAGCTACGCCGCATTCCGTCACCCCGGCGTAACGCCGGTGGTGCCGGTGGGCGGCGTGCACATCCTGGAGCTGTTCCACGGCCCCACGCTGGCCTTCAAGGATGTGGCGCTGCAGTTCCTCGGCAACCTCTTTGAATACGTGCTGGCCGAAACCGGGGGCGAGCTGAACATTGTCGCCGCGACCAGCGGCGACACCGGCAGCGCAGCCATCCACGGCGTGCGCGGCCGCGACCGCATGCGCATCTTTGTGCTGCACCCGCACGGACGCGTCAGCCCCGTGCAGGAGCGCCAGATGACCTCCGTGCTGGATGCCAACGTCCATAACCTGGCTGTTGCCGGCACGTTTGACGACTGCCAGAACATCGTCAAGGCGCTCTTCAACGGCCTGCCGTTCCGCGACCGGCACCACCTGGGCGCGGTCAACTCCATCAACTGGGCGCGCGTGCTGGCTCAGATCACCTACTACTTTTATGCCGCGTTCCGCGTCCTGGAAAGCACCGGGGCGAAGCGTGTTCGCTTCAGCGTCCCCACGGGGAACTTCGGCGACATCTTTGCCGGGTACATGGCCTGTCGCATGGGACTCCCCTGCGACCGCCTCGTGCTGGCCACCAACGAGAACGACATTCTGTCGCGCTTTTTCAACACGGGCGTCTACGGAACAGGGGAGGTGGTGCCCACGCTGAGCCCGTCGATGGACATCCAGGTGGCCAGCAACTTCGAGCGCTACCTCTACTACCGCGCCGGCTGCGATGCGCAGCAGGTGGCGAGGTGGATGGATGCCTTTGCACGCACCGGGAAGCTGGAGCTGGCGGGCGGGGACAGCCTCATCTGCGCCGGCCGCGGCGACACCGCGTCGACCTGTGCCACCATCCGGGACTATTGGCTCCGGCACCACTACCTGCTCGACCCGCACAGCGCCGTGGGCGTGCACGTGGCCGCGCAGCACCTGGATGCCAACGCGCCCATGATCTGTCTGGCCACCGCGCACCCGGCCAAGTTCGGCGACGCCATCCGCCAGGCCACCGGCGAGGATCTGGCGCATCATCCGATCCTCGATGCGCTTGCGGCCCTGCCCACGCGCTGCGCGCGGATCCCGGCTGACCGCACGGCCATCGCGGGGTTTGTGGAGCAAACAATTGCCGGGGCGCGAACCGCATGAAAAACCGGTGCGACTGGTGCGGTACGGATCCGGTCTACGTTTCGTACCATGATGACGAATGGGGCGTGCCGGTTCATGATGACCGGCGCCTGTTTGAATTTCTCGTTCTGGAAGGGGCCCAGGCCGGCCTGAGCTGGCTCACGATCCTGAAGAAGCGGGAGAACTACCGGAAGGCGTTCGACAACTTCGACGTCGAGCGGATCGCCGCCTACGGCCGGCCGGACATCGACCGCCTGCTCCAGGATTCCTGCATCGTGCGCAATCGCCTCAAGATCGAGGCGGCGATCCGGAACGCGCGGGGCGCCCTGGCCATCCGGGAGGAATGCGGGTCGCTCGATGCGTATCTGTGGCGCTATGTGGATGGCGTCCCGGTTCAGAACCGCAGGAAAGGCATGGCCGACCTCCCCGCGAAGACGGTGGTGTCCGACCAGATGAGCAAAGACCTGAAGAAGCGGGGGTTCAACTTCGTCGGCTCAACCATCTGCTATTCCCTGATGCAGGCGGTGGGCATGGTGAACGACCACCTCACGGATTGCTTCCGCCACCCGGAGGTCGCCGCACGCTCTTCACCACGCCGTAGCCGCGGCGCTTGATCACCTCGGCGTTGCCGAACAGCTCCATCATGAAACCCTCATGCCAGCGGTGGCTCTTGGCCACGATGAAGGCCGTGCCGCCGGGGGCCAGGGCCTGGTGGGCGGCGCGGATGAACAACTCCGCGATGCGGTAGTCGGAATAGTAGGGCGGGTTGCCGACAAACACATCGAACGGCACATCCGGCGCCGGGCTGTCGGTCAGGAGCGTCTGCACATGGGCGAGGCCATTGGCCTGCGCGTTGCGCTCGGTGCAGTGAATGGCCCGGGCGTGCGAGTCGGCGCACAGGAGCATGGCCGGCGGCGCATGCCTTGCCAGCAGCAGGCCGACCAGGCCGCAGCCGCACCCCATGTCAAACACGCGTGCGCCAGGCTCGATCATGCGGGCGGCGACTTCCGCCAGCGCCAGTCCGCCCTCGTCGGCGCGCCGGTGCGCGAACACCCCGGGCAGCGTGCTGAGCTGCAGCGGAGGGTCGCCTGGCAGGCTGGCGTTGAACGTGGCGGAAAAATTGCGTCTGGCGAACAGGTGGGGACCGGGACATGTTCCGGGCGGTTGGTCCGCGCCCGGCGCGGCGCGGTCGCTTGCCGTCCGGACGAGGGTTGAGCGGAACAGCGTGACCTCGCGCACGGCGGGAATGGCCGTGACCTGACCGAAGATCTGCTTCATCTGCTTGCGCAGCCAGTCGGGCTTGCCGTCGTAGGCCACGAGGCAGGTGGCGCCGTCCGGGAGCCCGGCGCGCAGCTCCTCCAGCTGATCGAGGAGCAGTTCCGCCGGCGTGTCGCGCGAGGTGGACTGCAGCAGCGCCAGCCGCGTACCGGAGAGCTCCGGCAGGAAGGGCGTGCATTCGACCCGGACACGCGAGACATCATGGGACGCCAGCGTGCGCTGCAGCGCCTTGGCGTGGTGAATGTCGAACACATGCTGCACCACGTTTGCGCCCGGGTTCTCCGTGGCCAGCACGAGCCCCATCACGCCGCTGCGGTTGCCGGCAATGAGAATCTCTCCCGGGACCTGGGCCGGCAGGTTTTCCAGCAGGACGCGCTCGGTCGGGTGCAGGCCGGAGCGGGAAAGGACGCGGAAGGTGCCGCTGCGGAACTCCTCGCGGTGGCATTGCTTGGCCGGCAGGTCGGAGAGGGTGATGGTGTGCATGGGAAGGGGTTCCGGGTTGGCGGGTGGAAGGTGGAGGTGGAGGGTGGAAGGTGGAGGGTGGAAGGTGGAGGGTGGAGGGTGGAAGGTGGAGGGTGGAAGGTGGAGGATGTGGGGGGGTGGAAGGTGGAGGGTGGAGGGTGGATGGTGGAAGGTGGAGGGTGGAGACGGTAGAGCCTTTTCGGTCAACACACTCGTTATTTGCGTGCATCTTGGAGCATCCTAGTGGAAGGACACAGAGGTCACAGAGAAAGAAAGAGAGCACAGAGAAAAATACGGGGCTTCCGCAAAAACTGTGGGTGAATTGGGCCTTGTCGCCATGTCGACATTCGTCGCAACACTTCGTCGCGACTGTTCTCGGCCAGTATAACTCGACACAATTCATTCGGCTGCGACCGGCGCGCAGGTTGCAGCCAGGAATTTCTCTGTGGTCTCTGTTCCTCTCAGTACCCTCGGTGTCCTTGGCGTGTTCATTCGTTGGGTTGCGGGCTGACGCCCGCCTTGCCCTCTTTCCGCTTATGATACACGCTTTCCGTGTATATTTCGTGCTCGTTCTCAGCGAAGCGGGCCTCGTCCTCGAAAGGATCGACTCGGGCACGAGGACGAGCACGAGGACGACTGAATTCGGAAATCTGAATACGTCACCGGTCACCGATCACCTAACACCGATCACCGGCAACTGCCGTTTCCATGCTGAACAACCCGGGGCCGCGTGACGCAGAAACTCGGGAAGCATCGCCAGCGTGTCCAGCACCGGGCAGCCGGCGGCCTGCAGCCGCGCAGGGGCCTGGTGCCCCTGCGAGACCAGCACGCAGTCGCAGCCGAGCGCCGCGGCGACTTCATGGTCGTGGAGCGTGTCGCCCACAAACAGCACCTGTGCGGCAGGGCAGGGGATGCGGCGGATGAGGTTGCGGCCGGTCTCGACCTTGGAGTGGCCGTGCAGGTTGTCGACGCCGTGGATGAAGTCAAACCAGGGCAGGATGCCGGCCGCCGCGAGCATCCGCTCGAGGATTTCCTGTTCCGAGGCCGAGAGGATCGACTGCCCCAGGCCGGCGTCGCTGCAGAAGCGCAGCACGCCTGGGGTTTCCGGGTGCAGGCGGATGGAGGGCTCCGCCAGATAATAGTCGTGGTAGGTGCGGGCGAGGAGGTCCCAGTTCTCCTGCTCCAGGCGAAAGCCCATGGCGGCGTAGTAGTTTCGCACCGGGAAGCCGAATAGTCCGCGGTAGGCGGCGGTGTCGGTGCGTGGCAGGGCGCGCGCCGCGAGCAGCCGGTTGATGGTGTTCACCGAGGCCTGCACGTCATCCAGCAGCGTGCCGTTCCAGTCCCAGACAATATGGCGGTAGGGGGTCAAGTTTCGCGCGTCTCCGGCGTTTCGGCACGGCGGGCCAGATCATGGGACCACGAGGCCAGGATGTAAACGGCCAGCTGGATTTCCACCAGGTCGCGGGCCACGGAGAGCGAGGCGCTGGTGGCGGTGCGCTGGAAGGCGCCATTCAGCACGGCGAGATACCAGGCGCCGGCTGCAAATCCGGGATCGGCTGCGGTCAGCGCGGCCAGGAAAGCATGGTCGTCGCCGGTGTTTGAAATGCCATACCGGCGTTCCGCCAGGATGGCGGCGATCCGGAAGGCGGTTGCGGCGGCGGCGCGAATGTCGCGCAGCTCGTACTGCCGGTCCAGGTCGCGGACGAGGGCCACGGCTGGGGATGGCACCGGCGTGCCGGCTGGCGCGGGCATCCGGTGCAGTTCCGCCTGCAGGCGCCGGATCAGCGGCGTGATGCCTGCGCCATGGGACTGGTCCTCCTCGGTCAGGATGCGGTAGAACCCGTCGGGGGTGCCGAGCAGGTCGCCG
Source organism: bacterium (assembly GCA_037144015.1). Taxonomy (GTDB): domain Bacteria; phylum Verrucomicrobiota; class Kiritimatiellia; order RFP12; family CAIWXQ01; genus CAIWXQ01. The sequence continues at coordinate 21,753 of JBAWXQ010000017.1, forward strand.
GTTGCCGCGGCGAAGGTCCGTCGCGCCATGTAGCTGCTGGTGGTGCGCATGCGCGGCATGATCTCGTAGACCGCGGACAGGTCATGCATGTGGCCCAGCGCCTCGGCCGCGGCCATGGCAATGGCTTCGTGGCGCGTCCGGTGCAGGAGGTCCAGCAGCGGCGGCACCGCCTCCCGGTCGTTGATGGCACCCAGGGTGCGCGCGGCTTCGCGCACGGTCTCCAGGTTCTCATCAGTCAGGCGGGCCAGCACCGCGCTCGTGGCGCGATGGTCGGCGCAGGAACGCAGGGCGCGCAGCAGGTGCACGGCGAGGTCCGTGCCCGGATCCTGCAGCGATGTGACCAGCGCGTCGATGGCATCGGGCGTGCCAATCCGCCCCAGCGACTGCGCGGCGGCTTCGCGCACATCCGCGGAGGGGTCGGAAAGCCGCGCGGCCAGGTCGGCGACAAACACTTCGGCGCCGCTTTCTCCGGCCGCCTCGACCGCCTGCGTGCGGCGGCGGCGGGTCACGGGAGAGGCCATGACGCGGGCATGGTAGATGCCGCTGGCGAACCGCAGCGGGTTGACCAGCACGATGCGGTCAAACGCCTCCAGCATGCCGAGGCGCTCGCGCTTGACGCGGATGCTGAGAAAGACCGGGAGCACCACGAACCAGGCGGTGAGGGCGTGCATGATGGTCAGCGCATGGACGAAATGGAAGTGCGTGCCGCGCAGGAGCGTCAGCCGTAATCCATCCGGGGGGAAGACATCCATCACGTATCCGCCCAGGACGGGGCCGCCGGCGCCGATCAGGCCGATGATCGTCCACTGCACGGCCATGGCAAGGGTCCGGCCGCGTTGCGGGGCCGTGGACGCCAGCAGGCTCATGTGCGAAAGCCCGACGCTGGAATAGACCCCGGCGCTGAAGAAGCAGACGACGGTCATCAGCGCCATTCCCCAGCTGGTATGAAACTCGCCGAGCAGCGGCAGGTGGAACAGGAGCGGCGTGTCGGTGTACAGAAACCACGAGGCGCCGAAGCACGGCGCCAGCAGGATCATCACGGCGCCGAAGGCGCGGGCGCCGATGCGGTCCATCAGGTGCCCCACGGCCAGCCCGGCCACGATGGTGCCGAGCGACGCGGCGATGGACCAGGCGGAGAGCTCCGTGTACGTGGCGTGGAAGACGCGTCGCGCGTACAGCTGACCAAAGGCGCCGATGAGCGTGCAGGAGAACATCCAGAGCCCCATGGCAATGGCCAGGCGGCGGAAGTTGGGGTGCTGCAGCGGGGCAACCAGCCGTTCCAGCAGCGAGACGTTGTGCGGCGTGCGCTTGACCGGGGGCTCGGGAACCAGCAGGTGGATGCAGATGTCCGCGGCGCCGAAGATTGCGGCCACGCCGAAGATCAGCGCGAATCCGGTCAGGGGGCCGGCCGGGTCGGCGGGCTTGACCAGGTCCAGCACGACGCCCGTGCAGGCCATGGCAATGAGGAACGCGGTCATGGTCCAGGCCTGCCGCCGGCTCCAGAAGTGGCCGCGCGTGGTGTCCGGCACCAGGTCCGCCATCCAGCTGTGCCAGGCCGAGGCGGAAAAATTTCCGAGCGCCATGGAGAGCGAGGCCACGATCACGACCACGTGCGCGCCGATGGGCGGGGCCGGGTGGAGCCAGGCGATGTACGCGGGGATGAACCAGAGCAGTCGGTGCACGATGGCGATGACGCCCCAGGCAACCTTGCGGTGGCGGAGCGACTCCAGAAACAGTGCGCCGGGAATCTGGATCGCCAGCGTGAGCTGGATGATGGTGGAGGAGAGCCCCTGCAGCACGCCGTTGGCGCCGAGCGCCTCGAGCAGCATGGTGTACGGCATGTTCAGCGCCACGATCCACACCATGCCGATGCTGCCGGCCAGGATGTTGATGTGCAGGCCGCGGCGCACCTGGCGGTCGGTGAGCGGCGATTCGGCTGGCGTAACGGGGGTGGAATTCATGCAGGATCATGCTGGCGGCGAAAGAGGGGCTGTCGAATGCGGCAAATATTAGATCGTTCCGTCATAACATGCGATGCATATGCTTCGCATCTTACAGCATCCGGTGGACGGACACAGAGGCCACAGAGAAACAAAGAGAGCACAGAGGCAAATTCATGCTGCTGCGTCCGGCTCGCCGGCCGCAGCCAGGCATTTCTCTGTGGTCTCTGATACTCTCTGTGCTCTCGGTGTCCTTGATTTGTTCATTCATTGGGTTGCGGGCTGAAGCCCACCTTGTGATTGTGTCATCCGGCCTGGCTGTTGGCCAGCACCTCTGCCAGCATCTTCTCGTCTACGGCCACGCCGATGCGGACTTCGCCGATGCGGACCGGGAGGGCAAACCGGACCACGCCGCCGGCGCGTTTTTTGTCGAGCCGGATGGCGTCGATCATGCTGCGGCGGTCGAGGGTTGCCGGAATCTCCGTGGGCAGGCCGAGCCCGTTCAGCACGCCGACGATCAGGTCTGCCAGTCCGATGTGGGCCAGGCCCATGCGCTCGGCCACGCGGGCCTCCGCCACCATGCCGATGGCCACAGCCTCGCCATGGCGCAGCGAGAAATGGGAGGCTTTTTCCAGGCCGTGCCCGATGGTGTGCCCGAGATTGAGTGCGGCGCGGATCCCGTTCTCGTAGGGATCCTGCTGGATGGTGCGGATTTTCACGGCCATGGCGCGGCTGACAAACTCCCCGTCCGCATCGGCGCGCAGTTGGTCGAATCCTTCCGCGCAGAGGTCGAAGAGCTCCGGGTCAGCCAGGAGCCCGTGCTTCACGACTTCAGCCAGTCCGGAGCGGAATTCGTCGTCCGGCAGGGTGGCCAGCGTTCCGGTGTCGGCCAGCACCAGCGCGGGCGGATGGAAGGCGCCGACCAGGTTTTTCCCCTGGGGCAGATCGGCGCCGGTCTTGCCGCCGAGGCTGGAGTCGGCCATGGCCAGAAGGGTTGTGGGCAGTCCCACCCAGCGCACGCCGCGCAGCCAGGTGGCGGCGGCAAAGCCTGTCAGGTCACCCACGACGCCGCCGCCCAGCGCCAGCACGGTGTCGCCCCGTTCGATGCGCGCCTCGAGAAGGGCGCGCCAGATCGTCTGCACGGTGTCGATGGTCTTGGTGGCCTCGCCGGCCGGAATCGCAAACCGGTGCACCTCGATCCCCGCGTGGGCGAGCGCCTGTGCGACGCGCGTCCCGTGGAGCGGCAGCGTGTGGTCATCGCCGACCAGCATGGCGCGCCCCTTCCAGCCGTGCGCGTGGAACAGGTCGCCGAGGCCATCGATCCAGTCCGGGCCCACGCGCACGTTGTAGGCGGCGCCCATGCCGCCCACGCGGAAGGCACCGAGCGCGATCTGCGCCGCGTCCGCGTTCTCCTCGGGCGTGACGTCCTCGATTTTCAGGCGCCGCGCAAAGGAGGCGTAGTGCGTGGCGCGCCGGGCCAGCAGGTCGGCAAGCTTCCGCGGCGGCGGCGTGACGGCGGGTGCGGCGCTGGCGGCTGCGGCGGGATCGGCCAGCAGGGGACGCGTGCCGGGTGCCTGGGCCACGCGCGCCTCCAGCATCTCCAGCGGTGCGTCGAGAAAGAGCACGTGGCCGGTCTCCTCTGCCAGGACGCGGTTGACCGCTGCCAGGAGCGCGCCGCCGCCGAGTGAAACCACGCCGCGCCCCTCGGCCACCACCTGCCGCAGGCACTCGGTTTCCAGCGCGCGGAAGGCGGGCTCGCCATCGCTGGCAAAGATCGCGGGGATCGGCTTGCCGGCCTTCTCCACGATGCGCACATCCAGGTCGATGAACGGCAGATCCAGCCGCGCGGCCAGCAGTCTGCCCATGGTGGTCTTGCCGGAGCCCGGCGGGCCGTACAGGAAGAAGAGGTCGTTCATGAAGTATGCCCAGGGTATGCCGGCTGAAGGCGTGTGGCTTCGATGGTTCGCTGATCAATGGCCTGCGCGCCTGCCGGACGTCGTTTGAAAGAGTAGCCAAGCGGTGGGAGGATGGCCAGCGGAAAGCGGCCTCGCCGGTTGTCACGTTCCGCCGCGTATGCTACATTCCGACTGTTCAACAGATTGCAGCCGGTGCGCCAGGGTGGCGAAATGGCAGACGCAGTGGACTCAAAATCCACCGCCCTTTAAAGGCGTGAGGGTTCGACTCCCTCTCCTG